>JBOGVO010000026.1:0-22230 GCA_050692855.1 Actinomycetota bacterium | reverse complement strand
CATCTGGGACTACGCCGCACTCCAGGTCGTGGTCGAGGAGGCGGGCGGCCTGTTCACCCAGCTCGACGGGTCGCCCACGCGCCACGGCGGCAGCATGCTCTCGACGAATCACGTGCTGCACGACGAGGTGCTCGCACGCATCGCCGGCTGAGCCGTGGGTTCACCCCAGCAGCCGCTCGATCTCGTCCGCCCACCCGGCCACGTTGCGTGATGCCGGGACCAGGTATCCGGGGTCGTCCTGCACGATGTAGTTCGCGCGCATCAGACAGCGGTCGGCGGCGAAGACCCGGACCTCGCCGGCAACCCGCTCCGGCCAGGCGGAAACCCGTTCGTACCCCCGGCGCAACGCCGCCTCGAGCGACTCGAAATCGTCGCGAGCGGCGAGCTCGAACACGGTGATCCCGAGATCCTGGACCGGCCAACCGAGCATGCAGTCGTCGAAGTCGAGCAGCGCGATCGATCCGTCCACCAGCACGAACGCGTTGTCTTCGTGCAGGTCGGCGTGGATCATGCGCGAAGGTTCGCCCCCGACGAGCCGGGCGATCGCCTCGAGGCTGGCACGCTTCGCTCGCTCGAACGGCTCGTCGACCCTCCCCCAGCGTCGTTCGATATTCCGCATCGAAGAGCACCTCGGGCTCGAGAACGGATACGGCGAGTCCCACGTCTTCATGCCCGCGGGCGACACGAAGTCCTTCGCCTGAGCATGGAGCCTCGCCGCCACCTCCCCGTAGGTCTCCAGGTTCCGCTCGGTCATGGCGTTCGCGAGCCGCTCGCCCTCGATCCACTCGAACACCGCGACGGTGCGGGGCTCGGGCACACCCTCCGCCTGCGCGGTGACCGCGAGGGTCCCATCGCGAGCCCGGAGCGGGGCCGGTACGGCGATGCCCCCCTCGGCCTCGATCGCTGCGAGCCACGTCATCTCGCCTCTGACCTCGTCGAACGTGCGCCGGCCCGGAAGGCTGACGCGCAGCACGTGTCGTGAGCCGTCGGACGCGTCGACCCGGAACACGCAGTTCCAATCATCGGTGATCAGATCGAGCGCGGGCGACGGCAGGTTGTACCGCTCCAGGGCGCGCTCCGCGAGCCGCCGCAGCCTCGCAACGCGCTCATCGGCCGGCAGATCGTCGAACGAGCCTGTGGGATCGGTCACAGCTCGATCGTGTCGCCGCGATCGCCCACCGCGGACAGGACCGCGTTCGCGGCCGCGACGTCCTGCACGCCGACGCCCGTGAGGTCACAGACGGTGAGCTGATCCTCATCGGAACGGCCGGGAGCCCGGCCGGCGCAGACCACGCCGAGCTCGACCGCTCGCTCGGCCTGCTCCGGCGCGTGCTGCAGCTCGCCGAGCCGCGAGCACTGGTCGACGGCGTCGACGACCAGCACGTCGGCCCGCCGCAGGATCTGAGGATCGAGCTCCTGCTTGCCGGCACCGTCGGAGCCCACGGCGGTGACGTGCGCGCCGGGCGCGAGCCAGGCGGCGTCGACGAGTGGTTCACGCGCCGCCGTGCACGTGAGCACCACGTCGGCGCCCTCGACGGCTTCCCGCACCGCCGGGACGTTCGCGACCACGCAACCGTCCGGGAGCCGCATCCGGAGATCGCCGGTCGCGCGCGCGGCGTGCTCGGTGTCGCGGCCCCAGACGCGCACCTCGCTGAGACCGGGTCGCACCTCGGCGAGCGCGTCGACCTGGTACCGGGCCTGCGCTCCGGTGCCGATCACCGCGACCTGATCCACTCGTTCGGGCGCGAGGTGTCGGGCCGCCACGCCTCCGGCCGCCCCGGTCCGCAGGTCGGTGAGGTACCCGCCGTCGAGCAGGAACGCCGCCGGCGATCCGTCGCGCGCGTCGAAGACCACCACGAGCCCGTCGATCGCCGGCGGCTCGAGCCCGGAGAACCCGCTCGCGACCTTCACCGCGTAGTACGGCGCGCCGTGCAGGTGACCGGCCTTGACGTGCACCTCGCCCTCGGCCTCGGGCACGTCGAGATGGATCACCCCCGGGAGCTCGGCCTCACCCGAGGAGTAGGCGATGAAGGCACGCTCGCAGGCCTCGATGCACGATGCCATGTCGATCGAGGCTCGGACCTCGGCTTCGCGCAGGATGCGGACTCGACCCACGGTCGCGAGACTACCCCGGCGCGACGGCCCGGATGCTACGGTCGCGGTGCACCCCGACGGAGGTTCCCGATGACCATCGATCGGTTCCAGATGGAGCGCTACCAGTCCCTCTACTGGCACGAGGTGGACCACGACCTGTCGGAATCGGGCGTGCTCCCCATGACGATCCGGGAGCTGCTGGGACCGGCCGCCGACGCGGGATCCTTCCTGGGCACGAGGCTCGGCTACCCGCTCTCCGAAGGGTCGCTCGAGGCGAGGGCGAACATCGCCACCTGGTACCCGGGCGCGACCCCCGAGCACGTGACGATCGTCAACGGAGGATCCGAGGCCAACTTCCTGTCCTTGTGGGCGCTGCTCGAGCCCGGGGACCGCCTCGCCTTCATGGTGCCGAACTACATGCAGGGCTGGGGGCTCGGCGCGTTCTTCGGCCGGGCCGGCGACCGCGTGCGGCTGCGCATGACCGACGGACGGTGGCGACTCGACCTCGACCAGTTGTACGACGCCGTCACGAAGCGCACGAAGGTCGTGATGGTCTGCAACCCGAACAACCCGACCGGGCACGTGCTCACGGAGCACGAGATGGACGAGGTCGTGCGGGCCGCCGACCGGGTGGGCGCGTGGATCGTGGCCGACGAGATCTACCGCGGGGCGGAGCTCGACACGGACGTCGCCTCGCCGACCTTCTTCGGACGCTCCGACCGGGTGATCGTGACGAGCGGACTCTCGAAGGCGTTCGCGATGCCCGGGCTCCGGGTCGGATGGGCGGTGGCGCCGCCCGAGGCGATCGCGCGCATCTGGGAGCGCCACGACTACACGACGCTCACCCCCTCGGCCGTGAGCGACCGCCTCGCGGCGTTCGCGATGCTGCCCGACGTGCGCGAGGCGATCCTCGCGCGGACGCGAGCGATCGTCCGCGCGAACTATCCGAGGCTCGAGGGGTGGCTCGAGACCCACGACGACATCTTCACGTGGGTCCGCCCCGAGGCCGGCGCGATCGCCTACGCGAAGTACGACCTGCCGATCAAGAGCGCAGCGCTCGCCGAACGCATCCGGATCGATCGCAGCGTGCTGCTGGTGCCGGGCGACATGCTCGGCCTCAAGAAGGGGCTCCGGTTCGGGTTCGGCTACGACATCGAGCACACGCTGAAAGGCCTGTCGCTCGTCGACGAGGTGCTCGAGGACGTGGTCCGCGAGGCTCAGGGGTCGAAGCGGTAGCCCATGCCGCGCACCGTGGCGATGCGACCGTTCCCGACCTTCTTGCGCAGGTAGCCCACGTAGACATCGACGACGTTGGATCCAGGGTCGTAGTCGAATCCCCAGACCCGGCTGAGCAGCTGCTCGCGGCTGAGAACCTGGCCGGGGTGGCTCAGGAACGTCTCGGCCAGCGTGAACTCCCGCGCGGTGAGCTCGATCTCCTTGCCGTCAACGCTCAGCCGGCGCGTCCGCAGGTCGAGCACGCACCCGCCGGCCTCGAGCGTCGTGGACGTGGCGGCGCGTTCACTCCGGAGTCGCGCCCGGATCCGAGCCAGCAACTCCTCGAATCGGAACGGCTTCGTCACGTAGTCGTCGGCCCCCACCTCGAGCCCGTGCACCGTGTCGTCCACCTCGTCGCGGGCCGTGAGCATCACCACCTGCATGCCGGGGTCCCAGGACCGGAGCTCGCGAAGCACTTCGTAGCCGTCGATGCCCGGCAAGCCGATGTCGAGGACCACGAGGTCGAACCGCGCGGAGCGCAGATGAGCGAGCGCCTGCTCGCCGGTGGACGCGATGACGGTCGAGAAGCCGTTGGCCCGCAGTCCCTTGTCGACGAACGAGGAGATGCGGTCCTCGTCCTCCACGATCAGCACATGGCTCACGCGCGGAGCCCATCCTCATCGACGGGCTGGTCCGCAGGGAATGCGATCGCGAAGCGGCTTCCCTTGCCGAGCACGCTCTCGACGGTCGCGCGGCCGTGATGAGCCTCGGCGATCGCCCGCACGATCGACAGGCCGAGCCCGGCGCCCTCGGACGGTCGCCTGCGCCGGCCCCGCGCGAACCGATCGAAGATGTGCTCGACCTCGTCGGCGGCGATGCCGTCTCCTCGATCGCTGACCGAGAGCTCGGCTTCGGTGCCACGCAGCCGTGACCCGATCTCGATCCGAGCATCGGCGCTCGTGTGTTGGACGGCGTTCTGGGCGAGCTGCATCATCGCCTGGGTCAATCGCTGCCGGTCGGCGATGACGATGCCGTGGCAGACCTCGCCGAGCCCCCAGTCACGGGGCCCCAGGACGGCGGCCTTTGCGTGGATGTCGTTGGTCACCGCGGCGAGGTCGACCGGCTCGAACCGCAGGAAGTCGGTGCGTTCTGCCTTCGCGAGCGTGAGCAGGTCGTTCACGATGCGATGCATGCCTTCGAGCTCGTCATCGACGAGCGCCAGCGTGGCACGGCGATCCTGGGGATCTTCTCCCATCAGATCGAGATGGCCTCTGATCACGGTGATCGGCGTGCGGAGCTCGTGTCCGGCGTCGTCCAAGAACCGCTGCTGGGTGTCGAAGGCGTCCTCGAGCTGGTCGAGCATGTCGTTGAACGTCGCCGAGAGCTCGCTCAGCTCGTCGTGGCCGGTCACCGGGAGGCGCTCCGTCAGCCCCGTTCCACCGATCCGCCGCGCCGTCGCGGTGACCGCACGCACGGGTCGGAGCACGCTCTCGGCGATCCGCCACGCGATCCACGAGCCGAGCAGGAGGACGATCAGACCCACCCCGAGGCCACCGGTCACAGCACTGCTCAGCTTGTCGGCCTCGAGGTCTCGGAAGAACGCCGTCACGAAGACGCCCTGCACGTCACCGCCGTCACGCAAGGGCACGGCCAGGTACTCGACCGTGCCCGTCGGCGTGTCGACGCTGTCCCGTTCCGATCCCTCGAGATCGCCCCAGCGCTGCATGAGCTGGACGTCGTCTTCCAGCTCGAAGGCGGGACCGCCCGCCTTCCGTTGGTCGATCAGCCGTCCACCGACGAAGGCCAGATAGGCCTCGTTGGACGTCGGAACGTTCCGTTCCAGGAACACCTCGAAGATCCGGCGCACGTCGGTGCCGAAGCGCTCGCCGGTGAGCGGATCCCTCCCCCCGCTCAGCGCCTCGAGCTCGTCGGCTTTCTGCTCGAGCGAGCCGTCGATCCATCGGTCGAGCTGCACGAGCGTCGCCTGTCGCACGACGATGACCGCGACCACGATCCCGGCGACGAGGCTCACCGTCGACCAGAAGAGGATCCGCGCCCGGACGCCACGGAACAAGCGTCGACGTGAGGGGGCCGTCTCGGCACGCTCCTCGGGCACCTGTCGGGGAGGTTCGGTGGATGGAGGCGCGTCGGTCTCGGTCTTCATGCGTCGGTCCGTGCGAGTCGTATGGAGCCGGCCGCCGGTCGTTCCACCGGCACCAGGCATCATTCCACGCCCGGCACCGATCGAGCCCCGCGAACGGCTCACGTGAGGGAACTCTCATGAGCGGCTTACCTGCATCTCATGGGCCCTGAACAGGCTGTGCGCATGGCGCGCTCGGGAAGGTGGGATCCGTTCGCTCGAACAGACCCTGACGTCGGAGGATGGAACCTCGCCGACGGCGAGGACATCGTGGCCGGCCGGACGGCGGTTCGCCTGCTCGGGTCCAGCAATGTGCACGACGTGTACGCGGCATGGGACGAGACGGTGCTCGGCGTCGTGGCGGTGAAGATGCTCCGTCCGGCGTTCGTCGGCGACGTTCGAGCTCAGCGGGCGCTGGCAGCGGAGGCTGCCTCGCTCCGACGCCTCGTGCACCCCTCGTTCCCCCGGTGCTTCGACGAAGCGCTCGACGGCGACAGGCCGCATCTGGCCCTCGAGCTCGTCGAGGGACCACGCCTATCCACGGTGATCAGGCGCCAAGGCCGCCTCGGCGTCGAGCAGGCGATCCCGCTCGTACTGCAGATCGCGTCGGCGATCCACTACATATCGACGACGAGCATGCTGCACCTCGACGTCAAGCCCAAGAACGTGATGATGGCGCCACCACCCAGGCTGATCGACCTGAGCGTGGCCCGCACGGTCGATTCCGCGAAGGCGACCGTCGGGCCCGTCGGCACCGATCGATATCTGGCGCCCGAACAGGCCGGCACGGGGCTGGCCTCGGAGATCGGACACAACACGGACGTGTGGGGACTCGGCGTCACGATGCACGAGTCGCTCGCCGGTCGGCGCCCGTTCCCCGACGGCGACCCCCAGGCGAGCGGTCCCGCTCGATTCCCCCAGCTCGTGCGCGACCCCGACCCCCTCCCGCGCGACGTGCCCGACCCGTTGGCGAGCTTGATCCGCGCATCGATGGAGCGACTGTCCGCGGACCGGCCGACGGCGGCCGAGATCGTGCACGAGCTCGACCCGCTGACCGAGGCGATCCCGCCCCAGCCGATCCTCGGGAAGGTGCGTGTGCGCGCCTGGAAACCCGGGGCAGCCCGATGAGAGGAGCCTCACCCACGGCTCACGGTCGCCTCACCCTCGATGGCTACGTTCGTATCGAGAGGTCGAACCCGACCTCAGGAGCCTCGGAAGGAGGATCGAGATGCGGATAAAGATCGCGATCGGAGCCCTGGTGACGTTCCTGGCGGTCGGCGTGACGCTGGTGAGCCTGCCGCAGAACGACGCACGCGGTGTCTCGCCGATCGAGCTCGACGACGATGAGCGCCGGGACGACCATGCGCGCCGGGAAGACGACGACACCGTCGGCGACGTCGACGGCTCAGACGACGACGACGCTGACGGCGACAACACCAACGGCAACGACGGCACCTCGGGTGGGAACAACACCTGGAGGTCCAGCTGGACGGGCGACGGCGACAGCACGCGCGGCAACGACGGCACAGGCGGTGGCGCCTGGTCCGGCACCTGGCGGGGAGACGGTGACGGCACCGCCGGCGACGACGGCACGGACGGCGGAGACAACACGTTCGCCGCGAGCCACTCCGGCGGCGACGGAGGCGGAGGTGTCAGCGACTCGGTCGGCGGGTCGGGTGATGGCACCACTTAGCCCGCACCGCTGATCGAACGTCCAGAGGGGAGGCCGATGCCCGCGGCCTCCCCTCTTGCATGTTCGGCTCTGGTCGGCGCCTGCCGCTACCCTCGGCTCGTGACCAAGCCGACCAGGTGCATGTGGGTTCCGCTCGACCAGCCCCGATACCTCGCCTACCACGACGAGGAATGGGGCGTGCCGATACACGACGACGTGCGCCTGTTCGAGATGCTCACGCTCGAGGGCGCGCAAGCCGGGCTGAGCTGGGCGACGATCCTCAACAAGCGCGAAGGGTACCGCCGGGCGTTCGCCGGATTCGATCCGATGAAGGTCGCGCGCTTCTCGCCCGCGAAGATCGAGCGGCTGCTGCAGGACCCTTCGATCGTGCGGAACCGGCTGAAGGTCAGGTCGACGGTCGCCAACGCCGGTGCCGTGCTCGACGTGCGGGCCGAGCTCGGGTCGCTCGACGCGTACGTGTGGACGTTCGTCGGTGGCACGCCGCTAGTGAATCCTTGGCGTGGCCTCGGCGACGTGCCGGCGGAGACCGCCGAGTCGCGCGCCATGTCGAAGGACATGAAGCGGCGCGGCTTCCGCTTCGTCGGCCCAACGGTCTGCTACGCGTTCATGCAGGCCTGCGGCCTCGTGAACGATCACACCACGGAGTGCTTCCGCTGGGGGGAGATCCGAGACCGGTATCCGGGTGGCTACCTTCGCAGACGGTGATCATCGAGCGTCGCCGCGTCGACGCCGAGCTCGATCAGGCCGACGACGCCGTCCTCCGTGGCCGCCACCGCCCTGCCGGGCCCCCTTCGGTCGACCCATGACAGCTCCACGAGGCGATCGCACACGGCGGCGCCGATCGCCCCCGCGAGATGCTCCCGTCGCTCGGTCCAGTCGAGGCAGGCGAGGGCGAACGCGCGCCGGCGTCGGCCGACCGCCTCGAGATCGATCCCGAGGTCGCCGAAGACGCGCTCCCCTCCTCGTGTGACCTCGAACGACCGATCCCGACGACGGAGCGCGCCTCGCGCGAGCAGGGCGTCGGTCACGCCCACGCCGAGCCGCCCCGCCAGGTGGTCGTAGCACGTGCGTCCCGCCCGGAGCCGATCGGCCGCGGTCGCAGCCCGGAGCGTCGACACGGGTCGGCGGGGCGCGATGACCGCGAGCGCCTCGATCGCATCCGCCACCTCGGGTCTCGCGAGCCGATAGCGGCGCTGCCGGCCGCGCGGCTCCACCTCGACCAGGCCCGCCTCGGTGAGCGTCTCGAGATGAACGCTCGCGGTGGACGGCGACACGCGGGCGCTGGCGGCGAGCATCCCTGCGGGGAGCGCGCCCCCGTCCATCAAGCGATCGAGGATGGTGGCCCGAGCCCGATTGCCGATCGCGGCGGCGATGGCGGCGATGTCGGCATCGGAATCCATATTTCGATACTACTCGAAATATCGGATCCGTACCATGTCTCGGTCACGGACGGGGAGTGTGGAGATGATGGCCGACCGACCGGTCGTCGACGACCGCGATCCGGCGGACGCGATCGACGACATGGTGGAGCACGTGATGGGCCTCGCCGGGACGTGGCCGTTGTGGGACGGGCGGCCATGCCCGGTCGACGACCGCATCTACACGCCGCACAAGGCGATGCGGCGCGTGGCGGACCACATGGTGGATCACCTCGCCCAGCTCGAGGCGCACCTGGCGGGAGCGGATCCCCTTCCCGATCGTTGGCGGGGCTCGTTCGTGACGACCGAGATGGACATGGGTCGATTCTCCGAGGAGGACGTGAACGAAGCTTCCAACCGCCTGCTGCGGCTCGCCCAGCTCTGGCGACTCCGGCTCACGGCGATCCCGGTCGTCGACCTCGACCGGGCGCCGGGGGATGCCTACTCCCCGCGTGAGATGGCCTTCTGCGCGGCCGGCTCCATGTACTACGCGGAGGCCGTCGGCCGGTGACCGCGTCGCAGGACGTGAGCATGGAGGGGCGCCTCAGTCCTCGACGAACAGCTCCGGGGCGTCGCGCCGGCTCGCCATGTACGCCCGGAGCTCCTCGTCGACCGCCGGGTCGAGCCCAGGGTCCTCGTACGAGGCGAGCAGCCCCTTCCACGCCTTGTTGGCGGCGACCTCGGTCGTCTCCGAGCCCATCGTCTCCCACGTCGCGAAGTCGGGGGTCTGGAACAGCGGCGACATGTCGAGCCACTCCTTGAAGTGCGTGCGGGTGTGCGGCGAGCTGAGGAACAGCCCGCCTGGACCGGCCTCCTTCAGGGCGTCGAACGCGAGCTCCTCCTCCGTGAAGCCGATGCCCTTCGCCTGCACCTTGAACTGACGCAGCAGCTCGATGTCGAGCGCGAACTTCTCGAACGACGCGGTGAGACCGCCTTCGAGCCACCCGGCTGCGTGAAGCACGACGTCGGTCGCGGCGAGGTTCGTGGCCCACAGCATCATCTGCGACTCGGCGGCGGCCTGGGCGTCGACGGCGGGGCTCGAGGCGAGCGCTCCGCCGCCCCGGAACGGCAACCCGTATCGCCGCGCGAGCTGCGCGCCGGCGAGGATGCCCCAGACCGACTCGGGCGTGCCGAACGCGGGTGAGCCCGTGCGCATGTCGGTCACGGTGAAGAACGATCCGTAGAGGCACGGCGTGCCCTCGCGCACCAGTTGGGCGAGCGCGACGCCGCTGAGCGCCTCGGCCACCTGCTGCGTGAGCCCGCCGGCGACGCTCACCGCGCTCGTCGCCCCCGCGAGCAGGAACGGGGTCACGACGATCGGCTGCTTCGCCTCGGCCCAGGCGAGCAGCGCGTCGGTCATGCGGAAGTCCCAGATCAGCGGCGAGTTCGGGTTCACGATGCCCATGAGCGCGGCCTCGGCCTCGATGACCTCACGGCCGCCGTGCACGATCTCGGCCATACGGATGCCGTCATGTGCCCGGGGCCCGCTCGTCCCGTACGTCGTGTACGGCTTGTCCGACCACCGGATCGTGGAGTACTCCATGTCCATGTGGCGCGTCTCCATCTGCAGGTCGGTGGCCTCGACGGCGCCGGTCTGCACGCAGTTCAGCACGTCGGTCGAGTGCGTGAGCCTGATGAGCGTGTCGTGGTCCTGCATGCGCCCGCTGCGCCGGCCCTCGTCGAGGTCGCTCGCGAAGGGGGGCCCACCGACGTTCATCCAGACCGGCACGGCGTCAGACCCACCCACCGTGAGCGAGCGATCGGGGTTGCGCCCTCGCAGACGGAACGACGACGGAGCCTTCGCGGCCTGCTCCATCACGAAGCCTCGGTCCCAGTAGACGCGCGCATCGACGACCTTCAGGCCGGCCTCGCCGAGCAGCTTGCGCGCTTGCTCGTGCATCACGTCGGTGCCGATCTCCTCGAGGATGCGCATCGCGTGCTCGTGCACGGTCTCCACCTGCTCCTCGGTGAGGATCTCGGGGGCGTTCTCACGCTCGAACATCGTCGGTCTCCTCCAGCGGTCGGTCCATCAGGGGCATGAGCAGCTCCTCGAGCGGCTCGATGCCCAGGTCGTGGATCTCGAGGGGCTTGCCCATGTACTCGGCGATCTCCCGCGCCTTCACCTCGCGCTCGAGATCGGGATGCTGGCGCACGAAGAGCACGCGTGTGAGGTTGCCGAAGTAGGTCTCCTTGAGCCACGGGAACCGGTCGAGCCCCAGGCCCTTGATCACGGCGCGCTCCCAGTTCGTCACGAGCCAATCCGTCAGGAAGTAGATGCCGATGTCGTCCTCGAACCGCCGGTACAGCTCCCCCGCATACCACTGGAAGCAATGGAACCCCGCGGGGCGCACCGCCGGGTACCGCGCGAGCACCTCGTCGAGGCGGCCGCCAGTGCCGCAATCCCCGTAGACGACGATCACGCGGTCGTACCTGGGAAGCAGCGCCCGCAGCTTCTCCTCGACCGCCGGCGCGATCTCGAGCGGCGTCATGTGCAGGTCGCTCGAGATGCCGTGCACGTCGGCGCTCCAGCCGTGCCTGTCGACGAGCGTCCTCGTGTCGATCGCCACGGCGCCGCACGCGATGAAGGCCACGCGCGCCCCGGTCTCGGTCATCGCGGGCCACCCTTCGCGCGCACCTCGGCGGGCACGTCGTCGCCCGCGACCGCGCCGAGCCGCACCGAGTCGATCGGTGGGAACGCCACGTTGGCGATGAACCGGTCGTTGAAATCCTGCACGCCCGAGAGCTCCAGGTACTCGACGAACGCCGGCAGCCCGAACGCCACCTCACGCTCGCGGAACGACAACAGTGCCATCTTCGCGCCTTCGCTGGCAGTGTTGCCGACGGCGCGGATCCTTTTCACCGCGACCGGAGGCACCAGCCCGAGCACCCGCGCGCCCAACGGATCGATGTAGGTGCCGAACGAGCCGGCCAGCAACACCTCGTCGAGGTCTCCGGGATCGAGGCCCCGCTCGCGCATCGCGGCCTCGATACCGGTCGCGATGGCGCCCTTGGCCTGCTGCAGCTCGCGGATGTCGCGCTGGGTCAGCACGACATCGTGGGTCAAGGCGAACACCCGCATGCCCTCGTCGTCGACACCCAGCCGGTCGGCGAGCGGGTGCGCCGCCGTCACGGCGTCGTCGGGCGACATCAGCATGCCGTCGTCGCTCAGCAGGCCGGCGAGCCGCAGCTGCGCGACCACGTCGATCAGGCCGCTGCCGCAGATGCCTCGTGGCTCGACGTCGCCGCCGATCACCTGGAGCCGCACGGCGCTCTCGCCAACCTCGGCGGCGACGTCGAGGACCACGCCCTCGATCGCGCCTTCCGTGGCGCGCATGCCGCGCAGGATCTGCCCACCCTCGAACGCCGGGCCCGCGGGAGCCGCCGTCGTCACGACCCGGTCCTCGTTGCCCACCGCGATCTCGCCGTTCGTGCCGACGTCGACCAGCAACCGTCGCTCGCGGTCGCGTGCGATCCCGGTGGCGAGCATGTCGGCGACGATGTCGGCTCCGACGTACGCGCCGATCGACGGGAACAGCACGAGCCGTCCCTCCGGGTGGATCGCGACGCCGACGTCGGCCGCGCGGAGGTCCTGCGGCTCGAGGAACGTGGCGGTGAACGGCGACCGGCCGATCGACTCGGGGTCGACGCCGAGCATCAGGTGCAACATGGTCGCGTTCCCGGCCGCGACGACCTCGAGCACCTCGTCGCGCCCGACGCCCGCGGTCGCGCAGACGCTGCCGAGCACGCCGTCGATCGTGGCGACGATCGCCGAGCGCAGCTCGTCGAGCGCCTCCGGACCGTGCATCTGGGCGTGGCTCACACGTGTCAGCACGTCGGCGCCGAACGGCGCCTGCCGGTTGATCGTGGACTCCACGCCGGCCGCCGCGCCGACGCGCAGATCCATCAAGGTCGCGACGACCGTCGTCGTGCCGACGTCGACCGAGACGCCGAACGCCCGCTCGCTCGTATCGCCCGCTTCGACGTCGATCAGACGATCCCCCACGACCGTCGCGGTCACGGTCGAGGATCCCTCCTCGTCGATCGCGGAGGCGAGACGAGGGAGCACCCACCCGGCATGCGACACCTCGAGCCCGACGTCGACGAGGGCGTCGGTGACGCGGCGCAGCCGGCTGCGCGGATCCTCCAACGACGGGGCGCCGAGCTCGAGCAGATGCTTGGCCGCGTTCGGCTCCAGCAGCACGAAGCGCCCGACGCCCATCGTGGCCGCCTTCGGCATGCTCATCGCGCGTGGGACCTCGACGACCATGTCCTCGGAGATCTCGCACTGGCACGAGAGGCGCCATCCCTCGTCGAGCCCTTCGGAGACGTGGCGGTAGTCGGCGAGCGTGCGCTCGGCATGTCCCCGCACGACGCGCACCTGGCACTTGCCGCAGGTGCCGCGCCCGCCGCACGTCGACTCGATCGGGATGCCCGCCCAGTGGGCCGCGTTGAACAGCGTCGTGCCGGTCGGCACGTGCGCCGTCGTCCCGCTCGGCTCGTAGGTGACCTCGAGCTTGCGTCCGGTCATCTCGCTCCCCCGTGCCGCACAGCGATCATCCCGCGGGCGACGCCGTGGCGGCCTTCGCGCGGTGCTCGGCGATCCAGGTCGAGCCGAACGCGTCCCGTCCCAGCAGCAGGTCGCTCGCCAGCAGGGCGGTTCGCACCGGCGCGTGCAGCGGGTTCGTGATGGCCGTGTTCATGCCCGCGGTCGCCGCCATCGTGAGGAACGCGGCGTCGAGCCCTTGGCGGTCGGGCATCCCGAACGAGATGTTGGACGCGCCGCAGCTAACGTTGACCCCGAGCTCCTCGCGGATCAGCCGGATCGTCTCGAACATCACCGTGGCCGCGTCGCCGGCTGCGCCGACCGGCATCGTGAGCGGGTCGACGATCACGTCCTCGCGCGGGATGCCGTGGTCGGCCGCGGCCTCGACGATGCGACGGGCCGCCGCGAGCCGCACCTGCGGGTCCATCGAGATGCCGTCCTCATCGTTGGCCATGCCGATCACCGCCGCGCCGAGCCGCTTCACCAGGGGCAGCAGCCTCTCGAGCGAGCCCGCCTCGGCGGTGACCGAGTTGATCAACACCTTCCCCTGGGCGAGCGGCACCGCTGCCTCGAGGGCCTCGGGCGTGGACGAGTCGATGCACAGCGGCACGTCGACGACCTCGTGGACGGCCTTCACGACCGCCGAGAGCATCGCGGCCTCATCGAACCCGGGGATGCCGGCGTTCAGGTCGAGCACCGCGGCGCCGGCATCCACCTGGGCCACGGCGTCGCGCTGCACGGTGGCCATGTCCATCGCCTTCAGCTCCTCGGTGAGCTGGCGGCGTCCCGTGGGATTGATGCGCTCGCCGATGATGCGGAACGGCTGCTCGTCGCCGATCGCCACCCCGCCGCCGGGGCCCGACAGCACGGTGGTCACGACCTCGGTCACTGCGCCGCCCCGATCAGCTTCTTCGCGATCTCGACCGCTTCCGGCGCGTTGTTCGCGTAGCCGTCGGCACCGATCTTCTCGGCCCACTCCGGCGTCACGGGGGCGCCACCGACCATGACGATGACGTCCCCGCGCAGGCCCTCGGCCTCGAGCCGCTCGATCACGCGCTGCTGGTACGGCACCGTGGTGGTGAGCAACGCGGACAGCCCGACGATCTGCGGCCGCCGTTCGCGAACGACCTCCACGATCCGGTCCGCGCTCACGTCCTTGCCGATGTCGTGCACGTCGAACCCGCTCGTGCGGAGCATCGCGCCCACCATGTTCTTGCCGAGGTCGTGCAGGTCGCCCTTGACCGTCGCGAGCACGACGATCGCGCTCGCCTCGGCGTCCGCGTCGCGCCGAGCGAGCAGCACGGGCTCGACGATCGCGTTGCATCGCTTGAACACCTCGGCGCTCGCCACGACCTCCGGCAGGAACACCTCGCCGCGCTTCCACATCTCGCCGAGGTCGAACATCGCGACGGCCATGCCTTCCTCGAGGATCCACCTGGGGTCGGCCGCCGAGTCGACGAGGCGCTGCGCCGCCATCACCCCGAGATCCAGGTCCGCGGCGATCAACGCGCGCTTCAGGACTTCGAGATCTTCCTGCATCATCGGGTCCTTCCGGGTCGGGTCCGCGTCGGTGGAGCGCTCGCGCTCTGACCTCAGGTCAGTCGTTTCGAACTGAGTGCCCGCCCTCGATGATGCCAGCGTGCGACCCCTGTGGGGACCCTCGCGTCGACGTGTATCATGACCCGAGGTCAGTCGGACGCTCCAGTCGAGGAGACGCATGGTCGCCGAGCCGAAGTCCCCGAGGAACGCGAAGACCCAGGCCAAGCGCGATCGCATCGTGGCATCGGCGATGCGCACGTTCGCCGAGCACGGATACGCGGGCGCGAAGGTGGAAGACATCGCCGACGAGATCGGCATCGCGAAGGGTTCGATCTTCCAGCACTTCGGCTCCAAGGCGGGACTGTTCCTGCAGGCCTACAAGCAGGCGGTGCTCACGCTCCCGGCGTGGCTCGACGCTCCCGACGAGGTGCGGGCCGACGGGTTCTTCGCCACGGTTCGCTTCTGGCTCGAGCGCACCGAGCACCTGATCAAGGAGGACTGGGTCCCCAACCGAGTCGTGGTGATCGGCGACTACGGGTCCGACCTGACCCTGAAGCGTGAGATCAACCGATGGCTCGTGAGCGAGGACCCGTACGGCACCCTCGAGTTCGTGGAATGGGGCCAGCAGCGCGGCGAGGTCCGAGCCGACGTCGACCTGGAGATCATCGTCTCGCTCGTCGACTGGCTCTCGAACTCGCTCCAGGACGCGATGGTGACAGAAGAGCTCGACCCCGGGCTGTTCCATCGGCTCGCGGGACAGCCCGAGCGCCAGCGCACGCGCGTCGAGGACTTCACGGTGCTGCTGGAGAGCGCGATCGGCACAGACGCCGGCTCCCGGTCGTGAAGGCCGCCGGGGGGCTCCACCCAGTTCGGGGTTTCAGTCCCGACGTTCTTGGCGGCGCTCCTTGCGGCGACGGTGACGGCGCATCACGCCCAGGCCGAACCACACCACTGCCCCGAGAACCGCGGACGCGATGGTGAGGAGCCATAGCGGCCAGGTGAAGCTCCAGACCAGGAAGTCGAGCTGCACGCTCTCGGTGTTCTGGATCATGAAGATGAGCAGCAGCCCGACTCCGATGAGCGAGGCGATCGCTCCGCCACCGAGACGGCGGCCTTCCGCTTCGGGCCCCGTGCTTCCACTCGGACCGTTCAGAGCCATGGGCTCCCCTTTCCTGTCTGCCGACGGTCCTTCACAACGGCGCGTACCTCGCAGGTTCCCAAGGGTAGTCTCGATCGCGTGAGCGACAGGCTCCATCGGCCCTGCGACAGATGTCATGACGCGTATCGAGCGGAGCTGGGCCTGGTCAAGGAGTAGCACTGGCGAGACCTGGCTCGGCCGAACCGGTGGCCTGCCGCTCGGCGCGTCGGTGTGGGCGAACTATCCGGAGCGGCGATCCTTGCGCAGCGCCGACTCGGCGTCGCCGATCGTGACGTCCCGTCGACGGTAGTTCCGCAGCGCGAAGCGGTCGCACGCGGTCTCGGCGGCAGACTTCTTGCCCAGCTCCTCGCGGAGGTACCAGTGCATCCACTCGTGGCAGTAGAGGAAACGCAGCACCTCGCGCGGGGTGCGAAACGTCACCCCCTCGGTGAGCCAGATGAACTTCAGGCCCTTGCCCGCCCGGCGCTTCGCGCCGTACGGCACGATCTCGCCGAACGGGAAGAAGGGCTCGGGTACCTGCAGCGTGATCGTGCGTTCGTCGAAGTCGGTCCACGCCGATAGGTGCGGGCGCTGCCGGTATCGCAGAGGCTTCACGTGCACCGCGTAGCCGTCGGCCGGCGGCAATCCGCGGAGGGCGCGGACGATCACATCTGGGGGCAAGGGTTCGAACGTCGAGGTGATCTTCACCCCTCTAGCATGACCGGACCATGCGACACGCCGTCCACTCGCGATGAGCGAACCTGCTCGCAACGATCGAACGCACCGCGACGGGGTGCGGGCGGTCGCCCCCCTCGCGATCGCCGTCGTGGGCTTCGGCGTCTCGTTCGGGGTGCTGGCACGGGCCGCCGGCATGGGATCGGTGGCCCCCGTCGTGATGTCGCTCATCACGTTCGCGGGCTCGGCGCAGTTCGCGGCGGCCTCGATCCTGGGAACCGGAGGCACCGTCGCGGCCGCGATCACCGCGGCGGTGCTCCTGAACGCCCGGTACGGACCGATCGGCGTCAGCATCGCCCCGTCGCTCACGGGTGGACGGTGGTCGCGGTTCCTGCATGCGCAGCTCACCGTCGACGAGAGCTGGGCCATCGCGGCCGAGGGCGACGGACGCTTCAACCCGAGGGTACTGCTCGGGGCCGGCGTCACGCTCTACGCCGCGTGGATCGTCGGCACGGTGTTGGGCGTGGCGTTCGGCGACGTGATCGGCGATCCGTCGAGGTGGGGGCTCGACGCGGCGTTCCCCGCGTTGTTCCTCGCCCTGCTCGTGCCCCAGCTGCGCGATCGGCGCGCGGTCGCCGCGGCCGTGGTGGGCGCGGTCATCGCGCTCGCGCTCACGCCGTTCACGCCGGCCGGCGTCCCGATCATCGCGTCGAGCCTCGCGTGCCTGCTCGGGCTGCGAGGGTCGGCCGGCGGCCGCTCCCCCGAGGAGTCGGCGTCGTGAGCGCCACGTGGACGGTGGTCGTCGTGGTGGGCGTGATGACGATCGCGATCAAGGGGCTCGGCCCGATGCTCCTCGGCGGGAAGTCGCTCCCGGCGCGCGTGAACGCCGTCGTCGGCCTGCTCGCGCCCGCCTTGCTCGCCGCGCTCGTCGTGGTGAACACGCTCGGCGGTGACCGCGAGCTCGAGGTCGACGCGCGGCTGCCCGGCGTGCTCGCGGCGGCCGTCGCGATCAAGCTGAGGGCGCCGGTGCTCATCGTGGTGGTGATCGCGGCGCTCGTCACCGCGGGAGTGCGCGCCGCGACGGGGTAGGCTCCGCCGCGATGCCTCGCTACCGAGACCTCGGCCTGACCGTGGGCCTGCTGCCACCCGGACCGCTGAACGCGATCACCGACGTCGAAGGCGTCATGGTCGGCATGGCCACCCTGATCGAGGGCGAGGGCCCGCTCGTCGTCGGGCAGGGCCCGAAGCGCACCGGCGTCACCGTGATCGTGCCGCACGCGCGGATCGGCGCCGAGCCCGTCTACGCCGGCTGCCACCGGCTGAACGGCAACGGCGAGCTCACCGGACTCGAGTGGATCCGGGAATCGGGCCAGCTCACCACACCGGTGGCGTTGACGAACACCCACAGCGTCGGCGTGGTGCGCGACGCGCTCGTCGCCGCGGAGATCCGTGGCCGCGCCGACGCCACCGCGTACTGGAGCCTTCCGGTGGTCGGGGAGACCTACGACGGCGCCCTGAACGACATCAACGGCTTCCATGTGCGGCCCGAGCATCTGTTCGCGGCGCTCGACTCGGCGGCCACCGGGCCGGTGGCCGAGGGAGGGATCGGGGGCGGCACCGGCATGATCTGCCACGAGTTCAAGGGCGGCACCGGCACCGCGTCGCGCCGGGTCGGTGAGTGGACCGTCGGCGCTCTGGTGCAGGCGAACTACGGACGCCGGGAGCGGCTCACGGTCGACGGGGTTCCGGTCGGCCGCGAGATCCCTCTGACGGACGTGCCCTCGCCGTGGGACGAGGAGGAGCGTCTGGCCCAGGGAGCCGAGCCGGGCACGGGCTCGATCATCGCGATCCTGGCGACGGACGCGCCGATGCTTCCCCACCACCTCGAGCGCCTCGCCCAGCGCGCGGGCCTGGGCATCGCGCGGGTCGGCGGCGCGGGCGAGCACTCGAGCGGCGACATCTTCCTCGCGTTCTCGACCGGCAACGTCGGGAAGCTCGGGAGCTACAAGATCGAGGCGGTGATCCCTCCCTTCGACGTGACGACCATCGCCGAGGGCTCGACCAGCGAGCTGTTCTGGGGCGCGATCGAGGCCACGGAGGAGGCCATCCTCAACGCGCTCGTCGCCGCCGAGACGATGGTCGGACGCGACGGCATCACGGCGCATCGTCTCGATCACGCCACGCTCGTCGAGATCATGACGCGCTACGGGCGCGGCCCGGGCTCGACCGGCTGACCTCGCCTCGCGCGGGCCGAGCGCGGTCAGCAGATCCGGCGCAGGTCGATCACCCGGGGACCCCTGATGCGCACCAGGGTCGACCGGCCGTTGTTCCCTTCGTCGGATTCGTCGAGCCGATCGCCCGGATCGGCGTCGTTCCGCAGGCAGTAGCGGCCGTCGCGCAGCCCGCGGACGTTCAGCTCCTGGCCGGGGAGGGTCCAGCCGTAGTAGTCCGCCCATCCGACCGACAGCCCCGTGACGGAATCCTGCGTGCAGCTGCCGTAGTGCGCCCCGAAGGGCGAGCCCGGCAGTGCGGCACCGAACCGGATGCTGTCACGGACGCAGAACGATACCTTCTCCGATGAGGCCACGACGCGGCCGGTCTTGGGCTTCACCAGCCGATACCGCGCGAACTCCTCGAAGTGCCAATGATCGTGGGCCGGGTGGAAGACGGAGCAACCAGCGAACCGCTTGTCGAGCAGTGTGTCGACCCCGCGCGTGAACACCCCGTCGCCGTCGGTGTCGCCGAAGATGCGCTGGAACGCTTTGCGGTCGTTCAAGGGGTCGCCGTCGCGGTCGCAATCGTTCTCGGCCGAGCGCGACGGCGGATCGGGCTGGAGCTCCACGACCCCGGCGCCCGCGTTCCCGATGATCGACGAGAACCGCAGCAGCTTCACTCCCTCGGACTTCTGGAGGCGGAGGTCACGGATCGGCTGCACGATCACGTCGGGCAGCAACGCGGAGGTGCCGCGGGATCCCGAGACCGCGCCGGCGGGCGCGGCCGCGACCATACCCAGACCCGCGAGCGCCAGCGAGGCAGACACGAGGAACGCGCCGAGAGCCCAGCGCGCGGAGTGTGTCGTCATGTCGGGGCGGCGGGATTCGAACCCGCGACCTCCTGCTCCCAAAGCAGGTGCGCTACCAGGCTGCGCTACGCCCCGGTGCTTGCCCACGGTTCGACGCGTCGTCGAACCGGTGCCCGCGACGACAAGTGTAGGCGAGGTCGAGCGCGGATCAGCCCCCCGCCAGGCGGCCGGCGTTTCCGGTCGCGAGGTTGACGACGCTTCCGCCGCATGGGACAAGGAGCCGTGCAGGACCTCGACCCGACGACGCGAGCGGGGGATCGAACGATGCCCGATGGACGCACATCAGCGGTGGCCGGCATGCTGCAGGGTCGCCGCATCCGGCTTCGGCCCGTTCGCCGGAACGACCTCGATCGTCTCTACGAGGCGCACATCGCCATCGGTACCCGCGGCAGCTTCTTCCCGCTCGGCGTGATGTCGGAGCCGGCGTTCCACCGGGAGTTCGAGGAGCACGGCTTCTGGCAGAAGACCGAGGGCATGCTGCTCCTGGTGACGCCGGAAGATGAGATCGCGGGGCACATCGAGTTCTTCCGGCCGGTCTCGTACTGGGACGCCTTCGAACTCTCCTACCAGCTGTACGACGATGGCCACGCCGGCCGCGGCTACGCGACCGAGGCGGTGGAGATGCTCGTCGACTACCTGTTCGCAACCAAGAAGGAGCATCGCATCCACCTCGTCATCGTCCCCGGAAACGCAGCTTCGCAGCGGATCGCGGAGAAGTGCGGATTCGCGCTGGAAGGGACGGTGCGCGGCGCGTTCTTCAACGACGGCCGGAACCAGGACGTCCTGCTCTACTCACTGCTGCGGACGGACCCACGGCCCTGGCACCCCGCGTAGGAAGGACCGAAGGACCGATTGCGCCGGAAGGCTGTCCACGGCTACGGTCGCCGGGTGCAGACGGTTCCCGCCTCCCGTTCGAGCCTCGTGTACATCGCCCTCGTCACGCTGCTCGCCGCGGGGATCGCGATCGCGGTCGCCCTGTTCGTGCTGCAGACGCGGGGACCGGGGTCGGACGCCGAGTTCGTCGTCGCGGCCCCGGAGGCGGTCGATTGCCCGGTAGGAAGCGGCAAGCCCGTGTGCTACCGGTCCGACGTGACGAACGCCGGGTCGGGCGTGGCGCCGCTGCGATGCGTGATCGCCCCCCCGGCCAGCGGCACCGCGGTGTTCACTGCCAGCGGCACCTCCATGTACGAGAGCGACGGACCGGTGGCCGAAGGTGACACCTATTCCCTCTACACCGAGGTGGAAGCGGGCGAAGAGGCCGAGGTCACTATGCCAACGGTGGGGTGCACGGTCGCGGAGTAGTCGACGACGTGATCCAGGGCGGGGATCAGATCGCGAACGCGCCCTCCCCCACCATCCGCACCCCGCCACCGACCTCGATCGTCCATCCGTCGCCGTCACGCCCGACCTGCACGTGGAGGAAGCTCGGCCTGCCCACCATCTCTCCCTGGGCCACGACGGCCCGTCCGGGCATGCCGGCCATCCCGTGGCGCGACAGGTACGCCCCGAGCGGCCCCGCCGCCGAGCCGGTGGCCGGGTCCTCCCCGATCGAGTCGGACCGGTCGAACATGCGCGCGATCACATCGCCGTCGCGCCGCACGGCGAACAGGTACAGCGATTCCGCGGAGGCGGCCTCACACACGGCGCCGCACCCCTGGCTGTTCCGGCGGGCCGATCGCAGCCTGCCCTCGTCGCGGACCGGCACCATCACGTGCGGGATCCCCGTCGAGATGGCCATCACCGGCATGCCCTCGATCAGATCGTCGATGGTGAGTCCCGCGGCTCCCGCGACCGCCGCGCGATCACGGAGTGATTCGCCGAACGCGGGTGACAGCTGGCGCATCGTGGCGCGTGCGCTTCCGAGGTCGACGTCGACCGGCACGTCACCGGCCGCGGAGGTCTGCACGAGCGACGGCGCGACCCGGCCGTGCGACACGAGCAGGAACGCCGTGCCGAGCGTGGGATGTCCGGCGAAGGGCAGCTCCGCGTCGGGCGTGAAGATCCGCACGTCGTAGCCGGCGTCGCGAAGCGAGGTGACGAACGTGGTCTCGGAGAACCCGATCTCTCGGGCCAGCGTCTGCATCGTCTCGCCGTCGAGATCGGCCGGCACGTCGGGCACGACGCACAGTTGATTGCCGGCGAACGGCTCTTCGGCGAACACGTCCAGGAGGTGAAACGGCACGCGCATGGTCCGGCAAGTATCGCAGGGGGCTTGCTAGGCTTGGGACGCGCTCCGCTCCTTCTACTCCTTCTGTCTGGCTCGCGGCCACGTCGATCGAGATCCCTCGACCCGCCTCCGGCCCGGACGACCGAAGACGCCCCCGGCTCCGTCGCTGGCGGCGGGTGAGATCGAGCGGGTCATCGAACACGCGATCGACGTGGATCCTCGAGCCCCGCACGCGATCACTCTGCAGTACGTGACGGCGTGCCGTGAGGGCTCGCTCGTGGGGGTGCTGCCGGAGGACGTGCGACGGCGGCCGGAGGGGTGGTCGGTCTACTTCCGGGTGGCGAAGGGCGACAAGCCGTACGAGGTGCCGCTCTCCCCCAAGGGCGTCATCGCAGCCGAGTCCCTGCTGGATCTCCACGACTATGTGCCGCGCCGAGGTCGACGGCAGCCGACCCTGGTGGGCGTCGGCTACGAGCAGTACCGGCAGTGGCTCAAGCGCGCCGCCGCCGACGCCGGGGTGTCGGCG
>JBOGVO010000025.1:0-7577 GCA_050692855.1 Actinomycetota bacterium | reverse complement strand
GGCCGATTGGATGCTCGACGCCGACGGCGTCACGGTCGTCTCCGACGAACGGGAAGGCGTGGGGGTCCGGCTCGCGGTGAGGACCCGCGTGTTCGGGCTCGCGGCGTTCACCGAACCGATGGAGGTGGTGGCGTGGGACCCGCCGAGGCGGATCGACATCCGGCACGGCTCCCTCGTGACCGGCACCGGCACCTGGACGCTCGAACCGATCCAGGGCGGCACCCGCTTCACGTGGCGCGAGGAGGTGGGTCTCGCCGTCCCGGTGGTGGGGGAGCTCGCCGCGGCCGCGTACCGGCCGATGTTGCTGTTGTCGATGGAACGTTCGATGCGAGGGCTCCGCGCGCATCTGATCGCGAGCGGCCCCGCTCGTTCGTGACGGGCGAGGACGCATCGCATCCCGCGCCTATACTCGATGAGAGAACACGGGGAGCTCGGGGAACCGGGCTGAGAGGCCGGCTGACGACGCCGGCGACCCGACGAACCTGAACCGGGTAATGCCGGCGGAGGGAGTTCCAACCGGTGCGATCCGCTTTCATCTTCTGCGGCGGCGGTGCCGCGCGCCCGATCGACGTGCCCGACGATGCGTTCGTGATCGCGGCCGACGTTGGGCTCGCGGAGGCGAACCGCATGGGGGTGGAGGTCGACCTGCTCGTGGGCGACATGGACTCCGTGAGCCGGGGAGACCTCGAGGCGTTCGAGGATGCGGGGGGTGAGGTGCGCCGGTATCCCCAGGACAAGGACGCGACCGACCTCGAGCTCGCCATCGCGGCCGCGATGGCGGCCGACGTCGGTCGGATGGTCGTCGTCGGGGGAAGCGGGGGCCGGCTCGATCACCTGCTCGGGAACGCCCTGCTGCTGGCGTCGCCCCGCCACGCGGGGATCGATGTCGACGCCGTGTTCGGCGCGGCCCTCCTGCACGTCGTGCGGGGCCGCCGCGAGCTGACGGGGACTCCCGACGAGCTGATCAGCCTGCTGGCGGTCGGCGGGCCGGCCGCCGGCGTGCGCACCGAGGGGCTCCGATGGACGATCGACGACGCCGTGCTGGAACCCGGCTCGAGCCTGGGCATCAGCAACCGCTTCCTGGGCGGCCGTGCCGTGGTCGAGGTGGCGCATGGGGTCGTGATCGCCGTGCGGCCGGGCGACGAGAAGAAGGCCCCATGACCCGGCGCACGGCCGTGATCGTCGCAGTGCTCCTGCTCGCCGCGTGCACGGGCGGAGGTCCCGCGCCGCCGGGATCGGGGTCGCCCTCGGAGCCGGTCACCGTCACACTCCTCACGCACGACTCGTTCGATGTCAGCAAGCGCGTGGTGCAGGCGTTCGAGCGGGAGAGCGGCACCGACCTTCGAATCGTGCCGGCCGGCGACGCCGGACAGCTCGTGAACCGGGCGATCCTCACGGCCGGCAACCCCGAGGGCGACGTGCTGTTCGGCGTCGACGACAACCTGCTTCCGAAGGCGGTCGCAGCGGGCGTCTTCGAGCCCTACGCGTCGCCGGCGCTCGAGCGGGTCGACGACGCGTTCGAGCTCGACGACACGGGCTCGGTCACGCCGGTCGACCACGGTGACGTGTGCCTCAACGTCGATCTGGGGTGGTTCTCCGATCGCGACCTCGATCCACCGACCGCCATCGACGACCTCGTCGACCCGCGCTACCGGGGGCTCACGGTCGTCGAGAATCCCGCGACGTCGACGCCCGGCCTCGCGTTCGTGCTCGCGACGATCGCGCGCTTCGGTGACGACGGCTGGCAGGGGTATTGGCGCGACCTGCGGGCCAACGACGTGCTCGTCGTCGATGGCTGGGAGCAGGCCTACTTCGGGGAGTTCTCGGGCGCGGGCGGTGGCGAGGGCGAGCGTCCGATCGTGGTGTCGTACGCGACGAGCCCCGTGGCCGAGGTGGTCTTCGCGGAGGAGCGGCTCGACGAGGCGCCGACGGCCGCGGTGACCGACAGCTGCTACCGCCAGGTGGAGTTCGCGGGCGTGCTCGCCGGCACCGAGCATCCAGAGGAGGCCCGGCAGGTGATCGACTTCCTGCTGTCGAGGCCGTTCCAGGAGGACGTGCCCCTGCGCATGTTCGTCTTCCCGGTCGCCGACGACGCCCGGCTGCCCGCCGAGTTCGCGCGATGGGCGATGGAGCCGGCCTCCCCCCTCGCGTTGCCGCCGGGGCAGGTCGAGGCCGAACGGGACGCGTGGGTCGAGACGTGGACCGACCTCATGTTCGGGTGAGGACGGTCGCGGGCCGCGTGGCACTCGTCGCGGTGCCGGCGACCTTCCTCGGGTTGTTCTTCGTCTATCCGCTGGCCTCGATCGTCGGGTCCGTGATCGGCGACGTCTCGCCGGGCACGGTGCTCGGCGACGCCCGGCTGCGGGGCGTGATCTGGTTCACGACGTGGCAGGCCGTCGTCTCGACGGCGCTGACGCTCGCGCTGGGTCTGCCGGCCGCCTACCTGCTGGCGCGGTTCCGGTTCCCCGGACGATCGGTGTTGCGGGTGGCGACCCTCGTGGCGTTCGTGCTGCCGACCGTCGTCGTCGGCACGGCCTTCGCGGGTGTGGGTCCGTCGCTCGCGGCCCTGTTCGCCGCGCACGTCTACTTCAACCTGGCGGTGGTCGTCCGCGTCGCCGGGAGCTTCTGGGCGCAGCTCGACCCGGCGTACGAGGATGTGGCCGCGGAGATGGGCGCCACGGGGGTCCGGCGGTTCACCGACGTGCTGATGCCCCTGGCGCGGCCCTCGATCGTGGGGGCGGCGACGCTCGTGTTCCTGTTCACGTTCACGTCCTTCGGCGTGGCGCTGCTGCTCGCGGGCCCGGCCAGAGCCACGATCGAGGTGGAGATCTTCCGGCAGACCTCGCAGCTGCTGGACCTGCCGGTGGCGGCCGCCCTCACGCTGGTGCAGCTGGCGATCGTCTCGGTGCTGCTGTGGGCCACCTCGTGGACGGAGTCGCGCGCCGGCGTTCGCCAACGGTTGGTCGGTCCCGGCGATACCGCTCGGGGGGCCCGCACGACCGGCGAGCGCGCGTTCGTGGCCGTCGCGGCGCCGGCGCTGGCGATCGCGGTGCTCGCGCCTCCCCTGCGTCTCGTGTGGCGGTCGATCCGCACCCCGGCCGGGCTCACACTCGACCGCTACCTCGAGCTCGGGAACGTGCGAGCGGGGAGCGCGCTGCCGATCTCGCCGCTCGACTCGGTGACGACGTCGCTCCGGGTCGCGGCGGGCGCCGCGGCGATCGCGATGGCGGTCGGCGTGATCGCGGCGTGGGTCGTCGCACGGTCGCGCCGAGGGTCGTGGCTGCGCGGGTTGTCGGCCGTGCCGCTCGGCGTGTCGGCCGTCACCGTGGGGTTCGGCTACGTCGTGGCGTTCGACTCGGGCGCGCTCGACCTGCGCGGCAGCGCCTGGCTGCTCGTCGCGGCCCAAGCGGTGGTCGCGCTCCCGTTCGTCGTGCGCCTGGTCGAGCCCGTCCTGACCTCCACCCGGCACGACCTCTCCGAGCAGGCCGCCGCGCTCGGCGCCTCTCCCTGGCAGGTCGTGCGCGACGTGCTGGTGCCGGTGGCATCCCGCGCCGTCCTGGGTGCGATGGCCTTCGCGTTCGCCGTCGCGCTCGGGGAGTTCGGGGCGAGCGCGTTCGTGGCCCGGCTCGACACGCCGACGATGCCGATCGCGATCGTGCGGTTGCTCTCGCAGCCGGGCGCGGCCTCGATCGGCCAGGCCACGGCGATGAGCGTGGTGCTCATGACGGTGACCGCGGCGATCACCGTAAGCATCGATCGCTTCCGCGTGGGCACGTTCGGTCGCATCTAGATGTCCGGTCGCGGCGCGACCCAAGCCGAGACGGTCGTCAGACCTGCGGCGCCGGCGGCGGCGCGGTCGTGACCTGGACGACCGACGGATCCTCCGAGGCGTTGCGGATCGTCAGCTCGGTGCCCGCGGGCACGAGCACCGCGTGCCATTGACCCATGCGCGTGCGGCTCTTGCCCAGCTGGACCGCGACCTCGCCTGCCAGCACCGAGACGATGGCATCCGAGCCGGTATCCGCCACGGGGCCGATGCCCTGCGCGCCTTGCAGGCACACCAGCTGGCTCCAGATGCGCTCCGACTCGAACAGGACCTCGGTGCGAGCGGCCTCCTCGTCGAACCAGACGAGGTCTCTCATGTCACGCGGTTTCATCGCCGCCCAGCCTATCGACCGCCCACTAGACTGCCCGCGACGCCGCGCAGCACCCACCGAGCGAAGGAGCGAGAACGACGTGACCACGTACTCCTACTCGAGCGAGTCCCCCGCCGACGTGCGGGCCGGGCTGTTGATCGTGCCGGTCTTCCAGGGCGCGAAGCCCGGACCTGGCGTTCGGGAGATCGGGCTCGCGAACGCCTTCGCGAACGCGAAGCTCACGGGCAAGAAGGGCGAAGCCGTCCTCGTGACGCGGCGCGACGGCGACCGCTTCACGGCCGATGCCGTGCTGCTGGTCGGCGTCGGTCCCAAGGAGGAGCTCACGGTCGAGGGAGCTCGACGGGTGCTCGGCCGTGCGTCGGCGACGGCCAGGCGCTTCTCGACGGTCGCCACGACGTTCCCCCAGGCGTTCGGCGCGCGCCAGGCCGCCGACGCCGTGCAGGCGGCGGCCGAGGGCCTCGGCCTGGGCGTCTACCGCTTCGACCGCTATCGCTCGAAGGGCGACGACGCGACGACGACGGCTGCCCTGAGGAGGGTCATCGTGCTCGGCAGCCCGAGATGGGCGGCCACGGGGCTCACCGCGGCCGCCAGGCGTGCCGCCATCGTGGTCGACGCCGTGTGGTGGGCTCGCGATCTCGTCAACACCCCGGCCGGCGACATGCCGCCGGCCCAGATCGCACGTGAAGCACAGAGGATGGCGCGCTCGGTCGGTCTCACCTGCAAGGTCTGGAACGAGTCCCAGCTCGACAAGGGTGGCTTCGGCGGCATCATCGGCGTCGGCAAGGGAAGCGTGAACCCGCCCCGGCTGATCGAGCTGACGTATACGGGCGCCGGCAACGCCACGCCGATCGCGCTCACCGGGAAAGGCATCGCCTTCGACTCCGGCGGCCTGTCGATCAAGGACGCCAAGGGCATGGAGACGATGAAGTACGACATGGGGGGCGCGGCGTCGATCCTCGCCACGATGAAGGCGATCGCCCGGCTGAAGCCGAAGATCAACGTGGTCGCGGCGATCCCGTGTGCCGAGAACATGCCGAGCGGCTCGGCACAGAAGCCGGGCGACGTGATCACCCATCGAGGCGGCACGACCTCCGAGGTGCTCAACACCGACGCCGAAGGCCGTCTCGTGCTCGCCGACGCCCTCGCGTTCCTCGCGGAGCGGAGGCCGGAGCTGATCGTCGACACCGCGACGCTGACCGGGGCGTGCGTCGTCGCGCTCGGCACGGGCATCTCCGGTGCGATGGGCAACGACGACACGCTGATCCGAGAGCTGACCGCGGCCGGCGACGCGACTGGGGAGCCGATCTGGCAGCTTCCGCTGCATCCGGAATACCGGCAGTTGATCGATTCGAGCGTCGCCGACATCAAGAACATCGGCGACCGTTGGGGCGGTGCGATCACCGCCGCCTGGTTCCTCGCCGAGTTCGTGGGCGACACGCCCTGGTGTCACCTCGACATCGCCGGCCCTGGGTTCAGCGAACGCGGCACGGATCTCAGTCCCCGCGGGGCCACCGCTGTGCCGGTCCGGACCCTCGTGCGGTTCGTGCTCGACCGGGCGGCCGCGTAGGAGCACTGTGGCGGACCCCACGCCCCCGGACCGGCGCACCGGACCGGCGCTCGGCGTCTTCGCGCACCCCGACGACGCCGAGATCGCAGCCGGTGGCACGATGGCGAACTGGGTCGCCGCCGGCCGCGAGGTACACCTGGTCGTGCTCACCAACGGCGACCGTGGCTCGCAGGATCCCGGGCTCGACCGCGCCGAGCTCGCGCGACTGCGCGTCCGCGAAACGGAGGCCGCCGCCGCTGTGCTCGGCCTCTCGAGCGTGCGCATCCTCGACGTGCACGACGGCGACCTGCAGAACACGACGGAGGTGCGTGAGCAGGTCGTGCGCCGCATCCGCGAGGTTCGCGCCGAGACCGTGCTCTCGGTCGACCCCACCGCGGTGTTCTTCCGCAACAGCTACTACAACCATTCCGATCACCGCACCGCCGGATGGGTCGCGCTCGACTCGGCCTTCCCCGGCTCGGGCAACCCGCACTTCTTCCCGGAGCACTTGGGCGACGGCCTCGGCGTGCAGGACATCACCGACGTCTGGCTCGGCTGGACGAACGAGCCGAACCACACCGAGGACGTGACCGCGACCTGGCAGCGGAAGATCGACGCTCTCTCGAAGCACGACAGCCAGCTCTCCGAGGGCATCGCCTACTTCGAGACGTTCCTGCTCGAGGAAGCCGAAGAAGCCGGGAAGAAGATCGGCGTCGGCCGAGCCGAAGAGTTCCGGCGCCTCGACCTCTCGGAGTAGCCGCCCGGGTCGCCACCCCTCGACGATGGGCGGTCTTCAGTTCCCCCAGATGACGCCAAGCGAGACGTGCTTCCCGGCATGGCTCTGCGGTAATCGGCTCGTCGCTGTTCGGCCGGATCGAAGGGCGGGCCTCCGACCTGCTGGCCGGCGTCTCGTAGGCTCGCACGCGATGGCGAACCCGCACTTCGGGCAGATCGGCGACGTCTGGAAGCACCTTCCGCTCGGCGATCTGCTCGACCGGCTCCGACCGGCCAGGTACTGGGAGACGCACGCCGGCTCGGGGACCTATGTGCTCGACCGATCGTGGGAACGCGAGTACGGGGTGTTCGCATTGCTCCGGGAGGCGCCCCGCGCGCCGGCCATCAACGCCTCTCGATACCTGGGGCTCCTGCGGACGTTGCCGCCAGGCGACGACGGCGAGCCGCGCTACCCGGGGTCGGCGCGTCTCGCGATGGAGGTGCTCGGAGGCGGGGCGACCTATCTGCTCTGCGACCTCGACCCGGCGAGCGTCGGCGACCTCACGCGGGTCGTCCGCGAGCAGGACCTCGCCGACGTGGTGCGGGTCGAGCGGACCGACGGTCTCGCGGCGATCTGGGCGAGCGCGCAGACCCTCGGGCCGTCTGAGGCGGCATCGACGTTCGTGTTCCTCGACCCGTTCGACGGATCGGAACGCTCGGCGGACGACATGGACGCGCTCGACCTGTTCGCGAGGCTCGCCGTCGGAGGCTTCCCGTCGGCGTTGTGGCACGGATACGACGACGCCGCAGACCGCGGTGCGATCGGACGACGAGCCACCGTCGACGGCGTCGCGGTGCACTCGCTCGACATCGAGACTGCGTTCCTGCGCGGCGAGACGACCCTGAACCCGGGCGTCTCGGGGTGCGGGCTCTTCCTCGCGAACGTGCCCGCGGAAGCCGTCGACCACGTCGAGCGGCTCGGTCGCCAGCTCGAGGCCTGCTACGACGAGGCGTTGATGCCCGACAGCACCCCCGGTTCCCTGCGGTTCACGCGGTCGGACCTCGGCTGAACGCGTTCCGAGGCGCATCGCGAGCCGAGCCGGAGGTCAGGCCGGCTTGGTCGCCGTCGCGAGGATGACCTCGCGGAAGTCGTTCAACGG
>JBOGVO010000024.1:0-5362 GCA_050692855.1 Actinomycetota bacterium | reverse complement strand
CAGTAATGGATGAAGGTGTGGAGCTCGTAGTCGGTGAGCTTCTTGCGGCCTTCGAGGAACTCCAGCTCGATCAGGCACGCGATCCCGCGGATCGTGCCGCCGCACCGCTCGACGAGCGAGGCCGCGGCCTTCGCCGTCCCGCCGGTGGCCAGCACGTCGTCGACGATCAGCACCCGCTCGCCCGGAGTGATGCCGTCGACGTGCAGCTCGAGCGTGGCGCTGCCGTATTCCAGCTCGTACTCCTCGCCGACGGTCAGAGAGGGGAGCTTCCCCTCCTTGCGGATCGGCACGAAGCCCGCGCCGAAGTGATAGGCGACGGGCGAGGCGATGATGAATCCGCGCGCCTCGATGCCCACGACCTTGTCGACGTTCCCCCGGCCGAAGCGGACCACGATGAGGTCGGTGATCGTGGAGAACGCGATCGGATCGGCGAGCACCGGCGTGATGTCCTTGAACACGATGCCCGGCTCGGGGAAGTCGGGCACGTCGCGGACCAGCCCCTTGATCTGTTCGATGTCCACGCGCTACCTCCGCTTGCGTTTGGCCGGCGGACGCCGCTTGCTCTTCGGACGGGGCCGCGACCCCGTGCGAGCCGTGGCGGATCGAGCCGCGGCGTCGGAGGTTCGGGCCGTGGAGGCGGCGGCGACCGGCGACTCGACCTGGTCGGTCGTCTTGCCGGCCCGCTCACGAGCGGTGCGGCGAGCCTCCAGCTGCTGGTACCGCCGTTCCCGCATCTTCAACACCGAGAGCAACGGTGCCGCCAGGAAGATCGACGAGTAGGCGCCGATCGCCACGCCGACGAACATCGCGAACGCGAAGTCCTTCAGCGTGTCGCCGCCGAGCAGCAGCAGCGAGAGGATCGGCAGCAGCACGACCAGCGACGTGTTCACCGAGCGCATCAGCACCTGGTTCAGCGAGAGGTCGACCACGCCGACGTAGCCGAGCCGGTTCACCAGCGCGTTCGACTCGGTGTTCTCCTTGATCTTGTCGTAGATCACGACGGTGTCGTAGAGGGAGTACCCGAGGATCGTCAGGATCGCGATCACCGTCTCGGGCGTCACCTCTCGACCGACCAGCGCGTAGACGCCGGCCGTGATCACGACGTCGTGCACCAGCGCGATCATCGCCCCGAGCGCCATCTTGGGCTCGAAGCGCACCGCGATGTAGAGGGAGATCGCCGCCAGCACGACGACGAGGCCGGTGACGGCCTGGCGGCGGACGTCGGCGCCGAACGTCGGACCGATGTCCTCGACGTTCACGTCGGTCGTGTCGATGCCGGCCTGGTCCGCGAGCGCCGCCAGCAGGATGTCGGCGTCCCCGGTGTCGGCCAGCGACTCGGTGCGGATCGCCACCTGATCCCCGCTCACGATCTGCACCTCTGCCCCGGCCCGACCCTCGCCCGCGAGCAACGCCGAGATGTCGGCGACGGTGACGTTCGCCTCGAGGGGATACTGGATCTTCGCTCCCCCCTCGAAATCGATCGAGTAGTTGAGCCCACTCGCGATCAGGCCGACCAGGGAGAGAGCCACCATCGCGCCCGAGATCGCGAACCAGACGTTGCGCCGCTCCACGAACCGGAAATGCGGCACCGTGTGCCCCCGGTAGGTCTCGAGCGCGTGGTGCAGCGCCGTCACGGCCCCGCCCCCTCGACCGCGTCGTCGGGCATGGCCTCGCCGGCGACACCGGCCTCGAGCCCGAAGCCCTTCATCGAGACCAGCCGTCGATTGCGCGCCAGCAGGAACACCGTCGGCCGCTTGAAGAAGTACACGACGAACAGGTCGAGCAGGGTCGCGACGCCGAGCGTGAGCGCGAACCCTCGCACCGAGCTCACGGCCGTGAGGTAGAGCACGACGGCGGCGATGCCCGCGACCACGTCCGCCGCGATGATCGTCTTGTACGAGCGGGCGAACGCGGGCTGCACCGCGGCACGGGCGCTCTTGCCGCCACGCACCTCGTCCTTCAGACGCTCGAAGAACACGATGTAGGAGTCCGCGGTCACGCCCAGCGAGATCACGAGCCCCGCGACGCCGGCGAGGGTGAGCGCGTATCCGAACTGCAGGCCCGCGAGCGAGATCAACCCGATGGCCAGCACGGCCCAGATCGACATGCCCAACCACGCGACGATGCCGAGCAGGCGGTAGTAGAAGAGCAGGTAGAGGAAGAGGAGCACCAGACCGACGACACCGGCCATGATGCCCTGACGCAGCGACTCCTGCCCGAGCGTCGGGCTCACGGTCTGCACCTGCTGGCGGGTCAGCTCGACCGGCAGGGCACCCGCATTCAGCACCGTCGCCAGATCGCGCGCCTCGCTCTCGGTGAACCCGCCCGTGATGTCGCCGGTGCCGGCCGTGATCGGACTCTGGACCGTGGGCGAGCTGATGACGACGCGGTCCACGACGATCGCGATCTGGTTCTGGGGCGGGGGCATCGAGACGGCCGCGGTCGTCGCGTCGGCGAACCTGCCCGTGGCGTCGCCCGTGAGCTGGAACTGCACCGCCCACTCCGACCCGGTCGAACCGCCGAGGATGGCGTTCGCCTCGGCGATGTCGCCGCCGACGATCACGGCCGGCGCGAGCCGGAACCGGTTGCCCGAATCGTCCTCGTAGACGACCTCCTCGGTCTCCAGGGCCGAGAACGAGCATGCCGGCCGCTCTCGCTCGGCATCGGTGGGACACGTGACGGGCGTCGCCGCATACGCCGGATCGTCCGGGGGAACGATCGAGATCACGGGTCGTTCCTCGAGGCGGGCGGTCTGCCCCACGACGTCGAGCAGCCGCTGCTGCCCGGTCGCGCGGCGGCGATCCTCGGCGGACGTGCGGTCGATGTAGCACCCGAGGTTCTCGTCGCCCGAGCTGACCACGCAGAACAACGTGTCCACGGTGCGAACCTGGGTGGCACCCACGGCGGACCGCGCATCGGCCTTCGACGCGAGTCCGCACGGAAGATCGGCAGCGCCGAGCGTCAGGCCCGAGAACTCCGTTGGAGCTGCAGATGGTGACGGGGTCGCCGATGCGGAGGGCGCCGCAGGTGGCGTGGGGGTCGCCTCGGTTCCGCCCTCGGTTCCGCCGTCGGCGCCGCCGTCGGTCACGCAGAAGGTCTCCTGCGTCACCTCGACCGTCAGCGCCTCCTGCGCGGACTCGGCCTCCTTCCGGGTGGGGAAGCAGTCGAGCTGCTCCCCCGTCGTGCCCACCAGGCAGAAGCCGGCGGGGGCCGGCGATGCCGAGGGGGTCGCGGTCGGGCTGGCGGACGGGCTCGCGTCGCTTCGGGGGACGACGGTGATGACCCGCTTCCCGAGCCTGGCCAGCTCCTCGCTCGGGAAGCACTCCACCTGAGCACCGGCATCGTCGACGAGGCACGCCTCGGCCACCTGTGGCACGACCGTCAGCTCGGAGAGCGCGTCGTTCGCAGCCTGTTCGGTCTCGGCACAGCCGTAGTTCTCGTCGTCCGGGCCGACCAAGCAGGAGCGCGCCTCCGCTCGCTGCTCGATCGTGCCCTCGCCGAGGCCCGGGATCTGCACCTCGATCGTGTTCCCCGAGACGACGATGTCGGGCTCGCCGACACCGAACGCGTCGACGCGGTTCGCGATGTTCGTGCGGGCCCGATCCATCACCTCGCCCGCGGTGCCCTCCGGCGCGGAGAGGGTCACCGAGACCCCGCCCTCGAGGTCGAGCCCGAGGATCGGCTGCAGCGCGCCGCTCACCAACCCGGCGACCGAGGCCAGCGTCAGGACCAGCACGAACACGATCGAGGCCCACAGGCCGCGGGTTCGCTTCACGCCAGCTCCGCCCCGTTCACGACCAGGCGGAAGCGGGCGCCGAGATGTTCCGCCGCCACGCGGCACAGCTGCATCCTGCCGAGGAAGATCTCGAAGTACTCCATGACCTGGCTGATACCCGTGTCGATCGTCAGCTCGAGGCTGACGGTTCGGGCAGCGGAGTCTACCCGAAGGAACGACTGCTCCACGGCGTAGTTCACCCGGTCGTGGATGTCGAGATCGATCTGGCCGGTGGTGCGAACCCGGCTGCGATGCACGTCGGACTTGTCGGCCAGGATCACGGCGGCCGAGACGGGCGAGACGGCGGTGCCCTCGGTCTCCTCGTGGTTGGCGATCGCGGCGATGATGGGCATGAGGTCGGCCGACGCAACCGAGTCGCGCAGGGCATGGTGCACGAGGACGGCGCCGGTCTGGCCGTGGGCGTCGCGCGCGAGCGCGTTCCCGACGTCGTGCAGATAACCGGCGACGCAGGCGAGCGTGGCGTCACGCTCGCCGAAGTCCAGGCGCGCGAGCACCTGGTACGCGATCCGGGCCACCAGGTTCGCGTGGCGGAACCCGTGCTCGGTGAACCCGATCGCGTCCATGACCCGGTCGGCGGAGGCGATGAAACGAGAGAGCTCCTCGTTCGCCTGCACGTCCTCGAGGGTGACGGTCGCGGTCTCCGCACCTTCCGGCGGAGCCGGCTCGGCCGGCAGGGGCGCGGGCTCGGGCGTGGAGTCGGACGCGACGACCGTCGCCCGATCCGGCATGCCCTCGCCCGAGGTCACGTCGTCGGGGGTCACATCATCGGGGGTTCGCGTCATCGGGGGACGCGTCGGTTGCGGGAGCGTCGTCGGTCACGTCTGCTGGAACGGCCCGTCCTGGCCATCGGGAACGTCGGCATCGGGCTCGTCGTCCTCGTCCACCGTGTCGTCTTCGCTCACGATGCGGCCGACGCCGGCGCGCACCATGCGGATGCGGGTGCCGGGCGCGATCTCGACCGTGATCACGTCGTCGACGTCGTCGATCCCGGTCACGGTGCCGTAGACCCCGGCGGTCGTGACGATCTCGTCGCCGACGTCCACGCTCTGCAGCAGGGCCCGCTGAGCCTTGGCGCGCCGCTGTTGCGGGCGGATCAGCAGGAAGTAGAAGATGCCGCCCATCACGAGCAACGGCAGGAACGCGACGAGGCTGCTGCCGCCTCCCGAGTCCTGTGCGAGGAGTTGGAACACGGCTCGACCTTTCGTTGATGTCCGAGGATGCCGGGCGTTCGCCGACGGCCGAGTCTACCGCCCCGGGCGTTCCGCGAGGCTAGAGCGGCAGCGTGCCCGGGGGCTGGGTGCCCAGGTGACGATAGGCGCGCTCGGTCGCCACCCGCCCACGCGGCGTGCGGTGCAGGAACCCGAGCTGCAGCAGGTACGGCTCCACGACGTCCTCGACCGTATCGGTCTCCTCGCCGACCGAGGCCGCGAGCGTCGAGAGTCCGACCGGTCCCCCGCCGAACCGCTGCACGATCGCCTGCAGGATGGCATGGTCGAGCCGATCGAGCCCCTCCTCGTCGACCTCGAACACCTCGAGGCCGGCGCGGGCGACCTCGCCGGTGATCGC
>JBOGVO010000023.1:0-3990 GCA_050692855.1 Actinomycetota bacterium | reverse complement strand
CTCCTCAGCGAACCCGCCGAACAGGTGGATCGGCGCGTCGAGGTCCATCAGTGAGCGGATCAGCGACAGGTACTCGGCACCCATCGTGGAAGTGTCCCTCATGCGGGCGTCGCTGGGGTCATGGTGTGTTCTGTCCTCCCAGGGACGTTCCTAGGAAGATGATTCCGGTGGTGCGGCCAAGGATGATTCGCCCAGCGGCTTGCCGAGCGTGGCGCCCGTCAAGGTCCCGTAGAGGACCCCCACGACTGCTCCGAACGCCACCCAGGCCTTGGCGGAAGGAAAGTCTTCTGGGCGGAGCCACCCGATCACGCTGACCAGGCCCGATCTAACGACGCCTGCGGAGACGACCGCTGCCACGAGAAATGCCCCCGCGGCCCCCACGAGCCACCGCCCCGCGCCATGAACTTGTCCCCGCAGCATCATCCATTGGAACGTGACGGGCAGAAGACCTAGAGCCAGGATGCCCACTGCGGTCGCCACGACGAAGCCCCATACCCCGACATCGGGGCCGATGCCGGTCACGGCCCCGCCGATGAGGCCACTGAAGATTCCCGCAACCACTCCAGCCGATGTCCATCCCAACGTGGTTGCTGGCACCCACCAGCCAACCCGTCTGAGCTCTCGTCGGATGACGAGCCACTGCGACGCTCCGACGGCCGCACCCCAGACAGCCAACGCTCCACCGGCGGTGCGTGTCGCGATGAGCACCGCGTCAGTCGTCGATGTCGCGACACCGTAGTGGGGCTGCCCCATGGCCCTGGCGATGGCGCCGGAGATCGCTCCTCCGACGGCAAAGCCGACGCTGTTCGCCAGCACCCACCGGCGCCACAGACTCCGTCCGTCTCCAGCTCGATCGGCCCTCAGGTCTGCCATGAGCCATCCTCGTGCCATCACGCACGGCTTGCCCTCACGCCAACCGTATATGCGTCACCCCGGGCCCTTCGGTATCCAGGAAAGCCCGCTTGCCCCCGGCGGTGCCGACGGCGTACCGTCTCGCCATGCGACGCATCGCGCGCTCGGTCGTCGTGATGCTGCTCGCGGCCGTCACGCTCTCGCTCGTTCCGGGTGATGCCTTCGCCCGCAAGATCGCCGTCGGCGATTCCGTGATGCGAGGGGCGACCAACGAGCTTCGAGCCCGGGGGTTCCGGGTGAACACCTCGGTGAGCCGACAGTTCTCCGAGGCTCCCCGCCTGATCCGTTCGCTGAAGCGCTCCGGCCACCTTCCTCGGAAGGTCGTGATCCACCTCGGCAACAACGGGTACATCGATCCCGCAGATTGCCGCCGCGCGGTCCGGGCTGCAGGCGGCCGGCGAGTGTTCCTCGTGACCCTCAAGGTGCCGCGCGGGTGGAAGGCGGCCAACAACCGCCGGCTGCAGACCTGTGCTCGCCGTCACGGAGCCGAGATCATCGACTGGGCCGACTATGCGGTGGGCCATCCGTCGTGGTTCGCCCGCGACCACTATCACCTCACGGCGAGAGGCGCGCGCAAGTACGCCCGCTTGATCAGCCGCGCGACCTGAGCCGACGATCGGGGCCCCGTCGCCGCGCGAGAGCCACGTTCGGTCGCCATTAGACTCGTCCGCGGTGGCCTGCCCGAGCGGCCGAAGGGACACGCCTGGAAAGCGTGTAGGGGGGCAACTCCCTCGAGGGTTCGAATCCCTCGGCCACCGCTCAGCGGCAGGGCAGGCCGCGTCCGTTCTCGTGCGATAGTCACTCCCGGATGGAGCAGGTCGAAACCCCGGGCGTCGGCACGTTCTGGATCGGCGCGCGCGCCCGATTGGTGGTTGCGAGCTTCCTGATGCTGTTCAGCGAGCTTGCGCTGATCCGCTGGGTCTCGGCATACCAGGTCCATGTCGCGTACTTCACGAACTTCGTCCTGCTCGCGAGCTTCCTGGGCATCGGTGTGGGGTTCCTGCGGGCCGGCAAGCCGCGGGACCTATCACGATGGGCTCCCGCCATCCTCGCGGCCACGTTGGCGGGGGTGTTCGCGCTCCGGGTCGCGAAGGCGACCGACTCCGACACGCTCCGAACCGCGTTCGACCTCCAGGCCCTGCCGATCTACGTGATGCTGCCGCTCCTGTTCCTGGGATCGGTGGCCGCCATGGCCGCCATCGCCGAGGGCGTCGCGCGTCTCTTCGCGCGATTCGAGCCCCTCGAGGCCTATCGACTCGACATCGCCGGCAGCCTCGGGGGCATCGTCCTGTTCTCGGTGATGTCGTTCTTGCAGCTCGGGCCGGTCGTGTGGGGGCTGGTGATCGCCATGGGGTTCATCGCCGTGGCTCCTCGAGAGGACCGTCGACGCATCGCATCGTCCGTGGGCGTCGGTGTGGTCTTCGTGTTGGGTTCGCTGGTCTCGCCGCTGGACTCATGGTCGCCGTACTACCGCGTCACCGTTCGGGATGCGGACGACTCGGGTCGGATCGGCATCGTCGTCAACTCGTTGCCGCATCAATCGATGCTGCCGCTCTCCGCGCTCGAACAACGCCTCTACAGCCTTCCCTACCGGCATCTGCCCAGGATCCCGAACGAGGTGCTGATCGTGGGAGCGGGCAACGGGAACGATGTCGCCCTCGCGCTCTCGAGAGGCGTGGCCCACATCGATGCGGTCGAGATCGACCCCGTGATCCAGGAAGCCGGGCGCGACCTCCACCCGGCGCAGCCGTACCAGGACCCGCGGGTGACCGCCCATATCGACGACGGACGCGCCTTCCTCGAACGGACCGACCAGACCTACGACCTCATCCTCTTCGCCTTGCCGGATTCGCTCACGCTCGTGAGCGGTCAAGGCTCGCTGCGGCTCGAGAGCTACCTGTTCACTAGCGAGGCGATGGAGACGGTGCGCGACCACCTCGATCCGGGCGGCGTGTTCGCCATGTACAACTACTACCGGGACGACGTGTTCCGGCGCTACGCCGAGACCATGTCGCAGGTCTTCGGGCACGACCCCTGCTTCGACGATGTCGATGCTCGGTCGGGACCACGCCGGCAGGCCGTGCTCACGGTGAGCAGGGGCGCGTCGGCTCTCGACTGCGAGACGAGGTTCGCTTCCGCGGTCGACGCACCGGCCCCGTCGACCGACGACCACCCCTTCCCCTACGTGCCGGGCCGAACCATCCCCCCGTTCTACCTCGGCTGGCTCGGCGGCATCCTGCTGGCGTCCGTCCTCATCGTGAGGATCGCCTCGGGTGCGCCCCTGGGCCAGATGCGCCCCTACGCCGACCTGTTCTTCATGGGTGCGGCCTTCTTACTCTTGGAGACGAAGAGCGTGGTGCAGTTCGCCCTGCTGTTCGGCACGACGTGGTTCGTCAACTCGCTCGTCTTCGCGGGGATCCTGCTGTCCGTGCTCGCGGCGATCGAGGTCGCACGGAGGATCCGATCGCCGAACGCCTTCCTCATGTACGGCGCTCTGCTCGCATGTCTCGTCGTGGCATTGGTCGTGCCGCCCGCGTCACTGTTGGCGCTGGCACCGGTGCCTCGGTTCGGTGCGAGCGCGCTCGTGGCGTTCGCTCCCGTGTTCGTGGCGAACCTCATCTTCGCGCAGCGCTTCCGGGGGGTCGGTGCATCGACGGTGGCCTTCGGCGCGAACCTGCTCGGCGCCATGTTGGGCGGCGTCTTGGAGTACCTCGCGATCGTGACCGGCTACCGCATGTTGCTCGTGGCGGTCGCGCTGCTGTACGGGATCGCGTTCATCGCCGGACGACGGCACCTGTCGTCGATGGGCTCGACGGTTCCTTCGACGACCTCGCCATCGGTGCCCGCGGACGTCGCTCCTTGAGCGATCCGCCCCGCCGATCGTGCCTTCCCGCGGAACGGTCAGGCGTCGTCGAGGCGCTTCGTCCAGCGCGTGTAGCTCGAGCGCACGCGCATCCCGACGTGCTCGTAGAGCCCGAGCGCGCCGGTGCGCGAGTCCGTCGACAGGCCGCACCGACGGTAGCCCACGGCGTGGAAGCGCCGGAAGGTCTCCTGGAGCAGCGCCCGCCCGAGCCCTCG
>JBOGVO010000022.1:0-11866 GCA_050692855.1 Actinomycetota bacterium | reverse complement strand
TCGTGCGGGCGACGGACGCCGACGATGTCGCCCACGTCATCGGGCTCGCCCGGGAGACGGGCCTGGAGCTCGCCATCAGGTGCGGCGGTCACAGCGCCGCCGGCCATGGAGTCTCGGACGGCGGGATCGTGCTCGACGTTCGCGACATGAAACGGCTCGAGATCGACGTCGACGGGAGCACCGCCTGGGCCGAGACGGGCCTCACCACGAGCGAGTACACCGCGGCGATGGCGGCGCACGGCCTCGCGACCGGCTTCGGCGACACCGGCTCGGTGGGACTCGGCGGGATCACGCTCGGCGGCGGCGTCGGCTACCTCGTTCGCAAGCACGGCCTGACGATCGACAGCCTCATCGCCGCCGAGGTCGTGACCGCCGACGGCCGGATCCTGAGCGTCGACGCCGACAACCACCCCGACCTCTTCTGGGCGATTCGCGGCGGAGGCGGCAACTTCGGCGTCGCCACCCGCTTCCTGTTCCGGCTCCATGCGGTCGGCACGAGCGTCGGCGGCATCCTGGTGCTGCCGGCGACGCCGGATACGGTCGCGGGCTTCATCGCTGCGGCGGAGGCGGCGCCGGAGGAGCTGTCGACGATCGCCAACGTGATGAAGGCGCCGCCGATGCCGTTCCTGCCCGAGGAAGCGCACGGCAAGCTCGTGATCCTCGGGATGCTCGCCTACGCGGGCGACGTCGACGCGGGAGAACGAGTCGTATCGCCGTTCCGGGAGCTGGCCGAGCCGATCGCCGACATGGTGCGCGCGATCCCCTACCCGCAGATGTACATGCCCGAGGAAGAGGGCTACCACCCGATCGGCGTGCTGCGCTCGAAGTTCGTCGACTCCCTCGACCGCGACGCGGCCGAGGCGATCGTGGGCGGGCTGGGGGCCTCGACGGCGCAGATGGCGGTGACGCAGATCCGTGTGCTCGGCGGAGCGGTCGCGCGCGTGCCCGGCGGGGCCACCGCGTTCGCGCACCGCAGCCGGCGCATCATGATGAACGTCGCCGCCGTGTTCGAGCGGGCCGACGAGGCCGTGGAGCATGACGCGTGGGCCGCCGGTCTCGCGGCTGAGATCGGTGGCGATGACGAAGGCGTGTACGTCAACTTCCTCGGCGACGAGGGAGCGGGGCGGGTCCGCGAGGCCTACCCGGGTCCGACCTGGGGGCGGGTCCGCGACGCCTACCCGGGTCCGACCTGGGAGCGTCTGCGCGCGATCAAGCGACGCTACGACCCGGCCAACCTCTTCCGTCTGAACCAGAACATCCCGCCGGCCGAGCAGTGAAGGAGACAGGATCATGGACATCACCGTGACGTCCAAGGACGGCACCGGCATCTCGATCCAACGGTCCGGTGACGGACCGCCGGTCGTGCTTGTCTGCGGCGGGTCGGTCGACCGCACATCGAACACGCCGCTGGCCGCGGAGCTCTCCGACGGCTTCACCGTTTTCAACTACGACCGCAGGGGCAGGGGGGACAGCGGCGACACACCCCCCTATGCGGTGGAGCGCGAGGTCGAGGACATCGGCGCCGTGATCGCGGAAGCGGGCGGCTCGGCGCATCTGTACGGCTCGTCTTCGGGCGCGGCTCTCGCCCTCGAGGCAGCGGCCGCCGGTCTTCCCGTGATGAAGCTGGCACTCTGGGAGCCGCCGTTCGTCCCAGAGGGCGGCCCTCGGCCCCCGGCCGACACCGCGAAGACCTTCGCCGATCTCGTCGCCGCCGGTCGCCGAGGCGACGCCGCCGAGTTCTTCATGTCGAAGGTGGTCGGGCTTCCCGACGAGTTCGTCGCCCAGGCGCGGAGCTCGCCCTGGTGGCCGGCGCAGGAGGCGCTCGCGCATACGCTCGCCTACGACGCCACGATCATGGGCGACTACTGGCTGCCGACGGAGCGAGCGGCCTCCGTCAAGGTGCCGACGATCGTGCTGGCCGGCGGGGCGAGCTTCCCATGGATCGTCGACACGGCGAGGCAGCTCGCGGGATCCATGCCGAACGCGCAGACGAGAACCCTCGAGGGTCAGACGCACGACGTCTCGGCCGAGGTTCTCGCTCCCGCGCTGCAAGAGTTCTTCGCCGCCTGACGATCCGCGCCTCGGCCTAGTATCGGAGGACCGACACTCGGGAGGTGCCGATGCTTGGATGGCTGGACGACATCAGCGAAGTCACCCTGGGCAACACGAACTTCCGGACCGTCGCGTACACGGGGGAGCACACCCAGCTCACGGTGATGCGGCTCAGGCCCGGCGAGGAGATCGGCTGGGAGTCGCACCACGACCGCGATCAGTTCCTCCGGTTGGAACAGGGCCGCGCGCGGGTGGACTTCGGCCGAACCGAGAACGCCGTCGACGAGAAGCACGAGGTCGAGGACGACTGGGCCTTCATCGTTCCGGCCGGCGTCTGGCACAACGTGGTCAACATCGGCGAGGGCGACGTCAAGCTCTACTCGCTGTACTCGCCTCCGGAGCACCCCGACGGCACCGTCCACCGGACCAAGGCCGAGGCGGATGCGGCCGAGCACGCTCACGACTGACGACCCCTGGCTGCGAAGCGCGGCCGACGTCGCCGCCGACCTGGAGACCGATCTCGACCACGGCCTGACCCTAGCCGAGGTCGCCGAGCGGCTGCAGCGCCACGGGCGGAACCAACTCGATGCCGCACGGCCTGTGCCCGCGTGGCGGAAGCTGCTCGCGCAGTTCGCCGATCCGCTCGTCTACCTGCTGCTCGGCGCCGTCGTCGTCTCGCTCGTCGCGTGGATCCTCGAAGGCGCCGAGGGCGTGCCGTTCGAGGTCATCGTGATCTCGGTGATCGTCATCCTGAACGGGGTGCTCGGCTTCGTGCAGGAGGCCCGTGCCGAGCAGGCGGTCGCGGCGCTGCAGCGCATGGCCGCCGCCACGTCGGGGGTGCTCCGCGACGGTCGTGAGGAGCGGGTCGCGACCGCGGACCTCGTGCCGGGCGACGTCGTGGTGCTGGCGGAAGGCGACGCGGTAGGCGCAGATGCCCGGCTCGTGGATGCGGCCTCGCTCACGGTGGCCGAGGCCCCACTCACCGGCGAGAGCGAGGCGGTCCTGAAGGACGTCGCGCCCCTCACCGAGCGGGCCGGCCTGGGCGACCGGGTGAACATGGTGTTCAGCGGCACGGCCGTCACGCGGGGGCGGGGGCGAGCCGTGGTGACGGCGACCGGCATGGCCACCGAGATGGGCACGATCGCCCGCCTGCTCGAGGACACCGACGAGGAGCGCACGCCGCTCCAGCGCGAGATCGACCGCATCGGGCGCATGCTCGGGGTCGCGGTCATCATCATCGCGGCCGTCGTCGTGACGGCGATCCTGCTCACGTCCGACATCGAGGATGCTTCCGACCTCGTCTCGGTGCTCCTCGTCGGGGTGTCGCTCGCGGTGGCCGCGGTGCCCGAAGGGCTGCCGGCGATCCTGTCGGTGGTGCTGGCCCTCGGCGTCCAGCGCATGGCTCGACGGCGAGCGATCGTGAAGAAGCTGTCGTCGGTCGAGACGCTCGGCTCGGCGTCGGTGATCTGCTCCGACAAGACCGGCACGCTCACCAGGAGCGAGATGACGATCGAGAAGGTCGCCACCCCGTCGGGCGAGGTGGACGTCACCGGCAGCGGCTACGCGCCCGAGGGCGAGCTGCGGGCCCACGGTCGGTCGCTCGAGGACCCCGTGCTGCTCGACGAGGTTCGCTTCGTGCTCGCGGGCGGAAGCCTAGCCAACGACGCCGGGCTGCGTGAGGACGACGGAGCATGGACGATCCAAGGTGATCCGACCGAAGCCGCCTTCCTCGTGGCGGAGGCGAAGGTCGAAGGGCTGGCCGAGGCGCGGGAGTCTCGGTTCGAGCGCGTCGGGGAGGTCCCCTTCACGTCGGAGCGCAAGCTCATGACCACGCTCGAGGCCGACGTGGAGCGCGAGGGACGCATCGCCGTCATCACCAAGGGGGCCCCGGACGTGCTGTTCAGCCGATGCTCCCACGAGCGCGTCGCCGGTGAGGTGCGGCCGCTCACCGATGGCCGGAGAACCGAGATGCTCGCCACCGTCGACCGGCTCGCCGACCTCGCGATGCGCACGCTGGCGGTCGCCTACCGGCCCTTGCCCGACGTCGAGAGCCCACCCGAGGACGAGTCCGTCGAGCGTGACCTCGTGTACCTCGGCATGGTCGGCATCATCGACCCCCCGCGCTCGGAGGCGGCGGTCGCCGTCGCCGAGGCGACCGACGCGGGGATGCGGATCATGATGATCACCGGTGACCACCCTCGCACGGCGACGCGGATCGCGAGCGACCTCGGCATCGTCGAACCCGACGCCCGGGTGCTCACCGGCGCCGATCTCGAGACCCTCGACGGAGACGGCCTGGCTGACGCCGTGCGTGAGGTCTCCGTGTACGCGCGGGTCGCGCCCGAGCACAAGCTTCGCATCGTCGACGCCCTGCAGGCCGACGGGAACATCGTCGCCATGACCGGCGACGGCGTGAACGACGCGCCGGCGCTGAAGTCTGCGGACATCGGAGTGGCCATGGGCACGTCCGGCACCGACGTGACGAAGGAAGCGGCCGACATGATCCTCGCCGACGACAACTTCGCCACGATCGTCGCCGCCGTGCGCGAGGGACGCGCCATCTTCGCCAACATCCGGACGTTCCTACGCTTCCTGTTGTCCTCGAACATCGGCGAGGTGCTCACGATGTTCCTCGGGGTCGTGCTCGCCGGTGTGATCGGACTGGCCGACACGGGCGAGGCCGTCGCGGTGCCACTCCTCGCCACCCAGATCCTCTGGATCAACCTGCTGACCGACACCGCGCCGGCCCTCGCGCTGGGCGTCGACCCGCCTCCCGACGACGTCATGGCGCGACCGCCGCGGCGACTCGCCGATCGCGTGATCGACGCGCGCATGTGGGTCGGCATCGTGTGGGTCGGGCTCGTGATGGCGCTGGTGTCGCTGGTGGCGCTCGATCTTCGCCTTCCCGGAGGGATCGTGGGCAACTCCGGCGACATCGTCGAGGCCCGCACGATGGCGTTCACGACGCTCGTGCTCGCCCAGCTGTTCAACTGCTTCAACGCCCGGTCCGATCGCGTGAGCGCCTTCCACCACATCTTCGCGAACCGACTGCTGTGGGGAGCCATCGCGCTGTCACTGGTGCTGCAGGGAGCGGTGGTTCAGCTGCCCTTCCTCAACGACGCCTTCGACACGAGCCCGCTGACGGCCGATGAGTGGCTGATCTGCGCCGGGCTGGCGAGCGTCGTGCTGTGGGCGGACGAGGGCAAGAAGCTGCTCGAGCGGTGGCTGGTGCGGGGGAGGGACCCGGCAGGGGACGTCCTCGGTAGAGTGCCGTGACATGCAACAGCGGGTGAGCATCGTCACACTCGGCGTGGCCGACGTCTCGGCTGCCCGACGCTTCTACGAACGGCTCGGATGGGGCGCCGGCCTCGAGGTCGAGGAGACGGTGTTCTTCCAGATCGGAGCCTCGCTCCTCATCCTGTGGAGCCGGGGCAAGCTGGCGGAGGACAGCGGCGTCACCGACGAGGGAGGCTGGGGCGGCGTCACGCTCGCGCACAACGTGCGATCCACCGACGAGGTCGACCGCGTGATCGAGGAAGCGCGCACGGCAGGCGCGCGCATCAGCTGTGAGCCCGCCGAGACGTTCTACGGAGGCTACGCCGGGGTCTTCGTCGACCCCGGCGGCCACCCGTGGGAGATCGCCTACAACCCCGGCCTCGAGCTCGGCGACGACGGGAGCCTGCGGCTGCCGGGCTGACCTACGGCTTCCGGGCGACGAGGCGCTCGACGATGCCGGCCCGGAGCCGATCCACCTCCTCGATCGTGAAGCCGGCGGCCAACACATGCGTGAGCGGGCGACGCGTGAGCTCGTCACCGTTCCGACGGGGCGCCAGCTCCAGCAGCCGTTGGAGCCAGTAGAAGGGCTTCACGCTGCTCCGGACGTGGTCGACCAGGATCAGCCGTCCTCCCGGTCTCAGGACCCGCTTCATCTCGAGGATCGTGAGGCGCTCGTCGGGAACGGTGCACATCGCATAGGTGGACACCACGGTGTCGAACGTCGAATCCGCGAACGGGAGCGCCTGGGCATCGCCCTGCGAGAGCGTGACCCGCCTGGCGAGGTCCTCGGCCCGGCGACGCGCGAACGCCATCATCTCGGGTGTGAGATCGAGCCCGGCCAGGCGCACATCGGGGGGATAGTGGGGCAGGTTGAGGCCCGTGCCGATCGCCACCTCGAGGGTGTTCCCTCGGGCCCGCGAGCACGCCCAGCCCCGGTGCTCGGTCCCGAGGAGCCATCGCTCGGTGAGGTCGGACTCTCTGTCGTAGCTGGACGCTTCCTCGGCATACTGCCGCCGCCGACGCTCGTTCGCGCTCGCTCGCTCTCCAGGCGAGAGCCCCTCGGTCATCGCTCAGTCTGGCTCCCCGGAAGTTCCTGCCGCAAGGCCGGTCCGAGGTTGGCTACGGAGCGATGTTCTGGTTCATGTGGAACAGGTTGTCGGGGTCGTAGGCCCGCTTGACCTCGACGAGCCGATCGTAGTTCGCGCCGTAGTTCGCTCTGATGCGCCCCTGGTCGTCGTCGGCCATGAAGTTGATGTACCCGGCTTCCTCGGAATGCGAGGCGGTGGCCGCGTAGTAATCGCGGACCCACGCTGTGTTCGCCTCGTTCTGTGCGGGGTCCGGCCACACGCCGGCGATCACGGCGGCGAAGTTGGCCTCCCTGTGGACGAAGGCGGTGTCCTGCGGCGCCACCCGGTGGCACGCGCCGTTGATCGGGTAGATGTGCACCGTGGAGTTGACGACCGGCACCTCGGCTCCGTGCTCGAGGTGCGCCGCGATCATCTCGTCGGTCAGGTCGGTCACGAAGTTCGACTTCCAGTAGTGCTGCAACCCGGGAGGGAGGAGCGCGTCGAACGCCGAGTTCAACATCGGGTACGGCATCGGCCCGACGTGCTCCGCCACGATCGGTGCCACATCGCGCAGCGACTTCAGGATCGTCTCGGCTTCCTCGAGGGGACCCGACCAGCACGAGACGAACGCCATGAACGTGTCGCCATGGCGATCCTCGGGGATGAACGGCAGGGGCGGCGCGATCTGGAACGCCGGGAAACCCCCGAAGTCCTCGGGCGCGTCCGCGATGAAGCCCCGGAACCACTGCAGCAGGGCTTCCCCATCCGACAGCTCGAAGAACATCGGGCCGCCGTAGATCTCGGAGACCGGATGCAACCGGAACTCGAGTGCGGTCGCCACGCCGAAGTTGCCGCCGCCGCCCCGGAGCGCCCAGAAGAGGTCCTCGTATTGGCGTTCGCTCGCCACCACGAAGCGTCCGTCCGCGGTGACGACGTCGGCCGAGATCAGGTTGTCGATGGAGAGTCCGGCCCCGCGAGCGAGGTATCCGATGCCGCCCCCCAACGTGAGCCCGCCGACACCGGTGGTCGAGATGATCCCGCCGGTCGTGGCGAGGCCGAACGCATGGGTCGCCGCGTTGAAGTCCCCCCAGGTCGCACCGCCTTCGGCCCGTGCGGTTCGCGCGTCGGGGTCGACCCGCACGCCGCGCATGGCGGAGAGGTCGATCACCACGCCGTCGTCGCACGTACCGAAGCCGGGCACGCTGTGACCGCCGCCACGGACGGCCAGGTCGGCGCCGGACTCTCTCGCGAAGTCCACCGCCGTGATCACGTCGCCGGCGTTCGCCGCGCGCACGACCACAGCCGGTCGCCGGTCGATCATCGCGTTGTAGACGGCGCGGGCCTCGTCGAACCCATCGTCGTCGGGGCCGATCACCGACCCTCGGACCTGCTCTCGCAACCGTTCGATCGTGGGTGCGCTCACGGTCGTTCCCCTTCCTTCGCGCGGAAGAACCGACCCAGGAGGCCGGTCCGCGGAACCTGACCGCTCGACCGTAGCCCGAAGGCGTGTGAAGGAACGTGTGACGAGCGACGGCTTGCCGTCTCGACGGGGCCGGACTCAGGATGAGGGCATGGCGTCGATCGTGCAGCTGCTCGGTCCTCCCCTCGTCATGCGCGACGGGGTGGTCGCCACCGCTCCTCGGGGGCGGAAGGTGTGGGCACTGCTCGCCTACCTCGCTCTCTCCAGGCAGCCCCCCACCCGGCAGCAGCTCATCGAGCTCCTGTTCCAGGACGCCGAGGACCCCGCGAGCACGTTGCGATGGAACCTCTCGGAGCTCCGTCGGCTGCTCGGCGGGCCCGACACCGTCGGGAACTCGGCGACCGTGCGACTCCGACTGCCCCGCGGGTCAGTGGTCGACGTGGATGTGCTGCAGAACGGCACCGCGGGCGCCGCGGCAGAGCTTCCGGGCCTCGACCGAGAGCTGATCGAGGGAGTGCACGTCGATGGGAGCCCGGGCTTCGCCGCCTGGCTGCTCGGCGAGCGGCGCCGGCTGCAGGCTCTGGGCGGCGCGGTGCTCCGCGAAGGAGCGCTTCGAGCCCTCGCAGCAGGCAACGGCCGCGATGCGGTGGGGCTCGCGACGCGTCTGGTGGGCACCGATCCCCTGAGCGAGGACGCCCACGTCTTGTTGGTGCGGGCGTTCGCTGCGACCGGCGACGAGGTGGCGGTCGAGGCGCAGCTCCATGCCTCGGTCGACCTGTTCCGCCGGGAGTTCGGCGCAGAGCTCGGCTCCGAGCTGTACGAGGCAGCGCGCATGGAGCCCGCGTCAGGCGCGCCGACCCAGACCGGTGATCGTGCCTCAGCCCGCGCGCTGCTCGAGTCGGGTGAGGCCGCGGTGAGCGCCGGAGCGGTCGAGGTCGGCGTCCGAGGGCTCCGTGAAGCCGCTCTCGCCGCCCGCGACGCGAGCGAACCGGCCCTGGAGGCGGCGGCTCAGCTGGCGCTGGGTTCGGCGCTGGTGCACGCGGCGAAGAGCCGAGATGAGGAAGGCTCGGCCGCGCTGCACCGCGCGATCGCGGTCGCTGAGGAGGCGGGCGACCGGCAGCGGGAAGCGGCCGCGCACCGGGAGCTCGGGTACGTGGAGCTGTTGCGCGGCGACTACGCCCGGGGATCGGTCTGGCTCGAACGCGCGGCGAGCCTCGCCGACGGCAACGAGCTCGAGATGTCGAGGATCCGGTCGGTGGTCGGAACCGCCTTCAGCGACGTCGGACGCCACGACCGGGCGGCCGTGGAGCTTCGAGCGGCGATCGACCTCGCGGACAGTGCCGGGCACGGCCGGCAGCTCGCGTGGACGCTTGCATCCCTCGGGCGCACCCACCTGCTCCGCGACGAGCTCGACGACGCGGAGGAGACGCTCGCGGCCGCGCGCGAGCTGACCGAGGCCGAGCGGTGGACGACCTTCGTCCCGTTCCCCGAGGCGCTGCTCGCCGAGGTCTGGATCCGACGCGGCCGCCTCGCTCTCGCCGACGAGGCGTTCCAGCATGCGTTCACGTTGGGATGCTCGGTCGACGACGCGTGCTGGGAGGCCTACTCCGTGCGCGGGCTCGGGCTGCTCCGGGCGGCTCGCGGCAACCTCGACGGTTCGATCGAGCTGATGGAAGAGGCGCTCACCCGCTGCAGGAGCCAACGCGACACGCACCGATGGATCCGGGCTTACGTGATGGACGCCCTGTGCGCGGTCGCGACCGCTGCGAAACACCCCAGGGCTCAAGCTTGGATCACCGACCTGGCATCGCTCGCCGGCCGGTCGGGCATGCAGGAGTTCTCTGTTCACGCGTACCTCGACCAACGCGACCTCGGCGATCACGAGGCGATCGACGCTGCCCGCACCCTCGCCGTCGATGTCGAGAACCCCCACCTTCGGAACCTGCTCGACGCCGAGGGCCGCCTCCTCCTCGAGGACCTGGTCGGCGCGACGTGAGCCGCTCTCGCTGACGGATGCGCTGCGATGGACCGATGATGGAGCGCATGGGCTCCCGCCCTCGTCCCGAGAACGCCCCCCCATTCCTGTTCGTCGTCGCGGTGTCGATCGTCGTGCCGTTGGCCGGCCTCTTCCTGCTGATCGGCGTGCCCTCGATCGACCTGCAATGGGAGCATCACCCGTCCCACTTCTGGCTGGTGCTCAGCGTGGCGGTCCTGAACACCGTGCTCGGGCTGCTCGTGAGCGAAGCGGCCAAGCAACGCGACGACGTGCGGCTGTTCCTCGTCTCGCTGGTGTTGCTCGCGAGCGCCGGATTCCTCGCATTGCATGCGCTCGCGACGCCGAGCGTGGTCTTGAGCGGTCCCAACGGCGGCTTCGCGCTGGCGACGCCCGTCGGCTTGCTGCTGGCGTCGGGGTTCGCGGCGCTCTCCGCGATCGAGATCGACGAGCGGCGGGAGGCCTCGCTGCGCCGGTGGGCATCGCCGATGCGCGTCGGCTTGCTGTTCGTGCTGCTCGCGTGGGCGGTCGCCTCGCTCGTCGGCGTCCCGCCGCTCGATCGGGTGCTCGAGGCAGAGCGGGCGCCGTGGCTGTTGGCCCTCGTGCCGTTCGGCGTCGCTGCCTACGTCTTCGCGGCGTGGCGATACCTAGGAATCTATCGCGCGAGGCGTCGCCCCCTGCCGCTGGCGGTGGCCACCGCTTTCGTGCTGCTGGCCGAGGCCCTGATCGCGATCGCGCTCAGTCGAGCCTGGCACCTGTCGTGGTGGGAGTGGCACGTCTTGATGGCGACCGCCTTCGCAGCGATCGTGCTCGCCGCCCGCCACGAATACCGACAGGAGCGGTCCCTGCCCGCGACCTTCGGAGGGCTGTACCTGGAACGAACGCTCGAGCGGTTCGATGCTCGGCAGTCCGAGGCGCTCGGAGAACTCGCCCGAGCCGACGCCGACGGCTCGCTCCAGGAGACGACGGCCGCCCTGCGGAGCCAGGGATACACGGGGGACGAGATCGCCGTGCTCCTCGGGTCCGCGCGTGAACTCTCACGCATGGACGGCTTGCTCCGGACCTACGTCGGCCCCCGGCTCGTGGAGCGCCTAGGCGAGGAGCCCTCGCTCTCGGAGCTGGGTGGCCAGGAGCGGGATGTCTCCGTGCTCTTCGCCGACCTCGCCGGCTTCACGACGTTCACCGAGGGACGCCTCGCGTCCGAGGTCGTCGACATGCTGAACACCTACTGGGGCTCGGTGGTACCGGCGGTGGTGGATCGGGAAGGCGGACTGATCGAGCGTTTCGCCGGTGACGCCGTCCTGGCGGTGTTCAACGCCCTCGGGGACCAACCGGACCATGCCTCCCGGGCGATGCGGGCGGCCATGGCGATCCGCGACGGCTCCCGTCGGGTGCGGGCCGGAGACGACTGGCCCACGTTCCGCGTCGGCGTGAATACGGGCCCCGCGGTGATCGGCAACGTCGGTGGCAGAGAACAGCGCTCGTTCGCCGTGATCGGAGATACGACCAACGTCGCCGCACGACTCCAGGCGATCTCGGAACCCGGTCACATCGTCGTTGCCAGGCGCACCCTCGACGACGTCCGCGCGTCACCCGACGTGCGGGTGGACGTCCGGCCCCTCGGACCGACCGACCTCAAAGGGAAGACGCAGCCAACCGAGGCCTTCGAGCTATTGTCGATCATGGAATGAAGCGAGCGGTCGGGGGTGCGACCACGCAGCAGCGTCATCCACCCGGCTTCCGACGCTCGAGCCACGTCGGGTCGACGGTGATCTCGTCCGGCGTGAGGCCGTACCGGTCGGCGACCTCCCGGAGCTTCTCGTCGCCACGTCCCAGCGTGAATCGGTGCCCGTCCGGGTCCTGCACGACGAAGTCCCGCATGCCGGACGACCGGGTGGCGACCGGATCGACGACGTCGGCTCCGGCCTGCCGGTACTCGGCGCACAACGCGTCGGGATCCTCCACGTACACGTAGGCGGAGACGATCGGCGGCGGTGAATCCTCCGTCCATGGCACGAGCAGGAGCGTCTCGATCTCGCCGCTGGCCATCGCTGCCAG
>JBOGVO010000021.1:0-10346 GCA_050692855.1 Actinomycetota bacterium | reverse complement strand
GGCAGGGCTGCAGCACCCGATCGACGACGGCTGAGCGCCCGCCCGTTTCGGTACCCTGGAACCTCCCATGGACCGCGAGACCCTGCTCCTCGTCGCCATCGTCATGCTCACCGCCGCCGCGTTCACGGTCGGGGTGAGCGGATGGATCCTGCTCGCGCGCGACCGGCGCTCCCGTCTCGCGCTCCCCTCCCCGGCCACGGGCGCGGCGAGGCACCCCGAGGTCCCAGAGGAGCGCTGACCATGCTCGAGCTCCTCGACCTGCGGAAGCGGGGCGAGCGTCTCGACGCCACCAGGCTCGAGATCGACCCGACCGTCGCCGACACCGTCGCCGGCATCCTTCAACGCGTCTTCGTCGAGGGCGACGACGTCCTGATCGAGCTCGCGCGCCGGTTCGACGGTGCCGATCTCTCCGCCGGTGGCGTGCTCGTGACCGATCGGGAGTTCGAGGTCGCGACGGACGACATCGACCCCGGGCTCCGCCGGGCCCTGGATGACCTGATCGACCGCCTCCGTGGCCTGGCCGCCCGTCAGCTCCCCCGGCCGTGGTGGGACGAGAGCGACGGTGTGCGGTTCGGTGAGATCGTGCGGCCGCTCGAGTCGGTGGGTTGCTACGTGCCCGGCGGGCGCGCCGTGTACCCGTCCTCGGTCTGCATGACGGTCGTGCCGGCGGTCGTGGCCGGGGTCGACGAGATCGTGCTCTGCACGCCGCCCCAGGCCGACGGCTCGATCCCGGCGCCCGTGCTGTACGCCGCGACGAAGGCCGGAGCGCACTACGTGGCGAAGACCGGGGGCGCCCAGGCGGTGGCGGCGATGGCGTACGGCACCGAGTCGATCCCGAAGGTCGACCGCATCGTCGGGCCGGGCAACGCGTACGTGACCGAGGCGAAGCGTCAGGTGGCGGGCACCGTCGGCATCGACGGTCTCGCGGGGCCGTCGGAGCTCACGATCGTGGCCGACGGCGACGTCGACACCGACCTGGCGGCGCTCGACCTGATCGCCCAAGCCGAGCACGATCCCCAGGCTCGCACGTTCTTCATCACCCCCGACCCCGACCTGGCGGATCGGGTGGCCAAGGCGCTCGACGAAGCCCTCGCCGACGCCGGACGACGAGAGATCGTCGATGCCGCCCTCGATCACACGAAGGGCGTGCTCGTGCGTGACCTCGACCAGGCCGCGGAGGTCGTGAACGACCTCGCGTCGGAACACCTCCAGCTGTTGATGCCCGACCCCGACGGGTTCCTGCCGACGGTGCGCAACGCGGGGGCGATCTTCCTCGGTCGATGGACCGCCGTGCCGTTCGGCGACTACGGCGTGGCCTCGAACCACGTGCTGCCCACGGCGGGCACCGCGCGGTTCTCGAGCGGCCTCCGCGCCTCCGACTACGTCACCGTGTCGTCGGTGGTCCAGCTCGACAAGACGAGCGCCGCCCGCTATGCGCCCGGCACCTCGGCGATCGCGAACGCCGAGGGCCTCGTCGGTCACGCCAGGGCGATGAACGCCCGCGCCGGTACCGCCGAGGTCGTGGACCCGTGACCCCCGCCGCCGAGCCGCGCACCGGCGTGCGCGACTTCGACCCGTATCTCTCTCCGCAGCTCGACGTGGTCGCGCGGCTGAACACGAACGAGTGCCCGCACCCGCTTCCGGAGGGCTTCTTCGTCGAGCTCGCCGACGCGGTTCGCGACCTGCCGCTCAACCGGTATCCGGACGGACAGATGACCCGGTTGCGCGAGGATCTCGCCGCCCACCACGGCCACTCGGTCGAGGGCACGTGGACCGCGAACGGATCGAACGAGGTGCTCACCGAGCTGCTGCTCGCCTATGGCGGACCGGGTCAGCGGGCGGTCGTGTTCGAACCCACGTACCTGCTGCACTCGCGCCTCTCGTGGCTCACGCACACCGAGGTGGTCCAGCTCAGACTCGAGCCTCCGTTCGCCCTGGACCGAGCGGCGATCGACGAGGCGCTCGCTCCCCGGCCGAACGTCGTGTTCGTCTGCTCGCCCAACAACCCGACGGGCAACGCGCACCCGCTCGAGCCGGTCGCCTCGCTCGCCGATCGCACCGCCGCGCTCGTCATCGTCGACGAGGCCTACATCGAGTTCGGCGGCGAGAGCGCGCTGAAGCTCGTCGCCGATCACCCGAACGTGGCCATCGTGCGCACGTTCTCGAAGGCGTTCGCGATGGCGGGCGCACGACTGGGATACGTGTTGACGAGTCCCGAGGTCGTCACCGACCTGCAGCGGGTGCGGCTTCCGTACCACATGTCGGCCCTCGCCCAGGCGGCGGGGATCGTCGCGCTGCACCACCGGGGCGAAGCCCTCTCGCTGCTCGACACGATCCGGATCCAGCGCGACCGCCTCGTGCGCGAGCTCGGCGCGACGCCGGGCATAACGGTCTTCCCGAGCGACGCGAACTTCGTGCTGTTCGTGCCGCCCTCGTCCCACGACGCCGGAAAGGTGTGGCGAGCGTTGCTCGATCGCGGCGTCCTCGTGCGCGACCTGAGCGCCGTAGTGCCCAACGCCCTGCGCGTGACGGCCGGCGCGGAGCACGAGGTCGATCTGTTCCTCACGAGCCTCAGGGAGGTCATGTCCGCATGAGCACGAGCCGCACGGCGAGCGTCGCGCGCACGACGAAGGAGACCGACATCGCCGTCGAGCTGAGCCTCGACGGGTCGGGCGAGGCGAACAGCGACACCGGCATCCCGTTCTTCGACCACATGCTGCAGCAGCTCGGCAAGCACGCGGGCTGGGACCTCGACGTGACGTGCAAGGGCGATCTGGAGGTCGACGGCCACCACACCGTGGAGGACTGCGGCATCGCGATCGGGCAGGCGCTGGCCGAGGCGCTCGGCGACAAGTCGGGCATCCGCCGGTTCGCGTCGATCACCGTGCCCCTCGACGAGGCGGCGGTCGAGGTCTCCCTCGATCTCGCGGGACGGAACTTCGTCGCTTACGAGGTCCCCGTGCCGTACGAGACGATCGACGGGTTCGATACGGGGCTCCTCGAGGACTTCGTGCGCGCGTTCGCGCAGGCGGCGAGCTTGACGATCCACGTCCGCCTGCGCTCCGGTCGATCGCCGCATCACATCTGCGAGGCGCAGTTCAAGGCGATGGCCAAGGCGCTCGGCGACGCCTGCAGCCTCACCGGTCACCTCGGCGTGCCGTCGACCAAGGGAACCCTCTCGGGGACGCGATGACCCGGACGATCGCCGTGGTCGACTACGGCTCCGGCAACCTGCACTCGGTCTCGCGTGCGATCGAGCGCGTGGGCGGCCGCGCCCTCGTGACACGCGACGCCGGAGAGATCGCGGGCGCCGACGCACTCGTGATCCCGGGCGTCGGTCACTTCGGCGCGTGCATGCGCGCGATCTGCCATCACGGCATGGACCGGTCGATCCGCGATTTCCGCTCGAGCGGCCGGCCCGTGTTCGGCGTCTGCGTCGGCATGCAGGTGCTGTTCGAGGCCAGCGACGAGGATCCGGAGCCGGGGCTGGGCGTGCTGCGCGGCACGGTCGAGCGCCTTCCCGAGGACGTGAAGGTGCCGCACATGGGGTGGAACACGATCACGTGGACCGCGAGGCACCCCTACGTCGAGGGCCTCCCCGATGGCGCGCGGTTCTACTTCGTGCACTCCTTCGCGCCCGCGATCACCGACGCGACGGTGGGAACGACGACGCACGGGCGGGCGTTCGCCGGCGCGGTCGCCGACGAGAACGTCTTCGCCACGCAGTTCCACCCGGAGAAGTCCGGCGATGCGGGTCTTCATCTGTACGAGCGGTTCGTGGGGTCGCTCGCATGATCGTGATCCCGGCGATCGATCTGCGCGGCGGGCGAGCGGTGCGCCTGCTGCAGGGCGACCCGACGAACGAGACCGCCTACGCGGCCGATCCGGTCGAGGTCGCGGTGCGCTTCCAAGAGGAAGGCGCTCGCCGCCTGCACGTTGTCGACCTCGACGCCGCGCTCGACGACGGCGACAACCGGGCGGTGGTGGCCGAGATCTGCCGGTCAGTGCAGGTGCCCGTGCAGGTCGGCGGCGGCATGCGATCGCCCGAGGCGATCGAGGAGATGCTCGCCGCCGGCGCCGCGCGCGCGATCCTGGGCACCGCCGCCGCGGCGGACCCCACGTTCGTCCGAAGGGCCGTCGAGGAGCACGCCGAGGCGATCGTGGTGGCGGTCGACGTGCGCGGCGGCCGGGTCATGATGCGTGGGTGGCAGGAGGAGGGGCCGGCGCTCGAGGACGCGATACCCGAGCTCGACGACGCGGGTGCGCCTCGCTACCTCGTGACCTCGATCGCACGCGACGGCACGTTGAAGGGCCCCGACATGACCCTCTACGAAGACATCCTGCGCCTGACCGACTCGCCCATCATCGCGAGCGGCGGGGTCCGCGACGCCGACGACGTGTGGGCGCTCCGCGATCTCGGTTGCGAGGCGGCGGTCACGGGCAAGGCGCTGTACGAGCGGACGCTGAAGCTGGCGCAGGTCATCCGAGGGTGAGGAAGCCGTGAGCTTGGCCAAACGCGTCGTGGCGTGTCTCGACGTCGACGCCGGCCGCGTCGTCAAGGGCACGCGGTTCCGGGAGCTCCGCGACGCCGGCGATCCGGTGGAGCTCGCCGCGCACTACGATCGCGAGGGTGGCGACGAGTTGGTGTTCCTCGACATCACCGCCACCGTGGAAGGCCGCGCCGCCACGCTCGACGTGATCGCGCGCACCGCGGAGCAGGTGTTCATCCCGCTCACGGTGGGCGGGGGCGTGCGACGCGACGACGACGTGCACGAGCTCCTCCGCGTGGGCGCCGACAAGGTCGCCGTGAACTCCGCGGCCGTTCGGGACCCGGCGCTGCTGCAGCGCTGCGCCGACCGGTTCGGCACCCAATGCATGGTGGTCGCGATCGACGCGAAGCGCCGCGCGGGGAGCGACGAATGGGAGGTCTTCATCGACGCCGGGCGCACCCCCACGGGGCGCGACGCGATCGAGTGGGCGGTGGAAGCCACGGCCGAGCGCGGCGCCGGCGAGGTCCTGGTGACCTCGATGGACCGAGACGGCACCGGCGAGGGATACGACCTCGAGCTGCTGCGCGCGATCGGCGGCGAGGTGCGGGTGCCGATCGTGGCCAGCGGTGGAGCAGGGGATCTCGGCCACTTCACCGAGGCCCTGACCGGCGGCGGGGCCGACGCCGTGCTCGCGGCGAGCCGCTTGCACTTCGGGCAGCTCACGATCCGCCAGATCAAGGAGTCCCTGCGCGAGCACGGTGTCGAGGTGCGCCTGTGAGCGACCCCGTCGACCGGTCGCCCGCCGAGCCGGACGGACCGGCCCTCGACCGCTCGCCGGTCGATCTCGATGCGCTCCGCTGGAACGAACGCGGGCTGATCCCCGTCATCGTGCAGGATGCGGACGGCGGCGAGGTCCTCATGATGGCCTGGGCGAACCGCGAGGCGCTCGAGCGGACGGTGGCCGAGGGCCGCATGATCTATTGGTCGCGTTCGCGACGGGAGCTCTGGCGCAAGGGCGACACGAGTGGCCACGTGCAGCACTGGCAGGAGCTGCGAGTCGATTGCGACGCCGACGTGATCGTGGCTCGCGTCCACCAGGAGGGAGCGGCGTGCCACACGGGTGAGCGGAGCTGCTTCTTCCGTTCACTCGGGGGAACGACGGCGGCCGACCGAGGACCTCCGTCCTGAGTCTCGGTTGCCCGTTCCCGGCGGCCCCGCCAGTATTGGACGACCGATGTCCGAGCATCAGCCCTTGGGATCCATCGATCGCGGCGACCCGATGCTCCTCGACGAGCTCGATCGGGCCCGCGAGCTCCGGGTCGCGATCGTCGAGGCGCTCGGAGACGGATTCATCCGCACGGACGCCGACGGCACCATCATCGAGGTCAACGAGGCGTTCTGTCGCATGGTCGGCTACGACACCGACGAGGTGATCGGTCTCGCGTCGCCGCATCCGTGGTGGCGGGACGACCAGGCGACCCGGGCGCTGGAGGCCGCGCGGCTCGCCTTGCTTCCCGACGACCCGCACCGCCGAGCCGAGTTCGAGGGTGACCTCGTCGGTCGCGACGGCGGTCGGCTGCGCGTGGCCGCCGACATCGCGGTGCTGCGCTCTCCCGATGGCGAGGTCGTCGGGACCGTCGGCACGATCAAGGACGTCTCCGAGCGAGCGGCCGCCGACGAGCTGGCCGAGCGAGTGACGCACCTGACCGAACAGCTCGCGCCTCAGCTGCACGAGGACGAGGTCCTCGACATGATCCTCGACGGCGTCTTCGCCGCCGTGGAACCCACGGGTGTCGGCCTGCTGCTTCCGACGGGCGACGGCACTGCCCTCGCCCCTCGCCGACACCGCGGCCTGGGCTGGAGCGAGGATGAGCCGCCACTGCCGCTGGAGGCCGACCTCCCGCCAACGAGAGCCTTCCGCGAGGGCACGGCCTTCTTCTTCGCCGACCGGGGTCGGATGCTCGAGGAGTTCCCCGACGTGCGTCCGTTGTTGAACGAGCGCGACCACCACGCGAGGGCGTCGTTGCCGCTGCGAGGGCGGCACGGGCCGACCGCGGTGCTGCACGTGCTGTTCCCGTCGGTGCGGTCGTTCACCCGTCAGCAACGCAGCTTCCTGCGCGACGTCGCCGATCGATGCGGCCTGGCCCTCGAGCGAGCCGGCCTCTACGAGGCCCAGCGACGCGAGGCCGAACGGGCGCGGGAGCTGCAGCTGGCGTTCGCCGAGCTCGCCGGCGTCGCGACGCCCGCGGCGGTCGCCCACATCGTGCTGCACCAGGCCGTGCCGGCGCTCGGCGGCCGGGCGGGTTCCATCTCATTGCTGGATGAGACGGGATCCGAGCTCCGATTGCTCTCGCATGCCGGGTTCGACGAGGCGTCGGCGGGGGGCTGGGACGTGCTGCCGATCGGGGAACGGCTCCCGGGCGCCGACGCGGTTCGCGAGCGCGCGGCGATCTACCTCGGCGACCGTGACGCGATCGCCGACCGCTACCCCGACCAGCTGGAGGTGAGCCGGCGCGCCGGCGACCGGGCCTGGGCCGCCCTGCCGCTGATGCACGGGGTCGAGCCGCTCGGCCTGTTGTTCGTCAACTTCGTCGACCCCCAGCCGTTCGACGACCCTCAGCGCCTGTCGCTCGAGACCATGGCCGACCGGGCCGCATCGGCCATCGATCGAGCCCGGAAGTACACGCACGAGCACGTCGTCGCGGTGACGCTCCAACACAGCTTGCTCCCGGCCGACCTCGTTTCCCGGCCGTCGGTCAAGATCGCGACCAGGTACGAAGCCGGCGCCGAAGGGCTCGACGTGGGCGGTGACTGGTATGACGCGGTCGGCCTGCCCGACGGCCGGATCGCCCTCACGGTGGGCGACGTGGTCGGGCGGGGACTCGCGGCTGCGGCGACCATGGGTCATCTGCGGAGCGCGCTGCGAGCGCTGGCGCTGAGGGGCGCAGGCCCCTCGGACGTCCTGCAGGGACTCGATGACTTCGCGCAGGCGGCGTCGGGAACGCACATGGCCACGGTCGCGTACGCGGAGCTGCAACCCACCACCGGTGAGCTCACGTACGCGTGCGCCGGGCATCCACCACCGGTGCTCCTGCCTCGTTCAGGTCGGCCCCGTCTGCTGGAAGACGGTCGATCGCCGATGCTGGAGGTGCAGCCGGGCGACCAGCCCCGCTCGTCGGCTACGGTGCGCCTGTCGGAGGGTGACGCCATCGTCCTATACACCGACGGTCTGACGGAAAGACGCGACGAGCCCTTGGAGACGGGGCTGCACCGGCTGCTCGAGGCGCTCGCGGGCGCGGGAGGCTCCGAGCCCGAGGCGATCTGCGACCTCCTGCTGCACCGAGTGGCCGCGCCCGGTTCGCGCGTTGACGACGTCGCGCTGCTGTGCGCCCGCTTCCAGGGCGTGACGTCGCACGTGGTGACGGTTCCCGCGCGCGCCGAAGCGCTCGCCACCGTGCGAGCGGCGGTCGATGCGTGGCTCGAGGACCTGCACCCGCCGAGCGCCCTGCGAGAGGATCTCGTGCTTGCCGTGAGCGAGGCGAGCGCGAACGCCGTGGAGCATGCGTACCGGAGGGGCCGCACCGGCGAGATCACGATCGAGGGCACGAAGGGTCGCGATGTGGTCCTCCGGGTGATCGACCGCGGCTCGTGGCGCGGATCGGGCGGCGACCCGAGCCGTGGCCGCGGCATGCACATCATGCGATCACTCGTGAACGACATGGAGGTCGAGCGGCGCGCCGACGGCACGACGATCATCCTCCGTCGATCGCTCGGCCGAGGGGGTGAGCAACGGTGGACCTGACCGTCGCGCTCGAACGGCGCGATCCGGCGGTGGTCGTGACGGTGGCCGGCGAGATCGACCTGTCGAACGCATCGTCGCTCGAGCACCAGCTGCTGGGCGCACTGCAGGATGCGGGCGCGCTGGTGGTCGACCTGCACGGGGTCGCCTACCTCGACAGCTCGGCGCTCGCCTGTCTCCACCGCATCTTCCTCGTCAGCGACGATCGAGGGGTGCCGATGCGGGTGGTGACCGGTGGGAACGGGGTGAGCCAGCGCCTGCTCGCGATGACCGGTCTCGACCAGGTGCTGCCGACGTCCGACTCGATCGACGACGCGATGCGCTCCCTGGACGCCCCCCGGCTCTGATCCACCGGCGCATGTGGCGCTCGCGGGCGCGGCTACACTCCCGGTTCCATGCTGAAGCTGGTCGTTCCGAAGGGCTCGCTCGAAGAGCAGACGCTGCGCCTGTTCGAGGCGGCCGACCTCCCCATCCGCCGGTCTTCGAGCCGCGACTACCACGGCAGCGTCGACGACGACCGCATCCAACAGGTGAGTGTCCTTCGCCCTCAGGAGATCCCGACGTACGTCGCGGACGGCCTGTTCGACCTCGGGATCACCGGGCAGGACTGGGTCGCCGAGACCGGCGGCGACGTCGAGGTGCTCACGAGCCTCAGTTATGCGAAGTCGGGCACGGGCCACGGCACGAGGATCGTGCTCGCGGTGCCGAACGAGCACCCGGCGAACCGCGCGAGCGAGATGCCCCCGGGCACGCGCATCTCGACGGAGTTCGTCGCGATCACCGAGCGCTATTTCTCCGAGCTCGGCATCGATGTGAAGGTGGCATGGAGCTACGGCGCCACCGAGGCGAAGGTTCCCGAGATCGTCGATGCGATCGTCGACGTCACCGAGACGGGCAGCACCCTGCGGGCCCACGGCATGAAGATCATCGAGACCCTGCTCACGTCCGAGCCCGTGCTCGTCGCGAACAAGGACTCCGTCGCCGACCCGGTCAAGCGCGCGGCGATGGACGACATCACCACCCTTCTGCTCGGGGCGCTGGCCGCCGAGGGTCGCGTGCTGATCAAGCTGAACGTCGCCGAGATCGACCGAGACGCGGTCCTGACGGTCGTTCCTTCGATGAAGGCCCCGACGGTGTCCCCGCTCGCCGACGGCGGGTTCGCGATTGAGACCGTGGTCGACAAGCGCGGCGTGAACCGGCTCATCCCGGAGCTCAAGGCCGCAGGCGCCACCGACATCCTCGAGGTGCCGATCTCGAAGATCGTGCCCTGAAACCCGCCTCGTCTCGCTCTCCCCATCGGACCCATCGTCGGTTTCGGACACGACGTTCGACATCACCGGCGGCGCCGACGATCGAGGCGATGCCTCGTTCGAGATTCGGTGAGCGGCGACATCCGCATCCGCCGCGCTCGGCCGCGAGACGCGTCGGTCGCGTGACTCCTTGACCCACCGCTTCCCCGCCCGTACCCTCGCCGAGCAACCCACCGGGGAGGGATGGCATGCAAGGCGTGGTCGTTCGGATGCTCACCGGCCTCCCGATCGCCATGGCGATGCTCGCGCTGGCGGCCACCCCCGCCCTGGCCGTGGCCGGCAAGCTCGACCGTTCCTTCTCAGGCGACGGAAGGGTGACCGCGTTCCCCAACGGAGCCACGGGGTTCGCGGTGGAGATCGACGCGAAGCGCCGCATCCTGGTGGCCGGCTACACGCTGGGTCCCCAGACGAACTTCGCGATCGCCCGCTTCCGGCCGAACGGCTCGCTCGACCGCGACTTCGGCGGCGGCGACGGGCGAGTCACCACCGACCTCGGCGGCTCCGACTACGCGTTCGACCTCACGCTGGGGCCGGGGGGACGGATCGTCGTCGCGGGCGAGCGCGACCGACCGTCCGGCACCGCGATGGCGGTCGCCGTCTACAGCCCGCGCGGCAGGCTCGATCGGCGCTTCTCGAAGGACGGCATCACGTTCGTGCGGTTCGGCAAGCAGTTCCAAGGAGCGAACGCCGTCGCCATGGGCGCCAGTGGGAAGATCGTGATCGCGGGGTCGACATCGAACGGCGAGA
>JBOGVO010000020.1:0-13735 GCA_050692855.1 Actinomycetota bacterium | reverse complement strand
GTGCTTGGCTGGTCGACGCCCACCGAGGTCGTCACGCCGCTCGTCCTCGGAACGATCGCCCTCATGCTCGCGATGCAGTACGCCCCTCGCGAGCCTGCGTTGATCCTGCAGGAACGGCTCTCGCACTGGCGCCCCATCCCGATGGGGGTCGCGTTCGCCGTCGTACTCTTCCTGATCGCCACGCTCGGTCCTCAGGGCGTGGCGCCGTTCATCTACTTCCAGTTCTGAGCCGAGGGATCTCACGGATATGACCGAGCGCGAGGCACTGCGTGAGCACACCGGAACCTTCGGGGAGCCCGCCACGCCCGCGCCGCACGGGCGTCGCACGATGCCCGCGGGGCGCGTGCTGATCGTGATGCTCGTGGCCCTGCTGGTCTGGGCGCTGCTCTACGCTCCGAGCCTGAAACGCGCCTCCGAAGCGCAACCGCTCGGCACCCGGCGCACGGTGTCGTTGTGGGTGCTCGGCCCGCTGGCCGCGATCAGCGACGCACTGGGGCTCAGCACGGCGACCGACGGGGCGTCTCGGGCTCTCGGACGCGACCCCGACGCGGCCCCCGGAGGCACGATCGACGCCGAGGATCCGGAGGACATCCCCACCATCGGTCCGTCGGCCTCCGCGTCTCCGCCGCCCGACGAACCGGTCGAGGAGGACACCAAGATCCGACGCCCCACCCCCCAGGACGAGCTCCGCGTGGTGGTGGTCGGGGACTCGCTCGCCGCCGGCCTCGGCGTGTACCTCGAGCGCGAATTCGACCCCGGCCTGGTGCGTGTGTCGAGGCAGGGCCGGATCTCGACCGGGCTCTCACGCCTCGACTACTTCGATTGGATGTCGGAGCTGCAGAAGATCGAGGAGAGCTTCCGGCCCGACCTGGTCGTCGTGATGATCGGCGACAACGACAACCAGAACCTGCTGACGCCCGACGGGAAGACCGACGTGGAGATCGGGACCTTCCGGTGGCCGGACGGATACGCGGAACGGGTCGAGGAGTTCACGCGGATCGCCGTCGACGGCGGGGCGCACGTCGCGTGGGTGGGGCTGCCGATCGTGGAGACGAAGGAACGGTGGCAGGTGATGCAGCGCCAGAACGACATCTTCGAACGCGTCGTCGACGCGGTCCCGAACGCGCTGTACGTCGACACGTGGGACCGGTTCGCCACGCGCGAGGGCGACTACACGCCCTTCTACTGGACCGACGGCAACGTCGAGCTGATCAGGGCGAGCGACGGTCTGCATTTCAACCCCAGGGGGTACGAGCTGGTCGCCGAGGCGGTCGGCGAGGCGGCGGTCGAGCAGTTCCGCCTGCCCCGCCGCGCGATCACCTCGTGACGGGCCCGGCTCGGCGTCGGCCGCCGATCAGACCGGGATCGGCACCTCGGGAAGGCTCGCCAATGCGGCATCCTCCTCGGCCGGGTCGAACTCGAAGTCGGGAAGCGTGCCGGCGAGGTAGTCGTCATAGGCCTGCATGTCGAAGTGGCCATGTCCGCTGAGGTTGAACAGGATCACGCGGTCCTCGCCGGCCTCCCGCGCCACGACCGCCTCGTCGATCGCTCCCTTGACCGCGTGGTTGGCCTCGGGAGCCGGCAGGATGCCCTGCGTCTTCGCGAAGAGCGTTCCTGCCTCGAAGACCTCGTTCTGGGTGTAGGCGACGGCCTGCATGTGCCCGTGCTTCACGAGCAGCGAGAGCGACGGCGCGTCACCGTGGTAGCGGAGGCCACCCGCATGCACCGGAGCCGGCACGAAGTCGTGCCCGAGCGTGTACATGGGCACGATCGGCGCGATCTGCGCGGTGTCGCCGAAGTCGTAGGCGAACCTCCCCTTCGTGAGCGTGGGGCAGGCCGCGGGCTCGGTCGCGAGGAACCGCATCTCGGGGGTCTCGCCGCGGAGCCTGCCGGCCATGAAGGGATAGGAGATGCCGGCGAAGTTCGAGCCACCGCCCACGCATCCGATCACGACGTCGGGCCTATCGCCCGCCATCTCCATCTGCTGCTGCGCCTCCAGGCCGACCACCGTCTGGTGCAGCAGCACGTGGCCGAGCACGCTGCCGAGCGCGTAGTTCGTGTCGTCGTGTGTGGCGGCGTCTTCGACCGCCTCGCTGATCGCGATGCCGAGCGAACCGGTCGAGTCGGGGTGCGCCTCGAGGATCGCCCGGCCGCTGTTGGTCTTGTCGCTCGGTGAGGCCACGACGCTCGCGCCGAACGTCTCCATGAACACCCGCCGGTAGGGCTTCTGCCCGTAGGACGCCTTCACCATGTACACGTCGCATTCGAGGCCGAACATCTGGCAGGCGAGCGCCATGGCCGAGCCCCACTGTCCGGCACCGGTCTCCGTCGCGATGCGGCGGATGCCGGCTTCCTTGTTGAAGAACGCCTGCGCCACCGCGGTGTTGGGCTTGTGGCTTCCCGCCGGCGAGACGCCCTCGTACTTGAAGTAGATGTGCGCGGGCGTCTGCAGCTCCTGCTCCAGGCGGGTCGCCCGGAACAACGGCGACGGCCTCCACAGCCGGTAGGCGTCGATCACCGGCCCGGGGATGTCGATCCACTCGTCGGTCGAGACCTCCTGGCCGATCAACGCCATCGGGAACAACGGTGCGAGGTCATCGGGGCCGATCGGTTGCTTCGTCTGTGGGTTCAAGGGAGGCAATGGCTCGATCCCCGACTTCACGATGTCGGGCATGATGTTGAACCACGCCGTCGGGACCTGATCGGGCTGCAGGTCGAACCGGGTCGGGACCTCACTCATCGCCGTCGCCTCCTCACGGTGGTCGGGGCGCGAGCCTATCCCTCGCCCGCCCTGGTGGCCACCTCGACCCAGCCGTCGATCTCGCGAGCCTGGAACACGGGAAGCGGGTCGACCGCGGGGCCGTCCACCGGCTCGCCGTTCTCCACGTCGAACACGCTGCCGTGGCAGGCACACTCCACCGTCGCGGCCCGGTCGTCGAACTCCCCGTCCGCCAAGGAGCATCCCCGGTGGGTGCACTCGTCGCCGAAGGCGTACAGATGCGCCTCGATGTGCGCGACGGTGACACGGCCGGCCGGGGTATCGTAGGCCCGCATCTCACCTTCCGGGATCTCTCCGAGCGCTCCCACCCGAACGAATTCCATCGATGGCTCCTCTCCGCTCCTCAGGCGGCCTCTCAGGCCGGTCGTCAGGCGGCCTCTCAGGCCGCTCGTCGGGCCACGTCTCAGGCACGGGACAGGGCCGCGAACCCGCGCTGGACCACCGTGAGGACGCCGAGCACGGCCAGCGCGATCAGGGCCGCCAGCATCATGCCCGGGATCAGCAGGCCGATCATGAGCGCCAGCATCCGCTCGAGGCGCTGGAACAGGCCCTCGGTGAGCTTCACACCGACGGCCTCGGCCTCGGCCCTGATCTGGCTCACGCCGAGGCTCACGACCAGGGTGAGGAGCGCGAGCCCGGCCTCGAGCCGATCCCCCTGGGCCGCGAGGTTCCAGAACAGGCACGAGAACAGGATCATGTCGGAGACCCGATCCAGCACCGAGTCCAGGAACGCGCCTGAGCGCTTGGCCTCGCCCCGGTGTCTCGCGACCGATCCGTCGAACACGTCGAGCAGGCTGCCCACGATCAGCAGCAGCCCGGCGACGAGCCAGTTTCCGGCCACGATCTGCCAGCCGGTGAGCAGGATGAACACGGGCGAGAGCACGGTGAGCTGCCACGGCCGCACGCCCGTCCAGATCAGGAACGCCAGGACGGCGCGATACGGCCAGGCGAGCAGTCGCTGCATCGCACCGCCGGCGGCGCTCTCGCTCTTGCGGGGCGCAGGCATGTCGCGCACGCGCGGGGCCTCGGGACGATCCGGGCGGCGGCGGCGCTCCTTCTCCACTAGTCCATCGCAGACTAGAACGGTCAGCCCGCGAACGGTTCGAACCCGACCACGACGTACCGGACGGTTCCGGCAGGCGCGTCGTACGCGACTTCCTGGTCGACGGCGGCACCCAGCAACGCGGTGCCGAGGGGGGACGACGTGGTCACGGTGCGGGCGCCCGGTGCCTTCTCCTCCGCGTGCTCGGCCAGCAGGTAGGTCTCGTCGTCGGGCTCGTCCTCGTCGGCCGGTCGGATCGTGACGAGCATGCCGGGCAGGATCTCGTCGGCCTGCGCCGGCGCTTCGACGATGTCGGGATCCTGCACCAGGTGCTGGAGCTTGCGGATCTTCGACTCCATCAGGCCCTGCTCGTCCTTGGCGGCGTGGTACTCGGCGTTCTCCTTGAGGTCGCCGTGCTCGCGCGCGATCTTGATCTTCTGCGTCACCTGCTCGCGGTCGGTCGTCGTCAAGTGCTCGAGCTCGGCCTTGACGCGCAGGTACGCATCGAGGGTGAGCGAGGCGGTCGGCCGCTGGCCGGGCGAGCGCGCCGGCCGGTTCCGAAGCTCCTCGGGGAGTTCAGACATGGCTCGAGTCTATCGAGCCAGCGGGGCGGGGCCGCCCGGACCGCGGGGCCGACGCGATCACTCCTGGGAGAAGTAGACGTTCTTGACCTCGGTGTACAGCTGCACCGCGGCCATGCCCATCTCGCGGCCGATGCCGCTGTGCTTGAACCCGCCGAACGGGGCCTCTGTGTGCACGCTCGACGCCGAGTTCACGCTGAGGTTGCCCGTGCGGATGCCCTTGGCCACCCGGATCGCCCGCCCGAGGTCGCGCGTCCAGATCGAGCCCGACAACCCGAATGGGGAGTCGTTCGCGAGCCGCACGGCTTCCTCTTCGGTGTCGAACGGGATCAGGCAGACCACGGGGCCGAAGATCTCCTCCCGTGCCACCCGCCAGGAGTTGTCGACGTCGGCGAGCACCGCCGGTCGCATGAAATAGCCGTCGCCGCCGGGCATGTCGCCGCCGGTCACGTGACGGGCGCCCGCCTCGATGCCGAGTGCGAGGTAGTCCTGCGACGTCCGGCGCTGGCCCTCCGAGATCAACGGACCCATCTGGGTCGCCTCATCGAGCGGCTCGCCGACGACGATCGCGTCCGTGCTCGCGGCGAAGCGCTCCACGTACTCGTCGTAGATCCCCCGCTGCACGAACTGGCGCGACCTCGCACAGCAGTCCTGTCCCGCGTTGTCGAAGACCGACCACAACGACCGCGCGACGGTGGCATCGAGATCGGCGTCGTCGAACACCACGTTGGCCGACTTGCCTCCGAGCTCCAGCGAGACGCGGGTGACGTTCGCCGCCGCCGCCGCCATCACCGACGTGCCGACGTCGGTCGAGCCCGTGAAGGAGATCTTGGCCACCCGCGGATCGGCGACCAATGCGCTCGCCGTGGTGGACCCAGGTCCCGGCAGCACGCTCAACGTCCCTTCGGGCAAGCCGGTCTCGTAGAGGATGTCGGCGATCGCGAGCGCGGTGAGCGGGGTCTGGGACGCGGGCTTGACGATGACCGTGTTGCCGCAGGCGAGCGCCGGGGCAATCTTCCAGCTCGCGATCACGGCCGGGAAGTTCCACGGTGTGATCAGCACGCACACGCCGACGGGCTCCCGCAGCGTCACGTCGAGCCCCGGGGGCACGATCGGGATCGTCTCGCCCGTGATCTTGTTGGCGGCGCCGCCCCAGTACTCGAACACGTTCGCGACGATGTCGATCTCGGCGCGGGCCGAGTCGATCGGCTTCCCTCCGTTGCGGGCCTCGAGCCGGGCGAGATCCTCCTGCCGTTCCCGGATCGTGAACGACGCGGTCGTCAGCACCCGTCCGCGCTCACGGGCTGACAGGCGCGGCCAGGCGCCCTCCTCGAACGCTCGCGTGGCCACGTCGACGGCTCGGCGGGCGTCCTCCGGACCTCCCTTGGCGACCTCGGCCATCGGCGCAGCCGTCGAGGGCTCGATCACGTGGTCGGTCGCACCGTCGGCCGCGGCGGCCCGTTCCCCGCCCAGCACCAGCAGTTCCGTCATGCCGCCGCTCCTCCCCCTGGCCCTCGAACGCATCGTAGTCCCAGCGCGTACCCTTCGGCCGACCGGCATGCGAGGAGGCGGATGCGCGATGCGACTCGACGGCAAGGTGGCGCTGATCACCGGAGGCGGCAGCGGCATGGGACGGGTCGCGTCGGAGCTGTTCGCCAGCGAGGGCGCGAAGGTCGTCTTGACGGACGTGAACGACGAGGCCGGCGAGGCCACGGCGGCCGCGATCGGGGACGACGCCCACTACGTACACGCCGACGTGTCCCGGGAGGCCGAAGCCGAGGCGATGGTGGCGGCGGCGATCACCCGGTTCCGACGGCTCGACGTGCTCTACAACAACGCCGGCGTGATGCTGCCCGACGACGGCAGCGTACACGCGACCGAGGAGTCCATATGGGACACGACCCTCGCGGTCAACGTCAAGGGCGTGGCGTTCGGGTGCAAGTACGGCATCCCCGCGATGCTCGAGGGTGGCGGAGGGTCGATCATCAACGTCGCGTCGTTCGTCGCGTGGCTCGGCGCCGCCACGTCGCAGACGGCGTACACCGCCTCGAAGGGCGCGGTGCTCGCGATGACCCGCGAGATCGCCGTGGAGTACGCGCGCAAGGGCATCCGATGCAACGCGCTCTGTCCAGGCCCGATCGACACACCCCTGCTGGCCGAGCTGCTGGCCGATCCCGAGCGGAGGCAACGTCGCTTCGTGCACATCCCGATGGGAAGGCTCGGCCAGGCCGACGAGCTCGCGAAGGCCGCGCTGTTCCTCGCGAGCGACGATTCCAGCTACATGACCGGCTCGAGCCTGATCGTCGACGGCGGCATCACTGCGGCGTACGTCACCCCCGAGGACTGAGGCCACAGCACGCAGCCGATCTCGGGACGGGCATCAGGCCGATCTCGGACCGCTCGCGGTGAACAAGGCTGCCGAGCCGCTCCGCTCGACCTCCACATGTCGGAAGGATGCGTCCAGGATCCTCCGCAGGCCGTCGGCCGTGTCATCGCGGTTGTCGAAGCCGCCCTCAGCGTTGAACGCTCGGAGGAACGCGCGAGCCGAGCGCGTGTGCGACTCCCGAGTCCCGAGGACCGTGCCTCCGAACAGCACCCCGTCGGGGGTCAGGACGTCGGCGATGTTCCGGATGGCGGTCGCCTTGTTGGTCATCGGGGCGCGAAGGCAGTGCAGCACGAAGCTGAGGGCGGCCGAGTCGTACATGCCCTCGAGGGGCAGCGGCTTCATCACGTCCGCCTCGACCGCGACCGGGTTCCACGCGGCGAGTCGCTTCGACGCGTGCTTCAGCACATGGGGGTTCGGATCGAGCAGCATGATCTGGGTCTCGACCGATGGCGCGGCCTGCTCGAGGAAGTAGCCGGTGCCGGGTCCCACATCGAGGTGCCGAGTGCCCAGGTGCTGACGATAGCGAGCGACGACGGGCGGGATCGGGCACTTCCACACGGCATCGGCCATGAACTTCAGCACCCAGAGGTCGTAGATCGCCAGGAGCGCCGGGTTGTACCCCGACTGCCCCTTGTACGAGGGATCGCTCCGCTTCATCCGACTCCCGGCCCGGGTGGGATCACGCCCGCTGGAACACGGGCTGCAGCGCGAAGTAGACGTCGCGATACCTCGCGTACGCCTCGTCGTAGACAGGAGCCGCGGCCGGGTCGGGCTCGTGCTCCTCGGGTCGGAACCGGACGAACGCCGCCACGGCGTCGGCCACGCTCGCATGCACGCCCGCGCCCACGGCGGCCAGGATGGCCGCCCCGGTGGCGGTGGTCTCGACCGACTCCGGCACGCGCACCGGCAGACCCGTGACGTCGGACTTGATCTGGCGCCAGAGCGGCCCCTTCGCCCCGCCGCCCACGATCGTGAGCCGTCGGACGTCGAGCCCGGCGTCGCGCATGGCGTCGAGGATGTCGCGCAGGGCGAACGCGCTGCCCTCCAGGATGGCGCGGGTCATGTGGTCACGCGTGTGCGCGAGCGAGAGCCCGTAGAACACCCCGCGCGCAGCGCCGTTCCACTCGGGCGCCATGGCCCCCTGCATGCACGGCAGGAAGACGAGTCCCTCCGCCCCCGGCGCGACGTGGCCGGCTTCCACGGAGAGGAAGTCGTACGCGTCACCGAGGCCGACGGCCTCCGCGTCTCGCTCGATCGGCGCGAACTGGTCGCGCCACCACCGCAGGTTGCCGCCCGAGACGAACCCGGGGTTCTCCAGCAGCCAGGCATCGGGGTCGGCGTGCGGGTGGCACTCCACGAGCATCGTCGGGTCCTCGCGGGGCTCCGCGCTGGCCGCGCAGACGGGCTCGGCGGTCCCGACCACGTCGCAGACGTCTCCGGGCTCGAACACGCCGGCGCCGAGCGTGGCCGCCATCTCGTCACCGCACCCCATCGCGACGACCGTCGAGGGCGCGAGCCCGGTGGCCTCGGCGAACGACGACGTCACGGTGGCCACGGGCTCCGTGCCGGGGCCCAGGCGGGGCAGCATCGCTTCCTCGACCCCCGTCGCCTCGAGCACGGCGCCCGACCAGGTGCGAGTGCGCGGGTCGAGGAGGGCGAGCGACGAGGCATTCGAGTGGTCGACGGCCAACTCTCCGCAGGCATGCCGCAGCACGTAGGAGCCCGGCGGCATGATCGAGGCGGCCTCCTTCCAGATCCCCGGCTCCTCGTCCCGCACCCAGAGCGCCTTGAAGACCGCATGCGACGAGTCGAGGTTCGCACCGACGGCTCGGTAGAAGTCCTGCGGCGAGATCCGTTCGGCGATCGCCTCGGCCTGAGCCTCCGCTCGCCGGTCCATCCAGATCATCGCGGGACGCAGGGGCCGGCCTCCCTCGTCGCAGACCACCATGCCGTCGAGCTGCGACCCGAACGACAGTCCTCGGATCGCGTCCGCGCCGCCGGGACACGCCGAGACGAGGTGCCGGCAAGCCCGCTCGACCGCGTCGGTCCAGACGTCGGCGTCCTGCTCCGCCCACGCCGGTTCCGGGAACGACACGTCGTAGGCCTCGTAGGCGGAGTCGACGAGCTCGCCATCGTCGCGGTACAGGGCCGCGTTCGTGCCCTGGCTGCCGACGTCACAGCCGATCACGAACGCGCTCGTCACGGCACGATCACCATCTTCAGGCCGGTGCCGGTGCGGATCGTCTCGAACGCATCGGCGATCTCCTCCAGCGGGAACCGATGGGTGACGACCCGAGCGAGCTCGTCCTGCTTGCGGTCGAGGTAGTCCATCGTGATGCGGTACTGACGATGGGTCGCGCCGTAGGCTCCGAGCACCGCGAGCTCTTTGTAGTGCAGTTGGTTCATGTCGAGCGGGCTCACCGGGTCGTGCTTCGGCAGGCCCGCGAAGTAGACGACGACGGCGCGCTTGGCCGCCATCTCGAGCGCGGCCTCCTGCGCCGGCTTCGCCGGCGCCGCCACGCACACCCGCTCCGCGCCGTGCCCGCCGGTGCGCGACATCACCTCGTCGACGCCGTTGTCCTCGCCCGCGACCCACGCGTCGTCGACCGCATGACCGATCGCGTCGAGCGCGATCTTCAACCGCTCGCCGGAGACATCGGTCAGGTACACCTTCGATGCGCCGCGGTCGCGTGCCATCACGGCCTGCCAACACCCGATCGGGCCGGTGCCCAGGATGACGACGGTGTCGCCGAGACGGACGTCGAGCTGCTCGATGCCGTTCAACGCGCACGCGAACGGGTCGGCGACGGTCGCGAGGTCGGAGGGCAGCTCCGGCGGCAGCACGATCAAGTTCTTCATGCCGATCGGGGGCACGGCTGCCAGGTCGGCGTAAGCCCCGGGGAACGGGTCGTACCCGTACAGCAGATGGTCCTCGCAGAGATTCTGGAACCCCTCGGTGCACCAGCGGCACTCGCCGCACGTGAGGATCGATCCGAGGAACACCCGATCGCCATGCGCGACGCCCGGGGGAAGGTCGGCCTCAGGCCCGACCTCCTCGAGCACGCCGACCGGCTCGTGGCCGAGCTGCCATGGAGGCGGGGCCTTGGGATCGCCGTTGAAGAACGTCCGAGCGTCGGTGCCGCAGATGCCGCACGCCTCGACCCGCAGCAGGGCGCCCGCCGGGTCGAGCACGGGCTCGGCCATGTCAGCTCGAACCTCCACGCGGTCGACCGCCGTCATCAGGGCCGCGCGCATCACGCCGTCTCCTCGACGAGCGCATCGAGCGCCTTCTCCGCGGACCACCGTTCCCGCACGACCCGAGAGAGCGCCCGCGTGATCGCCTCGGGGTTCGCGTGCATGAAGATGTTCCGCCCCACCGAGCACCCGATCGCCCCCACCTCCATGGCCTGGGCCATCCGTCGCAGCAGCTCGGCGTCCTCGAGCCGCGATCCGCCGGCAAGCACGACCGGGATGCCGTTGGCGGCTTCGACGCACTTCGCGAAGGAGTCCTGGTCGCCGGGCCAGTTGGTCTTCACGATGTCGGCGCCGAGCTCCGCGCACAGGCGCACGTTCCGGCGCAGGTACTCGAAGCCGTATTGCTGCGTGAGCTCCTCGACCGTCGCGTAGGTGGTCGGGAACTCCGCCTCGGCGATGAACGGCATGCCGAGCAGCGCGCACTCGCGACCCACGGCGGAGAGGATCTCCATCATGCCGGCCTCGGTCTCGCCGCCGAGGGCGGTGAACAGCACGACGGCGTCGGCGCCCATCGTGAGCGCTTCCTCGACCTGGGCGATGTGGACGATCTGCGGCCTCGCGCCGTCGGGGCTCGCGCTCGCCGAGAGCAGGAGCGCGAGCGACGTGGTTGGCCCGAATCCCTCGTTCGCCACGCGGATCATGCCCTTGCTCATCATGATCACGTTGGCCCCACCGGCCACCGCCTCGCGGGTGCGTTGCGTGATGTCGGCGAGCGGCTCCAGGAACGTCGGCGAGGTCATGCCGTGGTCGAGGGCGCAGATCACGGAGACACCGTCCGGATCGATCACCCGCTTCATTCTCATCTGCTTACCGACGCTCGTGACGGTCACGCCTTCCTCCTTCCGGGTCCCCGGCGGACCACGGTGAACTCGAACGCCTCGGCCAGGTGGTGCTCGAGCGACAGCAGCAGCGGTTCGCCGTCGCCGCCGTAGTCGACCTGCCGCAGGAGCATCAACAGGGTCCCCGTCTTCGTGCGCAGCCGCCGGGCGATCGAGCGGTCGGCCCGAGCCGGCTCGACGGTGACGACGCCGTGCGCGACCGGGCGGCCGATCCGCTCCAGCCGGTCGTAGAGCGAGCCGTCGAGCGGCATCGAGGCGACCTCGGACGCCGAGACCCGGGCGGCCGATGCAACGTCGCGGGAGAACACCACCGGACGGTCGTCGGCGGTGCGGACGCGCTCGAGGATCACCACCGGGTCGCCCGGCTGCAGGTCGAGGGCCGCGGCGTGCTCCTCGGTGGCACCCTCCGAGTGCACGGCCGTCTCGATCGTGCCGGGCCGCATCCCCGAGGAGGCGATCGCGTGGGTGACACCGAAGTTCACGTCGAGGTTGTTGCGCAGGCGGGGTCGGTGGGTCGCATACGTGCCCGCGCCGCTCGTTCGGGTCACGAGCCCGTCTTCCTCCAGGGAGCGAAGCGCTTCGCGCAGCGTCGGCCTGGACACCCCCATCTCCTCCGCGAGCTCGGGCTCGGGAGGGAGCTTCGAGCCCGGGGCGATGTGCCCGGAGCTCATCCGCGCCGCCAGCTCATCCCTGACCCGGAAGGACAGACGCTTCTTCAACAGGTGATGCTCCTCTCTCATGGACGTCGTCGCAGACGTCGTGAGGCGGCCGACCCGACGACAGTACTTTGTCTGACAAATCGCGTCAAACGACCCTGCTCGACGTGGCCTACGATGGAGCGATGGAGCTCGTGGGCGTCGGGGTCCCGAGTTGGCCCGCACCGTCGACGGAGTGGGACTGGTGGCCCTTCCTGGGGATCGTCCTGGTGCTCCTCGTCGCCCGTCGGAGCCTGGGACTCCGGCTCGGTCCACCCGTGTTGCTCGTGGCGATCGCCTTCGGGCCCGTCTTCGCGTGGCTCGTCGACACCTGGGGCGCGGTGCCGGCGATCGCGACGGTGATCGGCTCGGCCGCGGTTCTCTCGCGGCTCCGCGCCCGCCGGATGGGGGACGACCCCGCATCCCCCGTTTGACAGACAAACCCTCGATGTGGCTCGATACGCGCTGAGCCGTCGAGAGACGTCCGGCTCGAGGGGGGTGCGCACATGTCTGAGCGGGAGCGGAAGGTCGGTTCCGTCACCTACCAAGAGGTCGACGAGGACTACTTCCACAAGCGTGGGCTCCGCCGCCACGCGGCGTTCTGGTCGCTCTGGTCCCTGGGGGTCGCCGCGGTCATCTCGGGCGACTTCTACGGGTGGAACCTCGGGCTGGACGCCGGAGGGTTCGGCGGCCTGCTGATCGCGAGCATCGTGATCGCGATCATGTACTACGGGCTCTGCTACTCGATCGCGGAGATGTCGCCAGCGCTCCCCCACACCGGCGGCGCCTATTCCTTCGCGCGGTCGGCGATGGGTCCGTGGGGCGGGTTCATCACGGGGCTCGCCGAGAACATGGAGTACGTGATCACGCCGGCCGTGGTCGTGTCGGCCATGGGATTCCTGATGCACGACATCATGGCCGGTCTGTTCGACATCACCGGCGAGCCGTGGTGGAACAGTGTGGTCACGTGGATGGCCGTCTTCTACGTGATCTTCGTGGGCATCAACATCATCGGCATCGAGATCACGATGCGATTCACGGTGGTCGTGAACATCATCGCGCTCGGCATCCTGGCGTTCTTCTTCATCTCGGTGCTCGTCTCGGGCGAGTTCGACTCGAGCCTGTGGACGAACATCCCGCCCGAGGCAGGTGGATCGAGCTTCTTGCCGAAGGGGATCGGGGGGATCTTCCCGGCGATCCCGTTCGCGATCTGGTTCTTCCTCGCGATCGAGGAGCTGCCGCTCGCGTCCGAGGAGTCGATGGACCCCGTACGCGACATCCCACGAGCGACGTTGTGGGGGATGACGACGCTCGTGTTCACGGGCGCTCTCATCCTGTTCCTGAACACGGGCGTCGGCGGCGGCGCCGAGACGATCGGTGTCTCCGCGACTCCGCTGTTCGACGGCTTCAAGGCGGTGTTCGGAGACGGCACCTCCGCGGAGCTGCTCGGGCTGATCGGGCTCTTCGGGCTGGTCGCGAGCTTCTTCACGATCATCTACGCGTACGGCCGCAACACGTTCTCGCTCTCGCGGGCCGGCTACTTCCCGAAGTGGCTGTCGATCACCCACGGTGAGCGCAGGACCCCGCACGTGGCCCTGATCGCAGGGGCGATCGTCGGATACGCGCTGGCGGTGCTGATCTATCAGCTGGGCAAGCAGGAAGGCGAGCTCGCCGGCCGCATCGTGGGCGCGCTCTTGTACATGGCCGTGTTCGGCGCGGTGATCTCCTACGCGATGCAGTGCCTGTCGTTCATCCTGTTGCGGCAGAGGTTGCCGAACATCCAACGCCCGTACCGGAGCCCGGTGGGCATCTGGGGCGCAGCGATCGCCGGCGTCATCGCCGTCGTGTCGCTGATCTCGCTGTACACGAACGAGGACTACCGGCCGGGCGTGTACGGCACGCTGATCTACTTCGTGCTGGGCATCCTGTACTTCGCGATCGCGGGGCGCCACCGCCTCGTGCTCTCACCGGAGGAGGAGTTCGCGCTCACGGAAGGTGGATCAGGTATCCCAGCGCAGGAGGGCTTCTCCACGAGCCGGGAGGAGCAAGAGGCGATCCTGCGCGGCGGATCGGGATCGGACGTTCCGGGATCTCCGGGATCTCCCGGATCGACGGGACCTCCTCCACCGCAGTAGGGAGGCGCTGGGCGATCGGAACC
>JBOGVO010000019.1:0-5187 GCA_050692855.1 Actinomycetota bacterium | reverse complement strand
GTCCAGAACCATCTCCATTCACTACACTCGAAGCGCTGGTGATGACCTCGGCGCCATCTCGCCAGGTCTCTACCGGCCAGGGCCAGGTCGGGGCGGTAGAAATCGCACACCACCCAGGTCATCTGCAAGGCTACGTACTAACGGTAACGGATTCCGCCCATCTGGTAACGGACCCCCCAACGATCGAAGCATGGCCCCGTGGTTAACCCGCGTGTCGCTCCAACGACTCACGGGAGTGGGACACCGAATGGCGCTCCCCGGCCGCCATCTCGGTCTTGAGGACGACCGTCCCGATCCAGCTCGTCTCGCGTCAAACTAGTATCACCCGATGGCCGGGCCCCGCTTCCGACGCTGGTGGGATTCCCTCATGTCCCTCGGCGCATACCCGGGAGAAACCGACATCCATCGCGGGACGAGAAGGATCGTCGTCGGTTATTTCGTCTTCGGTGCGCTGGTTCGCCTACCCGTCTCAGTCTCGGAGTTCGGCGATGGGCTGCCGGGGGTGGGCGTGGTCGACCTCACCGCCGCGCTCACGAGCGTCCTCCTGCTGGGTGTGCTCGCGCTGAAGCCCGATCGTTTCACGTGGATCGTCGAGGCAGCGTTGTTCCTCATACTCGTCGAGGTCCTGGCGGGGACGATCATCCTGGGCGGGCTGGTGCCGTCGGACCTGGTGATCCTGTGGGGCTTTTTGGTCGTCATCGGCGCGCTGATCGTTCTCACCACAAGGGCGGCGTTCCTGTGGTTCCTTGCCTACGGGGTCACGCTCGTCCTGGCCGTGGTGCTGCCCGAACGGATCGAGCCTTTGCACGTGGTCGAGGGGTCGCCCGCCGGCATCGCGACAGTGATCGTCGGGGTCACGGTCTTCGTGTTCGCCTCCATGGCCTACTTCGTGCGCCAACGTGACCGGCTCCAGAAGGAATCCGACGATCTGTTGCATGCCATCTTGCCGGACGAGATCGCCCAGCGGCTTAAGTCGGACAGAACGATGATCGCCGACGATCACGAGTCGGCCTCGGTCCTGTTCGCTGACGTGGTCGGCTTCACGCCGATGTCGGCAGCGATGTCCCCGCCCGAACTCGTGGGGCTGCTGAACAGCGTGTTCACGATCTTCGACGGGTTCGTGGAGGAGCTGGGTCTGGAGAAGATCAAGACCGTGGGAGACGAATACATGGTTGCCGCCGGCGTGCCGCACGGACGATTCGATCACGCGCACGCCATCGCCGAGCTGGCCCTTCGGATCCGCGACCACACCGAGCGACACCGGTTCCACGGCCATGACATCAGCCTGCGGATCGGGATCAATTCGGGCCCGGTCGTCGCCGGGATCGTGGGCACCCACAAGTTCGCCTACGACCTGTGGGGAGATGTCGTGAACACGGCAAGCCGCATGGAGTCTGAAGGGGTCGCGGGATCGATCCAGGTGACCCCGGCGACCTACGAGCTGATCCGAGACGAGTTCGTCTGCGAGCCGCGCGGCGTCGTCTCGGTGAAGGGCAAAGGCGACATGAACACCTACATCCTCGTCTCCAGGGCATGAGCTGCGCCCAGCGAGGGATCGACTCGGCGAACGGCGGCCGCCGATCTCGAGGCCGCTGGGGAAGGCGTCCCGGGTAGCCTCGTCCCCTCCAACCATCTGCACCAGAGGGACGGTGATCGTAAACGCGGGTTCAACCGGACCGAGAACGTTCGGCCCATCCCTCCCTCGGACCCGGACTTCCCGCGTCGGTCGAGATGCTCGGCTGGGCCGTGATGGTCAACGCCCTCACGATGGCCCGCCACCGAGCGGCTGAGGGCCTCGAAGCCGCCGCCTGACTGACTCCACGACCGGCACCATCCGGCAAGGATCAAGGCTGTCTCGAGGGCATCCCCAGGCCGATAGGATGCTACCGAGTCCGGGCACACCTCCACTCGCTACACTTCAACGCGCTGGTGGTGACCTCGGTGGCGATTTCGGCCAGGTTCTCTACCGGCCCGGGCCAGGTAGCTCAGTTGGCAGAGCACGCGGCTGAAAACCGCGGTGTCGGCAGTTCGATTCTGCCCCTGGCCACCCCGTCCGGCCGGGGATGCCCGGCACTCAGTTCAGGATCTCGCGGCTCCGGACCTCGGCCCAGCGCGTCAGCACGCCCTGGTACACGTCGGCCGCCCGCGGGTACTCCCCCGCCTCCAGGGCCTCGAGCGCGTCGTGGATGTCCTTGGCCGAGTGGTCGTCGTCGAGCTCGTCCCACCGCTGGAAGTCGCAGAGCTCCGCGTAGTCGAGCTCGAGCACCGACGCCGGGTCGAAGTTCGTCATCCACTGGTGCAGGTCGAGGATCAGGTCGCCGATCGGTCCGAGGTCGGACCGGCGCAGCGGCGCGATCGCCTGCTCGGCCCGGCGGATCGCCCGGCGGGTCGTCGTGCGGTAGTGGAGTCGCCACCGGCCCCGCTCGTCCTCGACCAGCTCGCGTTCGTCGTCGCGGAACAGCACGAACCACCGGATGGGCACGTGCCACGTGCTCTGGTGGCAGAACGCGATGGCGGACGGATCGCGGCGGCGGAGCTTCGCCAGGTCGCGGGCCGCCCGCCGGCTGTCCTTCTTCGTCACGAACCGATCCCAGAGCTCGATCGGCTGCGTCTCTCGAAAGGACACCATCGCCGCGAGCACCCGCATGCGCAAGCGGCGAGGACTGACGAGCGTGCGTCCCTCGACGTGCAGGATGTCGGCGGTGTCGGCGTCGGAGGGCGCCAGCATGCCGAGGTGGCCCGTCGTGCGGTGATCGACGTACCGGGGCCGCGACGGCGCGATCCCGCCACCCTGCAGCAGGTACCGCTCCCAGTGCAGCTGCTCGCTGCGCTCGAACGCATCGAGTGGCTGATACACACGAAGGAACGCGCTGGGCACCATGTTCGGTCGAGTCTACGCCGACCGAAAGGTCTTCCCCTATGCTCTCGGCGTCCGACGAGCGGGACTCGAGGGGGCTTTCGCGTGGCGTCCGAACCCGAACATTGGCGCGGCACGGAACCCGTGCGTGTGCTGGCCCCCGACGGCACGGCGGTCGGAGATCCCGACGTTGGGCTCGGGGCCGATGCGCTGCGGGCGATGCTGCGTTCGATGCTGCTCGCGCGCCGGCTCGATCGCGAGTGCATCGCCCTCCAGCGACAGGGCGAGCTCACGGTCTATCCGGGCTTCGAAGGGCAGGAGGCCGCGCAGGTCGGCAGCGCGTCGGCGCTCGGGCCCGCCGACTGGGTGTTCCCGACGTTCCGGGAGCTCGCCGCCGCGCTCGTGCGCGGCGTCGACCCGGTGCAGTACCTCGCGTATCACCGGGGCACCTGGCACGGCGGTCCGTACGATCCACGAGCGACCCGGTTCGGTCCGATCTGCATCCCGGTGGCGACCCAGATCGCCCACGGCGTGGGCCACGCCATGGGGCAGTCGCTCGACGGGGCGCGCGCCTGCACGCTGACCTACTTCGGCGACGGCAGCGCGAGCGAGGGCGACTTCCACGAGGCGGCGAACCTGGCCGGCGTCTTCGGGGCGCCGGCGATCCTGTTCTGCCAGAACAACGGATGGGCGATCAGCGTGCCGACCCACCGGCAGACGGCCGGTGAGATCTGGAGGCGCGCCGAGGGGTACGGGTTCCCGGGCGTGCGCGTCGACGGCAACGACGTGCTGGCCGTGTATCGGGCGACGCGCGAGGCCGCCGAGCGAGCGTCCGCGGGCGAGGGCCCGACCTTGATCGAGGCGCTCACGTACCGCATCGGCGCCCATTCCACGGCGGACGATCCGGGGCGCTACCGCGAGGACGAGCAGGTGGAGCTGGCCCGAGCGTTCGATCCGATCGAGCGATTCACGGCGTGGCTGCGACGCGAGGACGCGATCGACGACGCGACGCTCGCCTCCTGGCGGGACGAGATCGAGGCCGAGGTGCTCGAGATCAGGAACGGCGTGATCGCGCAACCGGCTCCGCCGGTCGAGTGGATGTTCGATCTGACCTACGCGGACCCGCCCGCGGGGCTCGCCGAGCAACGCCACGAGGTCGTCGGTGGCTGAGGTCACGATGGTGGCCGCGCTGAACGCGGCCCTGCGCGATTCGCTCCGCGACGACGACCGCGTCCTGCTGTTCGGCGAGGACGTCGGCCGCTCGGGCGGGGTCTTCCGGGTCACCGACGGCCTGCAGTCGGAGTTCGGTCAACGCCGGGTGTTCGACACCCCGATCAGCGAGGCCGGCATCGTCGGCGCCGCGGTCGGCCTGGCGTTCGCGGGGTGGCGGAGCGTCGTGGAGATGCAGTTCGACGCGTTCAGCTACCCGGCGCTCGAGCAGATCGTCGACCACGTGGCGAAGATGCGGGAACGGACTCGCGGACGCGTCGACATGCCGATCACGATCCGCATCCCCGCCTTCGGAGGCATCAAGGGGAAGGAGCACCACGGCGAGAGCCCCGAGACCTACTACGTGCACACCGCCGGGCTGAAGGTCGTCACCCCGTCCACGCCCGCTGACGCGTACCGGTTGCTGCGCCTCGCGATCGCCGACCCCGACCCGGTGATCGTGCTCGAGCCCAAGGCGCGCTACTGGGCGAAGGCCGAGGCCGCACTCGAGGTCGGCGGGCCCGGTCTGGGCGCGGCGACCGTCGTCCGCGCCGGCGACGCCGCCACGGTCTTCACGTACGGGTCGATGGTGACGCGGTGCCTCGACGCCGCCGAGGCGCTCGCCGAGGAAGGCGTGAACGCGCGGGTGGTCGACCTGCGGTCGCTCTCGCCGCTCGACACCGAGACGATCGCCCGATGCGTGCGCGAGACCGGCCGAGCCGTGGTCGTGCACGAGGCACCGCGCACGCTCGGCCTCGGCGCCGAGGTGACCGCGCGCATCGTGGAGGAGGCGTTCGACTTCCTCGAGGCCCCGGTGCGGCGGGTGACCGGCTACGACGTGCCGTACCCGCCGGCGGCGCTCGAGCAGCGCTACCTGCCGAGCGTGGAACGCGTCGTCGCCGCCGTGCGAGACGTGGTGGCGTACTGATGGCCGGCACCGAGCGCGTGTTCGCGATGCCGGACCTCGGCGAGGGCCTCGAGGAAGGCGAGATCGTGGAGTGGCTCGTCGCCGAAGGCGACGAGGTGGCGCTGAACCAGCCGTTGGTCGAGGTGGAGACGGCCAAGGCGACGGTCGAGATCCCCTCGCCGTTCGGGGGTGTGATCGACGCACTGCACGGGTC
>JBOGVO010000018.1:0-8510 GCA_050692855.1 Actinomycetota bacterium | reverse complement strand
GTCGGTGAGGAAGCCCATGGGAGGCAACGAGTCTACCGACGGCGAGCCTCAGCCGAGGGCCGTCAGGGCGGCGCGGAGGTCGAGGTCGCCCTCGAGAGCCGCCCGTCCGATCACCGCCCCGGCCGCGCCGGTGCGGCGCACGGCCCGCACGTCGTCGAGGGTCGAGATGCCGCCTGCGGCCATCGTCGGACGACCGCTGCGGACGACCCGGCCGATGGCCACGAGGTCGGGACCGGTCGCTCGCCCCACTCGGTCCACCGCCGTCACGAGGAAGGCGGGGGTCCCGGCGGCCGTCAGCCATCCGAGGGTCTCGACCAGCGGCAGGTCCACGGGGTGCATGCCGCGCGATCGGATCCTGTCGCCCTCGACCTCGACGCCGACGATCAGCCGGACGCCGAACCGATCGATCGCCTCCGTCGTGGCGTCATCGTCGGAGAGCGCGCCCGACCCGAGCACCACGCGTCGCGCTCCCGCCCGGAGCATCGCATCGACGTCGTCGTCTCGCACCACCCCTCCGCTCGCCTGCACGTGTGCACCGAGCGACGAGACCGATCGCACGACCCCGATGTTCCGCGCCTCGCCCTCGAAGGCGAGGTCCATGTCGACGACGTGCACCCATCGGGCTCCCGCGTCGACGTACGCGCGCGCCGCCGCGACCGGATCGCCGCCGAAGGCCCCCACCGGTTGCGGTCCATCGGGTGCGAGGATGGCGAGCCGGCCGCCTGAGACATCGATCGCGGGCATGACCTCGAAGCGCATGCGGCACCCTACCGTGCCCGTTCGCGGCGACCCGATCCGGCCGGTCAGATGGTGGGATCGCGCTCCACGCGGGCGGCGTCGCCCCCGAGCAGGGAGCGCAGCTCGCCGAGCAACGGCCCGCCCGGATGCACCCGATGGGTCCCCACCTCGAGCGGAGTGACGCCCGTGGAGGAGAGGAAGCGAACCCGCACCGGCGCCCCGCCCGGATGCCCATCGAACAGCTCCTTGAGCTTCGCGAGCACCGACGGGGTGCACGTGGCCGCCGGCAGGTCGACGACGAGCGCGTCGGGCACGGTCGCCATGGTGCCGGCCTCGCCGAGATCGGGCTCCCGCACCTCGGTGGCCCTGATCTGCAGCTCGCGTCCACGCAGATCGATGCGGCCGGTCGCGAGCACGATGCGGTCGGTCTCGATCATGCCCGGCACGGCCTCGTACACGCTCGGGAACGCGACGACGTCGACGCCTCCGGCGAGCCCTTCCAGTCGGAACAACGCGTAGGGCTCCCCGCGCTTCGTGTACTTGCGAGCCACGGCGCCGACGATGCCCCCGATCGTGACGAGGTCGCCGTCGCCGACGGAGTCGAGGTCGGCGATCTCGTGCGAGCACTTCGCCGCGAGCTGCTCGCGCACGCCCAACAACGGGTGGTCGGTCACGAACTGGCCGAGCATCTCCTTCTCGAGCCGCAGCAACGTGCGCTTGTCGAACTCCTGCGCGTGGAGCACCGACTCGTCGATCTCACCCGCACCGTCGCCCTCATCGCCGCCACCGAACAGGCTGAACTGTCCCGCGGCCTCTGCCTTGCGCTCGGCGAGGATGGGCCCCGAGACCTTGTCCTGGCTCTCGAGAAGGCCCTGCCTCGAGTACCGGAGCGAATCGAATGCGCCTGCCTGGATCAGCGATTCGAGGACCCGCTTCGTGAGCACCGACGGGTCGACCTTGCGACAGAAGTCGGAGTACGACATGAAGTGCCCCTCGCGCCTCCGAGCCTCGATGATCTTCGCCACCGCGCCCTCCCCCACGTTGCGCACGGCCGACAAGCCGTACCGGATCGTCGGGTCGTCGCCGGGCGCCGGGGCGAAGTCGGTCTCGGACTCGTTCACGTCCGGGGAGAGCACCTCGATGTCCATGCCGCGGCAGGCGTACAGGTAGTAGGGCTTGCGGTCCTTGTCGTCCTTCACCGAGGTGAGGATCGCCGACATGTACTCGACCCGGTGATGGGCCATAAGGTACGCGGTCTGATACGCGACCAGTCCGTAGGCGCACGCGTGCGAGGCGTTAAAGCCGTAGTCGGCGAAGGGTGCGATGAGGTCGAACAGATCCTTGCCCGCACCCTCTTCGTGCCCGGCGGCCACCATGCCGGCCACGAACTTCTCCCGTTGGGCGTCGACCTGCTCGCGGATCTTCTTTCCCATGACCTTGCGCAGCGTGTCGGCCTCGCCGAGCGAGTATCCGGCCATGCGCACCGCCACCTGCATGACCTGTTCCTGGTAGACGATGATGCCGTAGGTGTCCTTGAGGACCGGCTCAAGGTCGGGATGGGGGTACGTGACCTTCTTGCGGCCGTGCTTGCGTTCCGCGTACTCGGTGTGCTGACCCATCGAGAGCAGCCCCGGCCGGTACAGGGCGACGCAGGCCATGATGTCCTCGAACCGATCGGGCTCGAGGAGCTTGATGAGGTTCCGGACGCCCGGGGATTCCATCTGGAACACGCCTGTGGTCTCGGCGCGCCGGAGCATCGCGTAGGTCTCCTCGTCGTCGAGCGCCACGTGGTCGATGTCGAGCTGAACACCTCGCGCGCGCAGGTGTCGCAGGGCATCCTCGATGACGCTCAGGTTCCGCAGGCCGAGGAAGTCCATCTTCCGCAAGCCGAGCTTCTCGACGCCGTTCATGTCGAACTGGGTGACGACCTTCTTGGAGTCGTCGCGGGAATCCTTCGAGAGCTTGAGGGGCAGGTAGTTCACGAGCGGCGCGTCGCCGATCACCACGCCGGCGGCGTGCACCGAGTCCTCGCGCCGCAGACCCTCGAGCGCCCGAGCCGTCTCGACGATCTCCTTGGCCTCGGGCTCGCGCTCGTACGCGTTCGCGAGGTCGGGCGACAGACGCAGGGCGTCCTCGATCGGGTAGTCGCGCCCCATCACGGCCGGCGGATACATCTTGCAGAGGCGATCGCCGACGACCGGAGGGAACCCGAGCACCCTGGCGGCGTCGCGGATGCCCTGCTTGCCCTTGATCGTCTGGAAGGTGACGATCTGCGCGACGTGGTCTGCCCCGTACTTCTCGGTGGCGTAGCGGATCACCTCGTCGCGCCGGCGCTCGTCGAAATCCATGTCGATGTCGGGCATCTGGACGCGCTCGGGGTTCAGGAACCGCTCGAACAGCAGCCCGTATCGCAGCGGATCGAGATCGGTGATGCGCAGCGAGTAGCTCACCACCGACCCGGCGGCCGATCCCCGGCCGGGCCCGACCCTGATGCCTTGTTCACGTGCGTGCCGGATCAGGTCCCAGACGATCAGGAAGTAGCCGCCGAACCCCATGCTCGTGATCACGCCGAGCTCGTGGTCGATGCGCTCCCGGATCTCGGGCGTGATCCGGCCGAAACGGCCGGCAGCGCCCTCGTCGACGAGCTGACGCAGGTAGACGTCGCGATCGATGCCGCCGGGGGTGTCGAAGCGGGGCAGGTGGTAGCGCTGGTCGGCGGGCGCGCGGTCGCCGTAGACGAGGTCGAGCTCGACGCTCTCCGCGATCGCGAGGGTGTTGTCACATGCCTCGGGACGCTCGGCGAAAACGTGCCGCATCTCCTCGGCGCTCTTCAGGAAGAACTCGTCGGCGTCGAACCGGAGACGCTTCAGGTCGGTCTGCACCTTCTGCTGCTGGATGCACAACAGCACGTCGTGCGGCTTGGCGTCTTCCCTCAGCGTGTAGTGCAGATCGTTGGTGGCCACGACCGGGACCCCGAGCTCGCGGCCGATCTCGAATTGCTGGCGCAGGATCTCGCGTTGGCCGGCGAGGCCGTGGTCCTGCACCTCGATGAAGGAGTGCTCCGCGCCGAAGATGTCGCGGTACTCGGCGGCGGTGCGTCGGGCACGTTCGGCTTGGCCGTTCAACAGCTGCACCGAGAGCTCGCTCGACAGGCACCCGGAGAGGCAGGTGAGCCCCTCGGCGTGCTCGGCCATCAGCTGCTTGTCCATGCGCGGGCGGTGGTAGAAGCCCTCGAGGTGGGCGGCCGAGACGAGCTTGAGCAGGTTGCGGTACCCGGTCTCGTTGCGCGCGAGCAGGGTGAGGTGGAAGTACTTCTCCTCGCTCTCCCCCGGATTGCGGTCGAACCTCGAGCCGGGGGCGACGTAGGCCTCGACCCCGATGATCGGCTTGATGCCGGCGATGCGAGCGGCCTCGAAGAACTTCAGGGCGCCGAACATCGACCCGTGGTCGGTGACCGCCACCGCCGGCATGCCGAGACGCGCGGCCTCGCTGAAGATCGTGGGCGCCCCGGGGTTCGACGCGGGCGGTTCGATGCGCGCCGCCCCGTCGAGCAGTGAGTACTCGGAGTGGACGTGGAGGTGGACGAAGCTGTCGCTGCGGTCGGTCATCTGCGGCGCGCTGACTCCTTGCGGGGAGGATATCCACAGCGCCCCGGGAAGCTGTGGAGAACTACACCGATGTGATTCGAGCGGAGCCTCAACCTACGCCCGGCCCCGGAGGTCGTCAAGGCCGCACGTCGCGGGCGCGTCGCAGGACTCGTTCCAGGTCCGGGGGCAGAGGCTCTTCGACCTCGACGCGCTCCCTGGTGATCGGATGATCGAACCCGATGCGCCAGGAGTGCAGGAACGGGCGCTCCAGTCCCAGCGCCGTCGCGTCGTCCCCTCCGCCACGGTAGGCCCGATCCCCGAGGATGGGATGGCCGATCGCGCCGAGATGCACACGGATCTGGTGGGTCCGGCCGGTGCGCGGCGCCGCCTCGGCCAGCGTCGCGGTGGCGAGGCGCTCTCGAACCCGGATCAGGGTCTCGGCTTCCCGCCCTTCGATGCGATCGACCACGATCCGCTCGGCTCGGCGCCCCAGCGGGGCGTCGATCGAGAACGCATCGTGCTCGACCCTGCCCCGGACGAGCGCCAGGTAGCGCCGATGGACCTCGTGGGCTCGCATCATGGCGGCGAGCGGCTCGTGCGCCTCGTCGGTCTTCGCCACCACCATGAGCCCCGACGTGCCCGCATCGAGCCGGTGCACGATGCCCGGTCGCAGCTCCCCACCGGCGCTCGCGAGGGGAACCTCCATGCCGAGCAGGCGATTCACGAGCGTGCCCGAGCGACGCCGCTCCGTCGGATGCGAGATCAGGCCCGCCGGCTTCGCGATCACCACCAGATGCTCGTCCTCAAAGCGGATCGGCACGGCCGGACCCTCGGCGGCCAGGGGTTCCCGGCTGGCGAGATCGACCTCGACCCGCTCGCCCCCGAGCAACCGGAACGACTTGGGCCGCACCGCGCCGTCGACGAGCACGCGCCCGTCGGCGATGGCGCGCTGCACGTCGGATCGAGGAACACCGGCCAGCCGGGCCGCCACGACGTCGAGACGCCCGGCCGAGGCCACGAACGTCTCAGCGCTCATCGGCCGCGGGCTCGCCCTCAGCGGGCACGGAGCTCTCCCTGTGGTCGCCCGCGAACGACCGGAACGCGAGCACGAGGGCTCCGATCACGATCGCGCTGTCAGCGAGGTTGAACACCGGCCACACCTGCAGGTCGATGAAGTCGACCACGTGCCCGGAGAAGCCGGGGCCTCGCACGATGCGATCGGTGAGATTCCCCAGAGCTCCGCCCAGCACCAGGCCGAGCGCCACGGCGGTCACCGGCTTCGTGTGCCGGAACGCGGTGAGGACGATCACCGCCGACACCGAGATCGTGGCGATCACGAAGAACCAGGGCAGGTCCTGGCCGAGGCTGAAGGCGCCGCCCGGGTTCGTGGCGAACCGGAACGTCAGCACGCCCGGGATCACCTCGATCGGGTGGCCGGGGAGCTCCGCCTCCGCCCAGCCCTTGCTGAACCGGTCGGCCAGGTAGACGAACGCCGCCGCGGTGAAGAGCCAGGTCGCGCCACGTCGACGAGCGCGATCCACGACGTTACCGGCGCGACTGCGCCTGAGCGTCCCTGATGCACAGGTCGACGTAGGGAAGCGCCTTGATGCGGGCCTTCTCGATGGGTTTGCCGCATCGGTCGCAGGTGCCGTAGCTGCCGTCGGCGATGCGCGCGAGCGCGCGGTCGATCTTGGACAACAGGTCGCGGACGTTGTTCTCGATCGAGAGGTCCTTCTCACGCTCGAAAGTGGCCGTACCGGCGTCGGCCGACTCGTCGTCGAGCCCCACATCACCGGAGAGCTCGGATTGGGTGGCCGCGAAGGCCTCTTCTTCGATCGTGCTGAGCTGCTCGCGCAGCTCCACCCGTTCCTGTTCGAGGCGACCCTTGAGGTCCTCGATCTCCTTCGGCGTGAGCTTGGTCTGGGCCATGGTCGGCGAAGGGTAGCAGATGGCATCGATCCGAACCCGTTTCCGCAGGTCAGAGGCCCTCGATGGCCCGGTGGAGCACCTCGTCCGAGACGCCCTCGAGGACGTAGATCTTGGTCCTCCCGCGGGCGCCGTGACGGAGCCGAACCGCCCGAGCGGGGATGCGCAACCAGGCGGCGAGCGCCTCCGCCGCCTCGGTGGTCGCCTCGCCCTTCCGTGGAGCGGCGCGGACCCGCACGATCAGTTCTCCGTCGATCGATCGCTCGACCGCTCTCCTCCCCGATCGGGGGCTCACCCGTACCGTCACGTTCGCCACCGGTGTAGCATGCCCGCTAGAGGCGACGACGGGAACACGATCGCGGAGAACGCGGAGCTGGAGCGAGCCGGGGGCGGTGGAAGCCCGGCGCCGAGCCCTCGCGACCATCCTCCCCGAGCCGCTGCCCCAACCGGCCGCGGACGTGCGCGACCTCAGTAGGCGCAGCCGGGCCCCGCCCGTGATCGCGGGAGGCCGTGCACGGCGGCCGTGAGCGGCCGGGTTCGTGAGATCCCGGCAACGCTGGGTGGTACCGCGGGGCTCACGCCTCGTCCCGGCACGATGGGACGAGGCGTTTCGCACGTGCGGAACGTGACGATGCGATGGAGGGCCGAGATGTCGACGTTCGAACCGGTCGATGCGGGGGGGAGCTTCCCGGAGCGCGAGCGAGAGATCATCGAGTTCTGGAAGGAGCACGACGTCTTCCACGCCTCACTCGCCCGGCGCGAAGGCGCTCCGTTGTGGATGTTCTACGAGGGCCCGCCGACCGCGAACGGGATCCCCGGCGTGCACCACGTGGAACCGCGCACGTTCAAAGACGTGTACCCGCGCTTCAAGACGATGACCGGGTTCCTCGTGCCGCGGAAGGGTGGATGGGACTGCCACGGGCTGCCGGTCGAACTCGAGGTGGAGAAAGAGATCGGTACGACCGGCAAGCGCGACATCGAGGCGCTCGGCATCGCCGAGTTCAACCGACGGTGCCGCGAGTCGGTGCAGCGCTACGTCGGCGAGTTCGAGCGCCTCACCGAACGCATCGGGTACTGGGTCGATCTCGACGAGGCGTACTGGACGATGTCGCCCATCTACATCGAATCGGTCTGGTGGTCGCTGAAGTCGCTCTTCGAGCGTGGCCTGCTGCGGGAGGCCGACAAGGTCACGGCCTACTGCCCACGGTGCGGCACCGCGCTGTCCGACGCCGAGGTGGCGCTCGGGTACGAGACCGTGGAGGACCCGAGCGTGTTCCTGCGGTTCCCGATCGTGGACGCCGACGACGCCTCGCTCGTGGGAGCGGCGCTCGTGGTGTGGACGACGACCCCGTGGACCCTTCCGTCGAACGAGGGCGTGGCGGTCGATGCCGGGGCGGACTACGTCGAGGTCTCGGTGGGCGGAGAGCGGCTCATCGTCGGCGCCGCGCTTCGGGAGAGCGTGCTCGGCGAGGCCGGCGAGGTCATCCGCGCGCTCACGGGGTCCGACCTCGTCGGCGCGCGCTACGAGCCGCCGTACTCCAACGTCGAAGGGGCCCACCGCGTCGTGGCGGGGGCGTTCGTCTCGATGGCCGACGGCAGCGGCGTCGTGCACATGGCCCCGGCCTTCGGTGCAGAAGACCTGGCGATCGGACTCGCTCAGGGATGGCCGGTGCACAAGCCGGTCGGCGACGACGGTCGGTTCAACGACCTCGCTCCGGGGTTCGTGCGAGGCCTGTTCGTGAAGGACGCCGATCCGAAGATCGTCGACGACCTGCGCGAGCGCGGAGTGCTGCTGCGGTCGGAGACCTACGAGCACAGCTACCCGTTCTGCTGGCGCTGCCACACCCCGCTGCTCTACTTCGCACGCACGTCGTGGTACGTCCGTACGACCCAGGTGAAGGACCGGTTGCTGGCGGTGAACGAGCAGGTCAACTGGTTCCCCGACCACATCAAGCACGGTCGGTACGGCAACTGGCTCGAGAACAACGTCGATTGGGCGCTGTCCAGGGAACGCTACTGGGGCACGCCGTTGCCCATCTGGCGGTGCGCCCGGGGGCACCTGCGTGCGGTCGGGTCGCTCGCGGAGCTGGGTGAGCTGGCCGCGCGCGACGTGCGCGACCTGGACCCGCATCGTCCGGAGATCGACGACGTGACGTTCCCCTGCCCCGAGTGTGGCGAGGAGTCGCGCCGCGTGCCTGAGGTGATCGACGCCTGGTACGACTCCGGCGCGATGCCGTTCGCCCAGTGGGGCTACCACCC
>JBOGVO010000017.1:0-27330 GCA_050692855.1 Actinomycetota bacterium | reverse complement strand
AGTGCTGGTGGACCATGCCGATCCCGTTGGCGATCGCGTCGCGTGGCGATGCGATCTTCCGTTCCTCACCCCGGATCACGATGCGGCCGCCGTCGGCCGGGTACATGCCGTAGAGCACGCGCATGAGGGTCGACTTCCCGGCCCCGTTCTCGCCGATCAGCGCGTGCACCTCACCGGGCCGCAGATCGATGCTCACGTCATCGTTCGCGACGACCCCGGGGAACTTCTTCGTGACATGCTCGAGTACGACGAGAGGCGGGGCGCCTGAGCGCCCCGCCTCGTCGTTCTGCGTCGCCGTGGTGGACACGAACCGGAGCTTACGCCTCGGCCGGATCCTCGGGGACGACGATGTCTCCGTCGATGATCTGCTGCTTGTACTGGTCGACGACGTCGATCACTTCGGGGCTGAGCGCCTCGGTGTTGGACTTGGAGTAGTCGACGCCTTCGTCGGCCAGACCGAACACCTGGAACCCGGTCGTGAAGTCACCTTCCCCCGTCTGCTTGATCGCGTTGTACACCGCGGTGTCGACGCGCTTCAGCATCGACGTCAGGATCAGCGGTTGCTCCGCCGGAGCGGCCGTCAGGTACTGGTCGGAGTCGACCCCGATGGCCGGCTTCCCGGCCTCGACCGCGGCACGGAACAGACCCGCGCCCGACAGTCCGGCGGCGTGGTAGATGATCTCCGCGCCCTGGTCGTACATCTTCGTCGAGAGCGCTTCACCCTTGACGTCGTTCACGAACGCCGTCACGTCGTCTCCGATGTACTCCACGAGCACCTCGATGTCGGGGTTCACGGCCTTCGCACCTGCCGTGTATCCGGCCTCGAACTTCTCGATCAGCGGACCGGTCTGCCCGCCGAGGAACCCGATCGTGTCGCACTGGCAGGTCTCGGCCGCGGCCACGCCGACCAGGAACGAGCCCTCTTGCTCCTTGAACGTCAGGTCTGCCACGTTCTTGAGCGTCTCGTCGACCGCGTTCGCGAACCCGTCGACGACCGCGAAGTTCTGATCCGGGTAGTCGGCCGCGATACCGGCGATGCCTTCGGAGAAAGCGAATCCGACGCCGACCACGAGGTTGTACCCCTCGTCGGCGAGCGCCTGGACGTTCTCGTCGCGGTTCGAACCGGTGTTGTCGGCCTCGATGGTCTGGGTGTTGTCCTCGCAGACGAGCCCGTCGTCGATCGCCTGCTGGAGACCGGCCGCCGCCGCGTCGTTGAACGACTTGTCGCCCAGACCACCGACGTCGAGCGCGACGCCCACCGTGATGTCGGCGTTACATCCGGCGGCCGAGCCGCCGTCGGTCGCCGTGCCGCCGTCGGTCCCCGGCTCGTCATCGCCGCCGCACGCGGCGGCCACGAGCGAGAGGGCGACGAGCGGCAGGGCGAACATGCGAAGCCACTTCGGCATGCTTCCCCTCCCGTTCTCCCTGTGTTCGGATCCCCGGACCATGACGAGATCCGCCGGGATTGTCCCTGGGGCACACCCCTCCGTCAAACGAGCGCCCGTGGGAGACTACGCAGCCGAGGGGGCCCCAGGATGCCGGATCGACAGACGCGGGAGCGGAACGCGCGCCTGATGCGCGAGCGCGTGAGCGCCTCGCCGTTCCATCGCTCGTTGGGCATCACGGTCGACGACGTCGGCGAGGGCACGGTCGATCTTCACCTCGAGGCGCGCGAGGACCAGGTCAACCTCATGGGCTCGGTCCACGGGGGCGTGCTGGCCACGTTGGCCGATGTCGCGGCGGGGCTCGCGGTGCGCTCGACGATCCCCGAGGGAACGAGCCACGTGTCGGTGCATCTCGATATGCAGTACCTCTCCCCCGCGACGCCTGGGATCCTGTGCGCTACGGGACGCGTCACCGGCTCGGTCGGCGCCTCGCGTTCGCGCACGCCGAGATCACCGACGCCGAGGGAGCGATGCTCGCCACGGCGCAGGTCACGATGGCGATCTCGCGGCCTCCGTCGGAGCCGGTCGATCAGTAGTCGGTGTCGATCGCCTGCATCGCCGCTGGAAGCTGTGACAGCGCCCCCTGCAGTCCCATCAGCAGGCCCATGTTGCCGGCCACCTTCACCTTGCCCGTCATGAACGCCGTGATCACCGAGAGCTCGCTCCTCGCGAGCTTCACGGCGGTCTCGTAGCTCTGGGTGATCGTGGCGTCGGCAGCGTCGATGTCGCCGACCCCGAGGTCGATCGCGCCGTCGGCGATCACGATCCAGTAGTGGGTCTCGCCGTCACCGGACGTGATCACCTGCTGGATCGTGGCGCGCTGGCTCGCGGCCGCCTGGTGGAAATCGTCGTTCGCGTTGAGCTTGGCCTTGACGGCCTCCGCCCATTCCGGTGACAGGAACTTCACGGACACGGCATTCGTCTCCCTCGGTCTCGGATCCGGCGTTGCGCGGGAGTATAGGCGGGCCGCTCAGCGACCCTCGGCGAGGTCGCGCTCCCACTCACGCAGCTCGAACCAGGCGGGGTCGGTGAGGTGCGACGCGTCGGAGAGGAACCATGCGAGCCGCTCGTCTCCCCTGATCACGACGGTGTTCAGGCTCGTGTTCTCCGGCAGGAAGAACATGTCCTGGTCGCGGATGCCCAGGATGTGGCTGAAGTACGCGTTGATCACCCCGCCGTGCGCCACGACCACGACGTCGCCCTGAGGATGCGCCGCGATGATGCGGTCGACCTCGTCGACGCATCGGCGCTGGAACCGGTCGCCTCGCTCGCTGCCCGGCGCCAGATGCCACGCCGGGTTCTGGTTTCGGAACAGGTCGATCGCCTCGGGATGCTCCTGGAAGATCTGCTCGAAGTCCTTGGCCTCCCACTCGCCGCCGAACCACTCGCAGAGCTCGGTGCGTTCGATCACCGGCATGCCGACGCGATCGGCGAACACGCGGGCCGTCTGACGCGCCCGAGCCAGGGTCGAGGAGTAGATCGCGACGGGTCGCGGCAGCAGGGCGAGCCGGTCGGCGAGCCGCTGCGACTGCTCGAGCCCCGTCTCGCCTAGCGGAGGATCGTACTGGGTGCCGCGCGGCGTCTCGGTGTGATCGGTCGACGAGGCGTCGGGCCTCGCATGACGGATCAGGTACAGACGCCTGTCACTCATCTCGCGCCCTGCGGAGCAGGATCCGAGGCGCCTCGGGCGACCGTCGCGGCGCGTCGAGCGCGCCAGGCATCGGCATAGGCCTGCACGTCCTCCCGGAGCCAGATGCGACCCGACGCCAACGCGGTGATCGGCTCCGGGAACGACCCCCGGTCGATGTAGGTGACGACCCGTCGCTTGTCCCATCCCATGATCTCGGCTGCCTCGGCGACGCCCACGACGTCGGGCACGACCTCGACCGTGAGCGCGACGTCGTCGCCGGTCACCCGCCGGAGCTCGGACAGGCACTCGCGGCGACTGATGCCCGTCACCTCGATGTAGGCCGGCGCGTCGAGGATGCGCGCGTAGTGGCGCCCACCGGTCTCCCACATGCGTGCGCGGACCTCGTCGGGCACCGGCTCACCAGCCGCAACAGGGCAGGATGTAGTGGCAGGCCGGACACCGGTCGTGAGCATGCGCGGTCTCCACGGCCCAATCGTATCCCGCGGCGCCGACTACATCTCGGATGCCGGCGGACGATAGAGGCCTTGGCGCCGAAGTTCGCGGCGCCAGCACTCGGTGTGCCAGTGACGGCGGGCGTCGGGGTCTCCGATGGGCACCGCGACCAGATGCCAGATGCCGGCGCGGATGACGTGATCGCACCCGGGGCACCGATACGCCTTCTGCCCACCGACGTTCCGCATCTCGTAGCCGGGCGCCTCTGCCCAGGTCGGGGCGTCGGACCGGGAAGCGGGGGCGGTGGCTTCGGGCGCCCGGAAGAACTCGGGGTTCCGGCGGTTCTTCCGCGGCATCAGATGCCGTCCCCGCGCATGAACGCCGCGACGAGCGGAGCGAGCGCGCCGGCGACCTCGCGCGGATCCTCCTTCCGCGATCGCTCGAGCGAATGCCCGCCCCCCTCGATCGCGACGTGGGTGGCCGTCGGAAGCTTGGCGAGCACGGGCTCGAGCACCGACGGGCTCGCGAACGGATCCTTGGTGCCCTGCAGGAACAGCATCGGAACCTCGATGCCGTAGAGGTGTTCGTCGCGCACTCGGTCGGGCTTGCCCGGGGGATGCAGCGGATAGCCGAGGAACACGAGGCCGGCCGCGGGCAAGCCCTCAGCGACGGCGACGGAGGCCATGCGACCACCGAACGACTTGCCGCCGACCCACACCGGCTCACCGTCGGCGGCGCGAGCGGTCGACGCTTCGAACGCCGCGGTCACGGTGGCGACGGCGACCGGCGGGCGGTCGGGCGAGCGCTTGCCAGCTTCCATGTACGGGAAGTTGCACCGCAGCGTGGCCACCCCTTCCTCGGCGATCGCGCGAGCGAATCCGGACAGGAACGGGTGATCCATGCCCGAGCCGGCACCATGGAACACGGCGAGCGAGGCGAACGGCTCCGCCGGGCGGACGGACACCGCGCTCACCGGTCCCTTGCCGGGCACGTCGAAGGTGAGTCGCTCCTCGCGAGTCGTCATGCGTGCCATCATGCATGGCATGGGGACGAAGGGCACGCTGCACCTCGGCACGAGCGGCTTCTCGTTCGACGGCTGGAAGCAAGGCGTCTTCTACCCCGAAGGGCTGAAGAACCGGGAGATGCTGCACTATTACTCGACACAGCTCAGCTCGGTCGAGATCAACTACACCTTCCGGCGGTTCCCGACCGAGAAGTCGCTGACCGCCTGGCGAGAGCAGGCCGCCGACGGGTTCGTGTTCACGCTGAAGGCGAACCAGCGCATCACGCACTTCAAGCGGCTGCGCGACACCGACGACGACGTGCGCGCCTTCCTCGACCTGGCGAGGCTGCTCGGCGACCGGCTCGGGTGCGTGCTGTTCCAGTGCCCCCCCAACCTGCACTACGACCGCGAGCTGATCGAACAGTTCGTGGGCTACCTGCCCCCGGGGCCGCCGTCGTTCGCGATGGAGTTCCGGCACGCCTCGTGGAACGAGGCCAAGGACCTGCTGCGCGACCAGGGCATCGCCTGGTGCGTCGCCGAGACCGACGAGCGCGACCCGAAGCCCGAGGAGCTCTCGTGGGAACCCGTCGGCTACCTGCGCCTGCGCAAGACCGAGTACGGCGAGGGCGAGCTCGAGGAGTGGGCGGGAAGGATCCGCCCGGCCCTCGACGCGGGTGCGGACATCTTCTGCTACTTCAAGCACGAGGACGACGCCTTCGGTCCGAAGATGGCCAAGCGCCTGGGAGCGATCGTCGGGTCAGAGCGGTAGGCGCCCTTCCCGCTCCACGGCCCGGGAGGGCCTCGCGATGCTCACGCCGCGCGCAGCCGGTCCAGCACGACAGCCTCGATCTCGGCGACCTGGGTCTCGTCGGTGACCTTGCGGCCGAGCGCGTCCCGCACGTAGAAGGCATCGACAACCCGGCCGGTGTAGGTGGCGACCTTGGCCAGGTGCACGTCGAGCGTCAGCTCCGAGAGCGCGCTCGTGATGTCGTAGAGCAGGCCGATGCGGTCGGGGGCACCCACCTCGATCACGGTCGAGTAGTCCGACGCATCGTTGTCGACGACGACCGTGATCGGGACGTCGGAGCGAGGCACGGGGTACTGGGCACGCTTGTCGGCCACGCGATGGTCCAGGGAGAGGCGCCCCTCCACGGCCTTGCGGAGCACACCCCGGAACTCCCGCCACCGCGCCTCGTCGACCTCGGGTTCGAAGATCCCCGCGACCTCGAACAAGTCGACCGCGACGCCGTCGTCGGTCGTGAACGCCTGCGCCGTGAGGATCGACAGACCGGCGAGGGCGACCGCTCCGGCGATCCACGACAACAGTCCCGGGCGGTCGGCGGCGACGACGAGCATCTCGTAGGTGCCGGCCTTCGCGCCGGGTCGGGCCGCCGCTCGCACCTCGGTCGACCCCACGTCGGGCGCGATCGTCGGGTAGTGCGTGGCGATCCGTGCCGGCTCGACGGAGAGGAAGTAGCCGCGCGGCATGCGGAGCACGAACCGTTCGACGGCATCGTCGGGCTCCGATGCGAGCAACTCTCGCACGGCGTCGATCCGATCGGCGAGCCGTTGAGCGAGCTCGGTGCCCATATGCCCCCGCTCGTACACGCGTTGCACCCGAGTGACGAGCTCGGCGATCAGCGTCTGCCGCCACTGGGTCCAGGCGGCGGGCCCGGTCGCGGTGGCGTCGGCCCTCGCCAACAAGGTCAGCGCGGCCAGCCGATCGGGCGATCCGATGCGCGCCGCCACGTCGAGGATCAGGTTCTCGTCGGTGAGGTCTCGGCGGGTGGCGGTGTCGGGCAGGAGCAGGTGCTCCGAGACCATGAACGCCGCGAGGTCCCGAGCCTCGCCGCGGATCCCCATACGATCCAACGTCTCCGCGGCGATCCGCGCCCCCACCGGCACGTGACCTCCTTCCCCGATCTTGCCGATGTCGTGCAGGAGCGCCCCCAGCAGCAGCCCGTCGCGGTCGGGGACGAGCGCGAGCGCGCCGGCCGTCAGCGGGTCGTCAGTGTCGGTCGTCGCGAGCAGGCGGCACATCTCGGCGAGCGCCCCGGTGAGGTGCGTGTCCACCGTGAAGCGATGGTACGGATCGCGTTGCGGACGGCAGCGCACCGCGGCCCATGCGGGCACCAGGCGCGAGAGCAGGCCGAGCCGATCGAGCGCGTCCAGGACGGCGACGCCCGCATCGCCCGACCTGAGCACGCGCAGGAACGCCTCACGGGTTCCGGAGGTCCACTGGATCGGGGACACCACCGGCGTGATCTCGATCGAGTCCAGGAGGCGGGCCTGGGGACGGAGGCCCCGTTCGGCGACGGCGGCGAGCGCCTCGATCGCCTCGTCGATGTGGTCGAACGGCACGGGGGCATCCGTGGGCATCGCGGCGCCGGCCTCGGCCCTGCCGAGGACGTTCTCCGAGATCCATCGAACCGCTCTGGCGTGCTCGAACATCGCTCGCATCAGCCCGTCTTCCGCGATCATGCGCGGCTCATCGGTGAACCCCATGGCGCGCGCGATCGGGGGCTGCAGGTCGAGCGGAAGCCGGTCCGTCCGCTTGCCCGTCTCGAACCGGAGGGCGCTCCGGACCCTGGTCAGGAACTCCTCGGCGGCTTCGAGAGCTTCACGCTCAGCGCTGCGCAGCAAGGCCTGTCCGGCGATCGAGGCGATCCACCGAACGGCGTGCGCATCCCGCAGGCCCCCGGCACCGCTCTTCAGGTCGGGCTCGAGCAGGTGGGCGGTGACGCCGTACCGCTCGGCGCGAACGCCCGCATCGAGCTGCAGCGCCCGAGCGAACGCCGGCACGTCATCGGCGGCGAGGGCTCTGACGCCGTCGGCGCAGCGCTCGACCACCGCGCGGTCGCCGGCGATGGGGTGCAGGTCGAGCATCGCCGTGAGCACGTCGATGCGCCCCCGGGCGACCTGCTCGCATTCCGACGGCGTCCGCACGGCCTGGCCGACGTCGAACCCCGCGTCCCACAGGGGGTACAGGAGGTGTTCCGTGAGCTCGGCGACCTCGTCGGGCCTCGAGCCGTCATGCGCGATCAGCAGGTCGACGTCGGAGCTCGGCAGCTGTTGGCGACGGCCGTATCCGCCGATGGCCGCGACCCCCACGCCTGAGGGAGCGCCGGCGGCCTCGAACAACGCCGCCAGGGCGGAGTCGAACATCCCCGCGCGTCGCGCCGCTGACCACAGGCCGTGATGTCCGGGCGAGTAGGCGCGATCAAGCGCATCGAGCTCCTCGCGCAGCTTCGTGACGGGCTCGGCGAGCGGGGCGGCTTCCATCGTCGGGCCCGTCGCTCAGACCGCGTCGGGACCCATCTCGCCGGTGCGGATGCGGATCACCTGCTCGGCCTCGGTGACCCAGAGCTTGCCATCGCCGATCTTGCCGGTGCGAGCGGCCTTCACGATCGCGTCGACCACACCCTGTGCCTCACCGTCGGGGACGAGGACCTCGAGCTTGACCTTCGGGACGAAGTCCACCTGATACTCGGCGCCGCGGTACACCTCGGTGTGTCCGCGCTGGCGGCCGAAACCCTCGACGTCGGTCGTGGTGAGACCGTTCACCCCCAGGTCGCGAAGGGCTTCCTTGACCTCGTCGACTCGGTGCGGCTTCACGATGGCGGTCACGAGCTTCACGGCAGGGTCCTCCCGAACGGGGTGCTCAGCTTACGCGCCCGTGAGCCGCTTCTCGTACAGATCGAAGCTACGACGGACCGTCATGCCGACGCTCCGGTACAGATGCGTCGCGCCGCTCGCGTTCTCGGTGTCGACCCCGAGCCGCACCTCGTGGTGCCCACTCGCGGCGAGCGCGGCGAACGATCGATCGAGCAACGCCCTGGCGATCCCACGACGGCGGAAGGCCGGCAGCACCCCGAGGTCGCCGACCCAGCCTGCACCGTCGTCGGCGGCAAGGTTCACCGACACGCCGGCGAGCCGTTCGCCGGCGAAGGCCAGCACGGCCAGCTCGGCGTCGTACCCGGGTGAGGCATGCACCCATCGCTGCCAGTCGTCAAGCGTCATCGGTTCGTACCCGAAGTGATCTCGGAACGCCTCCTCGACGACGGCATGCACGACGGGCTCATCGGCGGTCGAGCCCGCGCGGAACGCGATGCCGTCGGGATCGACCGGCTCCAGATCGGCGGCCGGCAAAGGTCGCTGCATCAGCCATGACGACCTGACGTGCCGGTAGCCACCGCCGGTGAGGAGCCGGCGCGCCGCCTCGTCGGTCGACGGCGTGCTCGTCCGGAACGGCGAGATGACGCCGGCATCGAGGCGTTCGATCGCTCGCCGTTCCTGCTCCTCGAGGATCGCCGACCCGAGGCCGCGACCGGCGTGTGCCGGATGGACCCTGCCCACGGCCACGAACTGCACGGTCGGGTCGAGCGTCACGACGATGCCGTACGCGGCGAGCGACCCGTCGGAGGCCTCCGCGACGAGCGAGTCGTGCTCGAGGTCGACGAACGGAGCCGCCCAGTCCTCGAGGATCTCGTCGCGCGCCTGGTCGACGAAGCCCACGTCGACCATGTCGCGAGCTTCGAGCAACTCGACCAGCGCGTCGAGGTCGTCGCGCCGCGCCGGGCGAGCCCGGTACGGCTCGGGGAACGTCACTCCCCGACGGCCTTCTTGCGCGTCGGGGTCTTCTTCGCGGCCGCCTTCTTGGCCGCGGACTTCTTCGCCGCGGACTTCTTGGCCGCGGACTTCGTGCCCGAGGGCTTCGTGGCCGGCGCCGCCTCGGGCTCGTCGGTCTGCTTCTTCGCCGCCGCAACGCTCGCCTTCAACGCGGCCATCAGGTCGACGACCTTGGCGGTGGGCTCGGCCTCGACGACCTCGATCTCCTCGCCGTTGATCTTCGCCTCGACGATCTTCAGCATGGCCTCGCGGTATTCGTCGGTGAACTCGTCGGGGTCCCACTCGGCCGTGAGGTTCTCGATCAGCTGGCGGGCCATCTCGACTTCCTGCCCGCGAGCCTTGGCGCTCACGTCGACGTCGCCCAGGTCTGCCTCGCGGATCTCGTCGGGCCAGTACATCGTCTCGAGCACGAACGCGTCGCCCGAGAACCGCAGGGCCGCGAGATGTTCCTTGTCGCGGAAGCTGACCTTCGCGATGCCGACCTTGTTGTCCTGGGTCATGGCCTCGCGCAGCAACGCGTATGCCTTGGCGCCGGTCTCGTCGGGCGCCAGGTAGTAGGACTTCTTGAACATCATCGGATCGATCTCGTCGAGATCGACGAACTGCTGGATGTCGATCGCCCGGCTCGACTCGATCGGTACGGCGTCGACATCGTCGTCAGTGAGCACGACGTACCGGTCCTTCTCGTACTCGTAGCCCTTCACGATGTGTTCGTAGTCGACGATCTCGCCGTCCTTCTCGCACACGCGCTTGTACCTGATGCGCCCCATGTCCTCGTCGTGGAGCTGGTTGAAGCGCAGGGTCTTCTCCTCGGTCGCCGGATAGACGGCCACCGGGATCGTCACGAGGCCGAACGAGATGGCCCCTTTCCACATCGCTCTCGGCATGAGAATCCCTCCGAAGGAGTCGCGTTCCCGCCATGCGGCGGGCCGAAACCCTGAGTGTATCCGCTGACGCCGACTCGCTTCCGGTTGCTTACGCGCCGTGATCCGCGTCGATCGCGCGCTCCAGGTCGCCGATCGCGGACCCGAGCGCCGAGGCCCGATCCTCGCCTCCGGCGACCCGCCGCTCGACGGCGACACCCAGCAGATAGGTTGCGAGAGGTGTGAGCTTGCGCTCCACACCGTGCGCGACGTTTCGCGCCACGCCGAGCAAGCGCCGTTGGACGTCGTCGTCGAGCGCGTCGACCCCGAGCTCGTCCGCAGCCTTCGCCAACCAGTCGTCCATCGTCGTCTCCCTCTCGCGTGGTCGGGTCGAGGCGGCGGCCCGCTCGAACCGGCCCGTCGCCTGCCCCGCTAGCATCGAAGCCATGCCGGCCAAGCGCAAGCGGGCGCGGACCTCGAAGGAGGCCTTCACGGTCGAGATGCCGCACGCCCTCGGGGCCGCGCGCGACGGAGACGCGTGGTGGACGGAGGTCGGCGGCCGCGAGCTGCGCCTGTCCAACCTCACCCAGGTCTTCTGGCCGGACGAGGGCTATACGAAGGGCGACCTGATCGCCTACTACCACAACGTCGCCTCGCTGATCGTGCCGCACCTCGCCGAACGGCCGCTCACGATGAAGCGGATGCCCGACGGCATCGACGGACCGTTCTTCTACGAGAAGTCGGCTCCCTCGCACACCCCCGACTGGCTCGGCCGGTGCGTCGTGCACAGCGAGGAGGCGAAGGGCGGCGAGATCGACTACCTCACGATCGCCGACGCCGCCGGGCTGATATACATGGCGAACCTCGGATGCGTCGAGTTCCACCCCCTGCACTCGCGCTGCGCCGACGTCGCGCACCCCGACTACCTCTTCTTCGACCTCGATCCGTTCGAGCCCTATACGTACGAGGACGTGCTCGTCGTCGCGCGACACATCAAGGTGCTGCTCGACCAGCTGGGCGTCACCGCCTTCCCGAAGACGAGCGGGGCGACCGGGCTCCAGATCTACGTGCCCGTGACGCGGGGTACGTACTCCTACGACACCGTGCGAGCATTCGTCGGCGCCGCGGGCCGGCTGATCAGGGGCGCCGACCCCGACCGGGTGACGATGGCGTGGAAGATCGCCGACCGCACCGGCAAGATCTTCATCGACCACAACATGAACCGCTCGGGCGCGAACATCTCCGCCGCCTACTCGCTGCGGCCAGAACCCCGCGCCCCGGTCTCGACGCCGCTCACGTGGGACGAGGTGTTCGAAGGCGGGTTCGAGCCGACGGACTTCCGCATCGACAACGTGTGGGAACGGTTCGATCGTGTCGGCGACCTGTTCGAGGGCGTTCGTACCGAGGCGATGGACCTCACGACGGCGCTCGAGGCGGTCGGCGTCGATCCGTCGACCGGTGACGGGGCGGTACCCGACTTCGACGCGCCGCTCCCCCGCACCGCGGCGAAGAGCGTGGCCGGCCGGACGTCCGGGGAGATCGCGGCCGCCTCGAAGGACCCGGCCTTGTTCGAGTACGTGCGCCGTCGCGACTTCGGACCCGAGGGCACCACGGAGCCGGCGCCGGGCGAGGTCGCAACCGATGGCAACTCGTTCGTGATCCACAAGCATCGAGCCACCCGGCTCCACTACGACGTGCGCCTCGAACGCGACGGTGGGCTGCCGTCGTGGGCGGTGCCCAGGGGTCTCCCGATCGCCAAGGGCGACAAGCGGCTCGCCGTCCAGACGGAGGTGCACCCGCTCGAGTACGGGCAGTTCGAGGGCACGATCCCCGAGGGCCATTACGGCGCCGGCGAGGTTCGCATCTTCGACGACGGCTGGTACGAGCCAGTCGAGTGGACAGACACCAAGGTCTCGTTCGTGCTGCACGGACGGCGCTATCCCGGGCTCGAGTTCCACTTCGTGAAGACGAACCGCGACTGGCTCGCGTTCCTCGCGAGCGCGCAGAGCGCCCCCCCGATCGCCGGGCCGCCACGCTTCGAGCCGATGCTCGCCGAGGGCGGGTGGGAAGCCTTCGACGACCCCGCATGGTGGTTCGAGCCGAAGCTCGACGGCATCCGGTGCGTGGCCGAGCTGTCCACGGGAGAGACCGTGCTGCGCACGCGCACCGGGCGCGACGCGACGCCTCAGTACCCGGAGCTGCACATGGTGCACGAGCTCGTCGATCAGGTGAACGCGGTGATCGACGGAGAGATCGTCGCGTTCGACGAAGGCGGCAGGCCGTCGTTCGAGGCACTGCAGCAGCGGATGAACCTCTCAGGGGAACGCGCGATCGCGCGCGCCTCCAAGACGACCCCGGTCTCGCTCGTCGTGTTCGACCTGCTCTGGCTCGATGGCCACGACGCCACCGGGCTCGTGCTGGAACAGCGCCGCGAGCTGCTCGACCTCGTGGTCGAGCAGGACCACCGCCTGCAGGTCACGACCCACGCAGAGGGCGACGGCCTCTCGTTCACCGAGAGCGCTCGGGGCCTCGGCCTCGAAGGCGTGATGGCCAAGCGCCGCGGTTCGACCTACCTGCCGGGCCGGCGCAGCCCCGACTGGCGCAAGATCAAGCTCATGAACACCCAGGCGTGCGTGATCCTCGGGTGGACACCGGGCAAGGGCGGACGCGCCGGGTCATTCGGGGCGCTGCTCGTGGGCGCCATCGACGACGGCGAGCTGCGATGGGTCGGGCAGGTCGGGTCCGGCTTCACCGATCGCATGCTCGCTGACCTGACGGGCCGGCTCGAGCCGTCGGTGCGACCCGGCCCCCCGATCGACGACCCCGACCTCGCCGCCGTGAAGGGCGCGACCTTCGTCGACCCGGAGCTCGTCTGCGAGGTGCGCTACCTCGAGCTCACGAAGAGCACGCGGAAGATGCGCGCGCCGTCGTTCCGCGGCATGCGCCCCGACGTGCCGCCCGATCAGTGCGTCCTGGAGCCGCCGGTCGGGTCCCGGCGTGTGGCGGGCTCGACGAAGGGCCGGTGAGGGCGGGGGCGATCCCGCCCCAACGAGCGACGTCAGACGAGTCGTCAGAAGGGCTCGTAGCCGGCGCGCACCAGCAGCGCGCGCACGTCGCGCTCCTCGAAGCCGCGGTCGAGCAGCTCGCGATACAGACGGACCGTGGCGAGGGTGCGGCCGCACGTGGGGCAGAACGCGAACGTCCCGTCGAACGGGGTCTCGCACCAGGGGCACCGGGTGACCTCGATGAGTCGATCGGGCTCGAGGCCGGTGTCGGCGAGCGCGTCGACGTACCCCTTGCCGTAGTCCCACTGGATGTACTCGTCCTCGGCGAGCTCGAACGCCGGCTCGTGCGGACGGGGCTCGCCGGTCGTTAGCATCTGCTCCAGGTTCTCGCGCAGCAGCTCCCACTCGAAGAAGTGGTTCGCGCCGCAGTCCTGGCACGCGATCACGACGCCCTTGACTCCCTGCGGCGAGAACACCGTGCGCATCGCCGCGAGGTCGTCGAGGTCCGCCTCGATGTCGCGGCGCTCCTCGGCGCTCAGGTCGAACGGCTCGTCCTGGTCGTGGTCGCTCTCGAAGTCCATGCTCACCTACTCATCGTCGTCGGCGAAACGGAACGCCTTGAAGGCCTCGGCGTACTCCACCCCGGCCGCCTCCCCGACCTGCCGGGCGCGCTCACGGACCCACGGCGCCGCGGCCTCGCCCTCCTCGGAGGCGTGCTCGGCGAGTGCGGCGATCTTCGTGTCGATCGTCTTCGTGATGTCGACGTAGGTGTCGGGCTCGTTGGTCGAGAGCCACAGGTTCGGGATCTCGTACGGCTCGATGCCCTCGTCTTCCAGCTCCTGGAACATCACGCGGGTGGGCGCGTCCGGCATGACCGCGGTGAGCGCGAGCAGCCCGGCCTGCTTGTGATCCCAGTGGTTGATGTAGCCCTCCCCCGACCAGAGGCGGCCGGGGTCGGGGGCGACCAGCACCTCGGGCCGGAGCCGGCGGACCTCGCGCGTGACCTTCTTCCGCGTCGCCGGAGTGACCTCGAGCAGGCCGTCGGTCTCCCCGAGGAACGTCACGCTCGTCACGCCGAGCACGGCGGCTGCCGCGCGCTGCTCCCGCTCCCGGATCGGCGCGACGTCCTCACGCCGGCCGCCGGGCTCGTTCGATCCGGCCGAGCCGTCGGTGCACACCACGTAGTGCACCTCACACCCCGCGCTCGCCCACCTCGCGACGGTGCCGCCGCACATGAACTCCGCGTCGTCGGGATGCGCGAACAGCACGAGCGCGGTCGAGAAGGTCGGTTCCTGCATCGTTCCAGCCTAACGACGCGTGACGGAAGCGGCGCAGCTTCCGGGAACCGGCGCGGCCGCCGTGGTTCGATGCCCCGGTGGGCGACGACGCAGCGCGCATCGACGAGCTCGAGCGCCGGTTCCGGCGCGACGGGTTGCCGAACCTGATCCTCGACTTCTCCGCCGCCGAGGACGTGTTCACGCGCGCGATCCCCTTCCTCACGATCGTGTTCGTGCTCGAGGTCGTGAACGCGATGGACGTCAAGGCAGGGTGGGCGAACCTGCTCCTCGTTCTCGGCGGCGCCGCGATCTTGTTCGGGGCGTTCGGCGTGCTGAATGCGGTGCGCGGGCGCCGGTTCCTCTCGGTGCCCTCGCGCGTCGGCGTTCCGGAGCTCGCGGCGTTCGTGATGCTGCCCGGCCTGCTGCCGATCGTGTTCAGCCGACAGTTCCAGTTCGGCTTCACCACGATGCTCGTGAACGCACTGCTGCTGATCGTCGTGTACCTCGTGATCGGCTTCGGCGTGGTCTCGTTGGTTCGATGGACGGGGCGGCGGTTCTTCGCCCAGCTCGGCGCGTCGGTGTCGGTGCTCGTGCGCGCCGTGCCGCTCCTGCTGTTCTTCTCGCTCGTGATGTTCTTCACGACCGAGATCTGGCAGGTGTTCACGACGCCGGGACCGGGCGCCTTCTGGACCGCGATGGGGCTCTTCGTGCTGCTCGCGATGGTGTTCCTCGCGGTGCGGCTCCCGAGCATCGTGCGCGAGGTGCAGGGCGAGTCGACGGTCGGCGACGTGCCGCTCCGCCGGAAGGAACGGTTGAACCTCGCGGCGGTGGCCCTGATCAGTGAAGGGCTGCAGGTCCTGTTCGTGAGCGCGGCGATCTGGTTGTTCTACGTCGTGCTCGGATCGCTGCTCGTGAACGATGAGGTCCGGCAGTCGTGGCTGCTCGTCCCCGACGATGTCGACTTCGCGATCTCGTGGTTCGGCGATCGGCTGCAGATCAACGAGGCGCTGCTCCGCGTGGCGACGGGGGTCGCCGCGTTCGCGGGGCTCTACTACGCCGTCACCATCCTCGTCGACGCTGCCTACCGGGACCAGTTCGTCGACACGCTGACCAGGGAGCTCCGGGACACGTTCCGGCGCCGCAGCGAGTACCTGGAGCTGCAGCGGAAGCGGGGGGTGCCGGTCCAACCCGACCGGGCCGGCGAGGTCACGCCGGACGAGCCATCCGCAGGAACGTGACCTCGTTCCCGCTCGCGAACCTGCGCACGTACACCTCGCCTCGTTCGAAGCCCACCTTCTCGTAGCAGCGGATCGCGCGCTCGTTCCACGGGAAGACGTCGAGCGCGAACGTGCGTGGGTTCCAGCGTTCGCGGGAGAACCGGAGCCCCGCCTCGGTCAGCTCCACGCCGATGCCACGCCCGGTCAGGTCGGGGCGCAGTCCCAATCCGATCTCGATCTCGACCTCGACCTGGGTGCCGTCGCCGGACTCGGACTCGGAGGCCACGAGTTCGAGGAAGCCGGCGATCTCGCCGGACGCCTCGTCGTCGACCGCGAACCACGACACGCCCCAACGGGTCGGGTCGCGCATCTCCTCGTCGAGCGAGGGGTCCTCCGACACGTCGTACACGTCGTACGGGGGCGGGTACCGCCAGCTCGCGACGGCGTCAGCGTCGACGTCGGTGAACGCTCGGATCGCAAACCGCATGGAGGTCGATGGTCTCATCCTCTCGGCGGCGGAACCGAGCCCGTCGATGAGTTCCGGTGTGCCCGGCCGTCCAAGGTGGAGCAGGATGCTACCGCTGCATCCGACGAAGGGAGCCGCACGTGCCGCCCGAACCGCGAACCCTGCTCTCCGATCTGGTCCTCGGCGAATCGCCACGATGGCACGATGACCGCCTCTGGTTCTCGGACTGGGGCGCGCAGGAAGTCGTCACCGTCGATCTCGAGGGCATGAGCGAGGTGGTCGCCCACGTGCCGTCGTTCCCCTTCAGCATCGACCGTTCGCCCCAGGGCCAGCTCCTCATCGTCTCGGCGAGCGAACGACGCCTGCTGCGACTGGAACCTGACGGGTCCCTGGCGGACCACGCGGACCTGAGCCGCCTCTCGGAGTTTCCGTGGAACGAGATCGTGGTGGACGGTCGCGGCAACGCCTACCTGAACAACATCGGCTTCGACATGATGGGGGGCGGTCAACCCGGTCCCGGGATCGTCGCGCTCCTGCAACCCGACGGCGTGGTGCGGCAGGTCGCCGATGAGGTCCTCTTCCCCAACGGCATGGTCGTGACGCCCGACGACTCGACGCTCATCGTGGCCGAGTCCCACGGGCAGCGGCTGACCGCGTTCCGCGTCGAGCCCAACGGCGACCTGTCGGATCGTCGGGTCTGGGCCGACCTCGAGGGGGGCGTGCCCGACGGCATCTGCCTCGACTCGGAGGGAGCCGTCTGGTACGGAGACGTCCCGAACCGGCGATGCGTGCGCGTGCGCGAGGGCGGTGAGGTGCTGCAAACGGTCGAGCTCGACCGTGGATGCTTCGCGTGCATGCTCGGAGGACCCGACGGAAGAACGCTGTTCATGATGGCGGCGGAATGGCCGGAGGCCTTGGACCCCGGATCGCGCACGGGCTGCGTGTTCACCGTCGAGGCGCCCTCTCCGCACGTGGGCCGGCCCTAGCGCACTCGCAGGGTTCGGACGCCTGCTCACCCGTCGGCGGCTCAGAAAGCAGTCTCCTCTCGAAGCTGCTCGAGAGCCATTAGGCTTGATGGCATGTCGGGCGGTGCCTCCCGGTCAGCGTTGGCGGACGTCGTCCGGCGATTCCGCGATCACGCCGGGCGGCGAGCCAAGGCCTCGATCGGACTTGTCGCCGAGGCGCTCGGTCCCACCGACTGGCTCCGTGGTCCGGGCGACGACGCCGCGGTCGTGGGCGAGGGCTCGGACGGGTTCACGCTCGCCGCGGGCGAGGCGATCTGGCAACCGTTCGTCGAGGCGGACCCCCGTGGCGCCGGCACGGCCGCGGTGGTCGCGAACGTGAACGACATCGCGGCGATGGGCGGGCGGGCGCTCGGCCTCGTCGACACGATCGTCGGTCCGGAGCGGATCGCGCGCCCGGTGCTGGAGGGCATGCGGTATGCGGCGGATCTGTATCGGGTCCCCGTCGTCGGGGGGCACCTCACGGTGCGCGACGGCCCCCCGGCGCTCTCCGCCTTCATCGTCGGGCGCGCCGTGAAGATCCTGGCGTCGTCGAACGCGCGACCCGGCCTGGTCGTGCTGGTCGCGGCCTCGATCGACGGAAGCCTGCATCGCGACTTCCCGTTCTTCTCCTCGCTCCGCGAGCGAGCGGATCACCTGGCCGGCGACGTCGAGGTGCTGCCGAGCCTCGCCGAACAGGGGTGGTGCCTGGCCGCGAAGGACGTCAGCATGGCGGGGCTGCTCGGATCGCTGGCGATGCTGCTCGAGCCGACGCGTTCGGGCATCGTCGCCGACATCGCGGCGATCCCCCGGCCCGCTGACGTGCCGATCGCGACGTGGATGGACGTCTTCCCCTCGTTCGGCTTCGTGCTGTGCGCGCCCGAGGATCACGTCGATGACTGCCGCGACGCCTTCACTGAGCGCGGCCTCGCCTGCGAGGCGATCGGCGTGCTCGACGGCAGCGGCCAGCTTCGGGCCGGGCTCGAAGACGAAGAGGCGCTGCTCCTCGACATCGCCCGTGAGGGCGTCACCGGCCTTGGCGACGTCGACGGCCGAGCCGGGACCTAGCTGCGACCCGTCTCCAGGTCGATCGTCATCCTCTGGTGGGGCAGGCCGACGTGATCTGCGACGTCGCCCGCGGTACGCCAGCCGAGCTTCCGGAAGAAATCGACGTTCCGTGGCTGGATGTGGGCGACCATCAGCTCACCCCCGCGCTCGCCGGCGATCCGCACGGCGAACCGGACGAGGGGGGCACCGAGCCCGTACCTGCGGAGCGCGGGGAGCACGGCGAGGCGGTCCCCCTTCCACAGGCCCGGCTCGTCGAGCGGATACAGACGAACGGCGCCGGCGGCGATCCGCCCACCAACGCCGAGGACCTTGATCGTCGCCTCGTCCTCGTCGCGCTCGTCCCGATCGCTCTCCTGGAAGATCCCCTGCTCCTTCACGAACACGGCATGCCGGATCGAGTGATGCACGGAGACGTCCTCGGCGGTCGCGGCCACTCGGCAGGCGAGGTCGAGCTCCGGCTGAACCCGGCCGAGCTCAGCGGAGCTCGACGAGAGGGAGGAGACGGCGGCCTTGCTCGTCTCGACCATCGGCGATCCCTTCGAACGCGCTCATGCCCGAGCAGGCCCTGCAACGGGCGCACCCGGCGTTCACGTCCCACGACCCGAGGCCGCGTTCCACGACGTAGGGCACGACCTGCCGGTACATGGACTCCACGTAGTCGGGGGGCGGAGGAAGCAGGTCCTCCATCAGGCTCCCTGGCACCGGACGCAGCGGCACCACGAACGGATACACGCCCATGTCGACGGCGCGCCGGCACAGCTCCGTGGTGACGCGCGGGTCCTCACCCATGCCCAGGATCACGTAGGTCGTCACCTGGCCCGGGCCGAAGATCTGCACCGCACGTTCCCAGCAGCGGAAGTAGCCGTCGACCCCGGTGCGCCCCTTCGCGGGAGCCACGCGGTCGAGCACGTCCTGATCGAAGGACTCCACGTGGATGCCGACGGTGTCGACGCCACGCTCCTTCACCACCTCGAGCACCGCGAGGTCGTCGGGGGGCTCGAACTGGGCCTGCACCGGTAGGCCGGTGGCCTCCTTGATCGCCTGGGCGCACCGAGCGACGTAGAGCGCGCCCTTGTCGGGTCCGCGCGTCGTGCCGGTGGTGAGCGTCACGTCGGCGACGTGGTCGAGCTCCTTGGCGGCCAGGGCGACCTCGGCGAGCTGCTCTGGCTTCTTGACCGGGATCGTACGCCCCGTTTCCAGCGACCGCTCGATCGCGCAGAACCGGCACTGATCCTCGTTCCCCCAGTAGACGCAGGTCTGGATCACGGTGCTCGCGAGCGAGTCGAGGTGCAGCAGCGCGATCTGCCAGTAGGGGATGCCGTCGGCCGTCTCGAGCTCGTAGAAGCGGGGCTTCGGAGGGATGTCGGCGGACGCGAGCCGCTCGCCGCCCCGGTAGAGAGCCCAGCCCTCGTCGCCCTCGCCGACGGGGCGGATCGTGAACGGGGAATCCTCGACGAACTCCGAGACGAAGGGGAACGTGACCGGCGTGCCCTCGATGTAGACCATGCCGGCGTCGGAGGGGCCGGCGCCCGACCCGCGGGCGTCGATCACGTCTTCGACGCGCACGCCGTAGCTCTGCACCTCTGCGAGGAGCCGGGCGAACTCCGGGCCGTGCGTGGGACCCGGGGTGGCCTCAACCCTTGTGGCCATACAACTCCTCGAAGTTGGTGGCGAAGACGCGATCCTTGAGCTCCTCGCCGACCGGGGCGCCGGCGATCTTCCAGTACTCGCCCCAGAAGTCGCTCCACGGCTCGTCGGAGGCGAACAGCAGCCGGTCATGGCCCACGCCTCGCCGTTCCATCTCGGTGAGCAGCCAGCGCACGCCGAAGCCGATCGCCCACGTGGTGTCGGTGTAGACCTTGTACCCCTGTTCCACCCAGTCGAGGAAACGGGGGACGAGCCGGATGTGGCCCGAGACCCCGCCGCCGAAGTGCACGAGGTAGATCTTCACGCGCTTCCCGTACCGCTCGATCAGCGGGATGAAGTTCGAGATGTCGGAGCTGCCCCCGGGGCTGGTGTGGAAGTGGAACACGAGGTCGTGCTCCTCGGCGGCGGCGAAGCACGCCTCGGCGACCTCGGCCGTGTCCTGGTCCCACTCCTCGGGGTTCGGGTTCCCTCCGAGCAGGAACGTGGTCTTCAGCGCGACGATGCCTGCCTCGCCGGCGTGCTTCAGCGCCTCGAGGGTCATCTCCTTGTTCTGCGGAAGGAACGACACCCAGAGCCCTCCGCGCAGGCGGTCTGAGGACGACACCGCGTCGAGCACGAGCGGGTTCAGCGAGAAGGGCTGCTCTTGGACCGGGATGCCGTAGTTGGGGAGCACCAGCGCGCGTTCGACGCCGAGGCCGTCCATGTGACCGAGGTAGTCCTTGCTCGACGGGAACTCGTAGACCGTCGGCTTGACCGGCTCCTTGAGGTCGTAGAACTGCCACGCGGCCATCTCACCGATGTGGCTGTGCCCGTCGATCACCTGGCGGGTCACTCGCTCGTCGGGCATCTCTTCCTCCTGGGACCCAAGGCCACGTTTCCGTTAGGAAACGGCCCTCCACCACCGTATGAAAATCCTCCGACTCGGCCCGGGGGTTGTCAACTCGGGGACTCCAGCCGGGCCCTGAGGTCGGTGATCGCCTCCCGCCACGATCGTTCCTCGGGAAACGTGAGGGGACCTTCGGCCGGCTCCTGCCCCACCTCGACCCGGCCGGTTCGCGGATCGAGCGCGACGACCTGAACCCCGAATACGGTCGGGCCGCCCTCGAGGTCGGCATCGATGGAACAGACCAGGCCCGCCCCGTCGGGAAGGTGCATCTCCAGCCGGCGGTACGGAGTCATCACGCCGTCGCCCGACTCGTCGACGACGACCCAGTCGTCGCCGCGCCCCGCGGCGGCGCATACGCGGCGCGAGGCTTCCCGCCTGCGCTCCTCGACGGCCAGCACGCGATCGCGCACAGCGAACGCGGCCCCGGCGGCCAGCCGGAGATCGAGGCCCTCGGCCGCGAGGCCCGTGCGGGTCACCGCGCGATCCGCGATCGCCCCGGATCTCGGATCGGCCTCGACCAGCTGCTCACGGGTGGCGATCGGACCGAGCTCGCCCGCGATCGCCCTGATGAGCTCGAGGTAGCGCTCGTAGGTCTCGGGTGAGGCCACGGCGATCGGGTGCAGCCGGTCCTCGGCCTCCTGCCACCGCTGGACGGCGTCGTCGAGACGCCCGGGCCTCCCGACCGCGGGGAACCCGGGCGCTCGGATGTTCGGTCGGTCCGTCTGGACGACCTCGCTCGCTAGAGGGTCCAGGTGTTCATCACGAAGGCGCCTTCCTTCCATGCCTGGATGGCGGCGTCCGCGATGTCACGCGGATGGATCGGCTGGACCCCTTCCATCATGTCGATCTCGCGCATGCCGTAGAGCGCGGCGGCGGAGAACCGGCACGCGTAGATCTTGCCGCCCTCGTCCATGATGGTCTTGAGCTGGTTGTTGTAGTTCATGTGGCCCGGGAACGCCTCGTCTCCGACGTTCGGGAACCCGCGCGCCGCCGACACCATCAGGGACGCGGGGCCGAACAGCACCATGCTCAGGTCGAAGCCCTTCCGGACCAGCCGCGTGGCCGTCAGCATGTTCACGATGCCGACGGACCCTTCGAACGGCACGGTGTGCATGAAGACGTACGCCTTCTGTCCGGGCTCCGCCTCGTAGTCCGGGAACACCTTCTGCTCGTGGTCGACGATCGCCTGTCCCGGCTGGACGCGCTCACCAACGATATCTGCCATGAGGACTCCTCCCTCGATCGAGTTCACCCAACGGGCTCGTTCCCGCGGGTCCCTACGGTGGCGCCCGCCGCATCCAGCGCCGATGGCTGCCCGGCATGGCGCCCATGATCGACCGTCGCAACCGCCACGGGAGCAGTCGGTAGACGGGCGTGAAGATCCGTCGCCAGAAGAACGACCCGGTGTCCGCCGGCGCAGCGATGCCGTACCGAGCGGCCATGTCGCGCTGCGACGCCTCGAGGAGATACTCCTCGGAGTTCGACCGTAGCCATTCGAAGAACGGCACCCGTCATCCCTTCAGCTCGGCGAGGGCGTTCTGCGCGGCCAGCGAGATGGGCTCGTTCAACGCGCCGATGGGCGGCGAGTAGACGTTCTCCATCGTGGCGAGGTCCTCGATCGTGACCCCGGTGCGCACGGCCATCGCCAGGAAGTCCGCCCGCTCCTTGATGCCCTCGCCGCCGACCATCTGCGCGCCGAGCAGACGATGCGTGCCCGGGTCGGCGAGCAGCTTCACCCGGATCTTCTTCGAGTCCGGGTAGTAGCGGGCGCGGGAGATGCCCTCGGCCACGCCCATGATGTAGGGGAACTTCAACGCGTCCGCGGTCGTCTCGCCGAACGAGACGCCGCCGATCATCCACTTCCCGGCGACCATGCCCCAGGGCACGTCCACCGGGTTGTACACGCGGTCGCCGCCGGCGGCGGACGTGCCGGCCACCTTCCCCTGGGAGTACGCGTGGCTGCCGGAGAGCCCCTGGATCGGCACCTTCGTGACCCCGTGGGGGATCTCGGCGCAGTCACCGGCCGCGTAGACGCCGTCGGTCCGGGTGTGCATGCGTTGGTCGACGATGATGCCGCCCGTGCTGCCGATCTTGATGCCGGCCTCACGAGCGAGACGACTGTTCGGACGCTTGTCCGTGCAGATCACCACGGCGTCGGCGGGTAGCTCCTCGTGGGGCGTCTTCACCGCCCGGACCTTCCCGTCGCCGACGAACGCCTCGACCGGCGTGTTGAAGTGCATCTTCACGCCCATGTCGGCCCACGAGTCCTGCACCGGTTGCATGATGTCGGGGTCGGCCACCTCGGCGAGCGCCCACGGGCGAGGGTCGACCAGGTGGGTCTCGAGGCCCCGGTGCGCCAGCGCCGTCACCATCTCGAGCCCCAGGGGCGTCGCCTCGACCACGACGGCGACCTTCGCGTCGTCGAGCACGGGGTCCCACTCGATCGCCCGCCGAATGTTCTTCACGTAGTGCAGGCCGTCGAGATCGCCTCCCGGCACGCCCGGATCGGCGTACTCGAACCCCGTGGCCACGACGAGGGCATGAAAGGGGACGGTCCCCAGACCCTCGACCTGCACCCCGCGGCCGGCGGGGTCGATGCTCGTGACCCGTGTCTCGTATCGGATGTCGATGCCGGCGTCCTCGTAGGTCTGCCTCGTGGCGAGGAACAGCTGCTCGAACGTCGGGATCTCGCGTCCGTGCACGTACGGGATGCCGCACGGGCTGTAGCCGACGTCCTCGAACTCAGTGAAGACGATGACCTCCGCGCCGGGGTCCGTCTGCTTGGCGGCGCCCGCGGCGCCGATGCCTGCAGCGCCCCCACCGACGACGACGATCCTCCGCGGCACTGCGCACCCTCCCCGGTTGCGCGGCGACAACGGCGTTCACTATGATGAACAGCCGTTCCGCCTGTAATATGAGCACTCTATCCACCTCCCCGGGAGCTTGTCGAGCCGAGTCACGATGCACGATGCGGTTGCCGCGATAGGACCGAAGATCCGCCAGCTGCGGCAGCAGAAGAGGATGTCCCTGCAACAGCTCGCCGAGCGTTCCGACGTGTCCGCGGCCGCGATCCACAAGATCGAGCGGAACGCCATGGTGCCGACGATCACGACGCTCATGAAGCTCGCCGGCGCCCTGAACCGGTCGATCACCTACCTCGTCTCCGAGGACGAGGAGGAGGATCGCGCCGCCGTCCTGATCCGTGCGTCGTCCCGACGTCCGGTGTTCACGTCGAAGCAGGGGCTGGAGCTCGCGGGCATCAGCGGGCCGTACGGCCGCTTCTACATGGCGGGCGCGTCGGCCACGGTGGAACCGGGGGCCAACAGCGGGCCGCGGCCGATGGAGCACCTCGGCGAGGAGCTCGTGTACGTGCTCACCGGGTCGTTGGTGTTCGACGTCGACGGGGAGGAGTTCGTGATCAGGCGTGGCGACGCGCTGCACTTCCGGACGGACAGGCCCCACCGATGGTGGAACCCGGGCACGAAGCCGGCTCGCGCCCTCTGGATGGCGTTGCGCCAGTCATGACGATGCGGCGCCGGAGGGCGGCGGGGGGTGTGCGGTGACGACCCGTCTCGCGCGCGTGAAGCCAGACTCCTACGTCGACTCCGTGCGGCTCATGGCCGCGACCAGGACGATGGGCCAGCGCGGCGGCGTCGAGTGGGCGGCGGCGGTCATGGCCACGCCGGCCAACGTGGAGATCCTGGTCGGCCGCGGATTCGACGACGAGGCGCTCTCGCGCGCGAGGGCGAACGACCTGGTGCTCGCGGTGATCGCGGACGACGACGAAGCGGCCGAGGCCGGGTTCGCCGCGGGCGAGGGCGCGATCGCGGCCGCGGGCGAGGGCTCGGCGGCCGAGGCGGCCGGGACCGCTCCCCGGCCGGGGTCCATCGAGCGGGCCGTCGAGTCGCTCCCCGGGACGAACGTCGCGATCGTGTCGGTGCCGGGGGAGTTCGCCGCGCTCGAGGCGCAGAAGGCGCTCTCGACCGGGCTGCACGTGCTGCTCTTCAGCGACAACGTGCCGGTCGAGGACGAGATCGCGTTGAAGGAGCGCGCCGCCGGTCTGGGGCTGCTGGTCATGGGCCCGGGCGCCGGCACGGCCGCGCTGGGAGGCGTCGGCCTCGGCTTCGCGAACGCGGTCCGGCGGGGCAGCGTGGGTGTCGTCGCCGCGGCCGGCTCCGGGGCCCAGGAGGTCATGAGCCTGATCGACCGCTGGGGCGGTGGCGTGACCGACGTGATCGGGGTCGGGGGTCGCGACCTGTCCGAGCGCGTCGGCGGCACGATGTCCGAGCTGGCGCTGCGGTCGCTCGCGGCCGATCCCCGGGTCGGGGTCGTGCTGTTCGTCTCGAAGCCGCCCGCCCCTGAGGTGGCCGAGCGATTGCTCGGCACGCTGGACGCCACGCCCACGGTGGTGGCGCTGATCGGTTGGGAGGGGGTGTCGTCGCCGTCCGGCGGCGCGAGCGTCGCGCGGACCCTCGACGAGGCCGCCGCCGACGCGGTGGCGCTCGCGGGGCTCGACCGACCGCACCCGGGCGAGGGGCGCGCGAGGATCGTGGCACCGGTCGCCGAGGCGATGCCGCCGGAACGGACCGCCGTGCGCGGGCTCTTCTCGGGCGGCACGCTCTGCTACGAATCGATGGTCGTCATGTCCGGGAGGCTGGGACCGGTCCACTCCAACACCCCGCTGCGCGAGGGGTGGGGGCTGCCGGCGCCCGAGGGCGCGCACGTGTGCCTCGACATGGGCGAGGAGGAGTACACGCGGGGCCGGCCGCATCCGATGATCGACCCCCAGGCCAGGATCGACGCGATCCGCCGCGAGGGCGCCGATCCCCGAACCGCCGTCGTGCTGCTCGACGTCGTGTTGGGTCACGGCGCCCATCCCGATCCGGCCGGGGTGCTCTCGCTCCCGTGTGAAGAGGTCGCCCGCCGCCGGGGCGGTCCCGCAGTCGTGGCCTACGTGTTGGGAACGGACTCCGACCCCCAGGACGTGCGGCGGCAGCGTGCCCAGCTCGAGGAGGCGGGGTGCCTGCTGGCGCCGACCGACGCCCGGGCGGCGTTGATGGCCGCGGCCATCGCGACCCGGCGTCCCGAGGTCGCCGAGGAGGTCCCGTGAGAAGGCGGGCGGGCGAGCCGCGGGTCGCGATCCTCACCTACTCGACGCGCCCGCGCGGCGGGGTGGTTCACGCCGTCCATCTCGCCGAGGAGCTGCACCGGCTCGGCGCGCCGGTTCATCTCTTCGCGTTGGGCGACCCCTCAGTGGGCTTCTATCGCCAGGTGAGCGCCCCCCACACGGTCGCGCCGGCGCCGGCGCCTGCCGGCACCCTCGAGGATCGCGTCTTCGCGTCGGTCGCCGCCCTGCAGGAGGTCCTCGCATCGGAGGCCGGGCGCTTCGACATCGCGCACGCGGAGGACTGCATCTCGGCCCGGGCAGCCACGGCGGTCGGCACGGGCGGCGCGCCCTGGCTGGTCGTCCGCACGGTCCACCACGTCGACGACTTCACGACCGAGGCGTTAATCGACTGCCAGCGGCGGTCGATCCTCGAGCCCGACGACGTCTTCGTCGTGAGCGGGTTCTGGCGGGACCTGCTCCGCGCCGACTATGGGGTGGACGCCACGGTGGTGAGCAACGGCGTCGACGCGGCTCGGTTCACCCGGCCGGGCGACTTCGATCCCGCCCCGGTGCGCAAGGGCATCGGCGCAGGGGATCGGTTCTGCTTCCTCACGGTCGGCGGCATCGAGCCACGGAAGGGCAGCATGGAGCTGATCGAAGCCTTGGCGGAGCTGAAGCGAACGCTCGAGGCGCCGCCGATGCTCGCCGTCGTCGGCGGACATTCCTTCCAGGACTACGCCGCGTACCGATCGGAGGTGCTCGGGCGTGCCGGCACGCTCGGGCTCGAGCTCGGCCGCGACGTGGTGGTCGTGGGCACCGTGGACGACGAGAGGATGCCCTCGTGGTACTGGTCCGCAGACGCGTTCGCGTTCCCGTCGGTCAAGGAAGGGTGGGGCCTGGTCGTGCTGGAGGCCTTGGCCGCCGGCCTGCCGGTCGTGGCCTCCGACCTGCCGGTCTTCCGCGAGTACCTGCGCCACGACGAGAGCGCGCTGCTGGTGCCGGCGCGAGACGCGGGCAGCCTCGCCGCGGCGATGCGACGCCTCGTCTGCGACCCTGAGATCCGACGGTGGCTGGGCTCCCGGGGGCCCGAGGTGGCGACGCGCTTCTCGTGGGCGGCCTCGGCTCGGGACCACGCGACGATCTATCGGAGGCTGTGGACCGAGGGCGTCGCGACCCGTTGAGCAGCGGCCTCGACCCCCCACCGGAGGCCGAGCAGGAAGTCCGCGCCCGACGTCTCGCCGACCATCCCCAGGCGTCGGGCCGCACGGGCCGTTCCCTGCCCGTCGCCACCCGCGGCCGCGAGGAGCAGGTCGTGAGCGGAGGCGAGCGCCTGGCCTCGAGCGGCCCAGCGGAGGAAGCTCCGCGAGATCTCGCCGGTCTCGCCCGCGTCCGCCGCGCGCCGGGTGAGGGGCTCGGCGTCCGGCCCGATCGCCGCCCGCAGGGCGAGCACGGCCCCCGCGAGGGCATCGTCGCCCGACGGCGTGAGCCCGGGCCCCACGCCGACCAGAACCCGGGCCGCCTCCTCGACGCGGCCCTCCGCGAGGAGCCGGTGGGCTCGCGCGCCTCGCTCGCGATAGGGCTCGGCGTGCAGCGACGAACGCGAGGCACCCTCGGTCGCGTCGAGGATTCGAGC
>JBOGVO010000016.1:0-10099 GCA_050692855.1 Actinomycetota bacterium | reverse complement strand
TCGCGGACCCGATCAAGGTGCCCAGGCGTCCGAGGGATCCGGAGACTCCGAGGGCGCGACGGATCGAGTGCGCGCGCTTGCGGCGGGTCGGGTACGCCCCGTCGTGGTGCACGATCTCGGTCGGGTCCGGGGCGACCGGCACGCCCGCTTCGCCCAGGAGCCTGCTGAACGCCTCGCCGTGCCAGTACTCCTCGTAGTTCCAACACGAGAGGAACGCGGTGACATCCGGGTCGAAAGCCGCGTGGGTGGCGAGCAGGTCGCGGAGGAAGATCACCGTGTGCGACTCGATGTCCATCATGTAGCGAACGACCCGGATCTCCTCGGAAGTGAGACGGGTCTCCCTCACCCGGTGCCACTCCACCTCGGAGAGGTCGACCCTGCCCGACGTCCGGATGAACCGATCGAGGTCGAAGTCGAACCTGGTGCTCATACGCGATGTTCGCAGCCTCGGCTCGACCGGATGAGGCGAACCTACTCCACGACCTGGAGGTCTCGCGTCGAGCGATTCAGCCGCTCCACCCCGTCGTCGGTGACCGCCACGATGTCCTCGATGCGCACGCCGAACTCCCCTTCGAGGTAGATGCCGGGTTCCACCGAGAACGAGACGCCTCGCTCCAGCACCCAGTCGTTCCCTTCTACGATGTAAGGGGGCTCATGGACCTCGAGGCCGATCCCGTGCCCCGTGCGGTGGATGAACCGCGCACCGAGTCCGGCATCGTCGATGATGCGGCGAGCTACTCGATCGACCTCCTGGGCGGCGATGCCCGGCCGCACCGACTCGCACGCTTCGTGCTGGGCCTCTCGCACCACGTCGTAGACCCGTTCGAAATCCGCGGGGGGCTCGCCCACCACGACCGTTCGGGTCGTGTCACTGTGATAGCCTCCGAGCTCACCGCCGAAATCCATCACGACGGCGTCTCTCGGCAGGATCGTACGTCCTCCGGGTTCGTGATGCGGGGAGGCGGCGTTCCGACCGCTGGCGACGATCGTGAAGCCCACGCTGGAATGACCGTTGCGCAGCAGCAGATCCGCGAGGTCGGACGCGATCTCTTCCTCGCGCCGGCCGAGGAACCCCATCGATCGGATCTGCCGGAACGCCTCGTCGGCACCTCGAGCCGCTCGGCGGAGCGCGGCGAGCTCGTCGTCGTCCTTCACGGCCCGAAGGCGCCCGATCACGGGTGAACCGGGCGCGAACGAGAGCTCGGGTCGGGCGCCCTGCAATCCGAGCAGGTGACTCGCCCAGAGGCGGTCCCCGATCGCGACCCGTCCGCTCGACGGCAACAACCGCGCCGCCTCGGCGTAGGGATCGGCGCCGTCCGTCCAGCCGACCAGGTGGATCCCGGATCCTCCGGGCGAGGCCGCGGCGAGCGCCCGTTCCAACTCGGGCACCAGCATCACCGGGTCGTGTCCGGATCGCAGCACGAGGAGCGTGGGTCGCTCGAGCGGCATCGGATCGTACCCGGTGAGATAGGCCAGGTCGGGTGAGGGAGCCACGACGAGCGCGTCGAACCCCTGGGCGCTCGCCTCCTCACCGACGCGGCGCATCCGATCGCTCAGGCGGGCCTGCACGTGGTCTCCTCCCCGTCGATCAGAGCTTCAGCCGGATCTGTTGGGGTACGACCTGGAACGTCGCGGGCGTCGTGCCGAACGGCTCACCGTCGGCGACGACAGCCATCCGTCGCTCGGCCTCGATCGAGAACCGGATCTTCGCGCGGAGCTCCTTGATCGCGTCGTCGGGCACGTGCCCGCCGTGGCGCATGATCCGCGGCATCATCGTGTAGGCGTCGGACTTCTGCCCCGTGAAGACGAGGGCGTCGAGCACGCCGTCGCCCGGGTAGGACCTCGGCGAGAGGCGCACCCCCGAGGCGAACTGACCGTTGCCCACCACGACGTGGAAGCCGTCACCCTCCCAGGTCTTCGTGTCGTACCCGATGCGGAGCCGTTGACGCCTCGTGCCGACGTACCCACGCCAGAACCCGAGGAACTGGCGGCGCCGGTCGCCGAGACCGGCCGGCAGGCGACGTCGCGCCAGCTCCACGTTCGCGCCGAGCCCCACCTGGGCGAGGTTGTGGGCGTACCGGGATCGAGACCCCCCCTCCGGTCCGGCGCAGGTGATGCGCATCACGTCGAGCGGATAGGTGTTGTCCCCCGACAGGTGCCGGACCCCGCCGTCGACGTCCGATGGCAGGCCGAAGCTCCGCAGGAGGTCGTTGCCGGCCCCGGCGGCCACCACACCGAGCACCGGGTCATCGACGATCGGGGCTCCCTCCCTGAAGAACCCGTTCACCACGTCCTGTACGGTGGCGTCGTCGCCCACCGCCACCACGTAGCGAAATCCTTGGTCGAACGCCGAGGCGGTGAGCCGAGCGCCGTCGCCGGCCTCTTCGGTGACGCTCAGCCGATACTCGAGTCCGTTCGCGGCCAGGGCCCGCTGCAGCGCCGGCAACCCGTCGCCCACTCGACCGCGCCCCGCGCCGGGGTCGGCGATCACCGCGAGGCTGCCGAACGGGCTCGTCATCGCGCTCGCATCGTAGCTAGAGGCCCGTGTAGGCGACGACGCCTCGCAGCACGGCCGACCGAGCCCGCCCGAACAACCCCGCGACCTCGGGCCGGGCAACGTCCTCCACCTGGCGCAGGAGATCGAGCAGCTGCTTGCAGTTCCGGACGAAGTCGCCGGGGGCCATCTCCGTCTCGGCGAGCACCTCGTCGAGAGGTCGGCCGTTCGCCCAATGGAAGATCGGCCCGGCGAATCCCGCTTCGAGCTCCCGGCAGAGCTGCACCTGGTGCTCGTCCTCGGTGCGCCGGACGGTTCGCCACGTTCGCTGCAGCAGCTCGTACCGTTCCTCGGTGGCCGGCGTGGGCATGTTGCCCGAGAGAGGGACGCGTTCCCTGCCTTCGTACACGACCGACGACAGGAGCGCGGCGACCTCGGCCGGCTCCAAACCGTCGAAGAGCCCACGGGAGAGCGCCTCGGCCACCAGGATGTCGCCTTCCCCGTAGATGCGGGAGAGGCTGCGGCCTTTCTCGGTCACGTCCCAGCCCTCGACGTACCCGAGGTCGCGCAGCACGCTGAGCACCCGGTCGAACTGCCGTGCGAGTGTCTCGGTCCTGACCCTGATGCGGCGTTGGACGGAGGAGAGCGGCGCCGCGCGTTCGTCCACCCGTCTCGCCCACCGTTCGTGCTTGCCTCGCTCCGGGCAGTCGTGGCAGGGGTGGGCCGCCGCACGCTCCTCGAGCTTCGCGGCTTCGCGCTCGACCCTGGGATCAGCTCGGTGCTTGGGGACCTTCGGCGACCTGACGCGCAGCGAAACCAGCTTCGCCGCCACGTCGCGACGGTACCGGCTGCTCCTGGCGCTGCCCGAGCGCGGCAGCGGGATGCGGGTGAGCACCGCAGGCGGATCGGGGAAGTCACGGGCCGCGAGACGGAAGAACCGCCGGTCCTGCGTGAGGACGGTGGGCTTCCCCTCTCGCGAGCTCACGATCACGCCGAGACCGCCCCGCTTGCCGTTCGGGACCGCGATCACCTCGCCGGGACGGAGCTTGCCCACGGCCTCGCGGATCGAATCGGCTCGGGCCTCCTCGTGTCCCTTGCGATCCTCCTCGCGCATGCGGCGAGCCTTCGAGAGCATCGACCAGTACTCGTCGAAGTCGCCGAGGTGACAGCGCATGTTCGCGCGGTATCCCTCGATCGCCTCGGCCTCACGCTGGAGCTCACGCTCGAGGCCCACGACCTTCCGGTCGGCCAGGAACTGCCCGAAGGAGCTGTTCAGCAGGTGATGCGCCTGCTCTTCGGTGTAGTTGCGAGCCAGGTTCACGGCCATGTTGTACGAAGGCCTGAACGACGAGACGAGGTCGTAGGTGCGACGCTGGGCCAGCGTCGCCACCCGCTCGAAGTCGACCTGACGCTGGTACAGCACCACCGCGTGCCCCACCTCGTCGATGCCCCGGCGACCCGCCCGCCCGGTGAGCTGCGTGTATTCACCGGGGGTCAGGAGCTCGTGCCGCTCTCCCTGGAACTTCCACAGATCCTCGATCACCACCGTCTTGGCCGGCATGTTGATGCCGAGCGAGAGCGTCTCGGTCGCGAACACGACCTTCACGAGGCCGGCCTCGAACAGCTCCTCCACCGTCTCCTTGAAGACCGGGAGCATGCCCGCGTGGTGGGCCGCGACGCCCGCGGTGAGTCCGTCGAGGAATTCGTAGAGCCCCAGCGTGACGAGGTCATCCTCGTCGATCCACGCGGCTCGGATCTCGGCCCGTTCGCGGATGTGATCGGCTTCCGCCCGGGTCGTGAGCCGGATGCCCGACTCGCGCATCCATCGCACGCTCCGATCGCAGCCCGCCCTGCTGAACACGAAGTAGATCGCGGGGAGCATGCCGTGCTCCTCGAGCACGTCGACGACCTCTTCCCGCCGGGGCACGTAGACCCGCCGATGCCCCTCCCGTGGCCGTGAGATGCGCTGTTGCTGCGGGTAGCCGCTGCCCCGACGGTAGTAGGTCTTGGTCCGCAGCTCGTTCTGCGTGAGCGAGACCACGTACGGGTTCGGGATCGCCACGCCGTCCTGCTCGACGTGCATCGGATGCAGGCGGTGCCCGATCAGGTAGTGGTGCTCGAGCGGCACCGGGCGGGTCTCCTCGATGATCACGCGGGTCTCGCCACGCAGGGTGCGGATCCACTCCCCGAACTCCTCCGCGTTCGAGATGGTGGCGGACAGGCAGACGACGCCGACGCTGGTCGCCAGGTGGATCAGCACCTCTTCCCAGACGGCGCCCCGGTAGGGGTCCTGCAGGTAGTGCACCTCGTCCATCACGACGCTCTCGAGACCCTGCAGCGTGTCGGACCGCTCGTACAGCATGTTGCGGAGCACCTCGGTCGTCATCACCACGACGGGCGCCTCGGAGTTGATCGTGTTGTCGCCCGTGAGCAACCCGACACGGTCGGCCCCGTGCTTGGCGGCCAGGTCGCCGTACTTCTGGTTCGACAGCGCCGTCAGCGGCGTCGTGTAGAAGGCCTTGCCGCCTCGGTCGAGCGCGCGCTCGATCGCGTATTCCGCCACCACCGTCTTGCCGCTCCCGGTTGGCGCGGCGACGAGCACCGACATGCCGGCATCGACCGCATCGACGGCCTGCCGCTGGAACGGGTCCAGGGCGAACGGGAACCGGGCGGCGAACGCCTGCGGGGTCACCACGACAGCCAGTCTACGGGCGGCTCGCCGCTCCCTCGAACGTGCAGGGACGGCCGGGGCGCGCCGATCAGACGAAGCGGAAACGATCGAGGAAGCCGCCGAGCGCGCTTTCGAAGGCGGCCGGGTCCTCGAGGTTCGACAGGTGCCCGGCGCCCGGGATCGTCACCGCCTGGGCGTCCGCGATGTGGGGCACCATCTGGAGGCTCACCTCGGCCGGGATCAGCTCGTCCGCGTCGGACGTCAGCACCAGCGTCGGCACGTCGATCGTGCCCAGATCCGGCGTGGAATCTGATCGTTCCGCCATGCCCTCGGCCGCCGCCGCGATCGACTCCGCCGGCTGGTCGGCGATCACCTCTCGAACGAACCCCCACGCACCATCGCCCATCGGGCTCGCGAGCAGCGGTGGTGGCTCCGCGACGAGGAAGCCGTTCCCCTCAGCGCGGAGCCGAGCCGCCAAAGCCCTGCGGCCGTCGGCCGCCTGCTCGGTGTCGGCCCCCGAACGCGTGTTGGCGAGCACCATGCCGGCCACGCGTTGGCGGGCCATGCGCCAGACCTCGAACGCGACGTAGCCGCCCATCGAGGACCCGCAGACCACCGCCCGTTCGATGCCCGCAGCGTCGAGCTCGCGGAGGCAGCGATCCGCTGCGGCGCCCATGGACAGCGGGGAGCCGGAGCTCTCGCTGCCACCGAACCCCGGAAGCGAGGGGGCGACGACGGGCATCCGCGGTCGCAGCCGCTCCACCTGCTCGTCCCACATCCGAGCATCGAGCGGGAACGCATGGATCAACACCACGCCGTCGGCAACCTCGGTCATCGCACGCCTTTCGCGTCAGGCCCCACCACGACGGGAAGGGCTCGAGCCATCATCTCGAAGCGAGCCGGCAGGGGGCCGATCCGCTCGCCGTCCGCATAGACCTGCATCGCCCGGTTCGCCTCGACGGACACGCTCGTCGCTCGGAGCATCCGCACCTTCGGATGACTCGTGTGCCGGCCAGCGAACACCTTCGGGAACGCCATGAGGAAGGCGGCTTTCGAGAGGGCCCCGACGATGCACACATCCATGAGACCGTCGACGATCGAGGCGTCGGGGAGGACGCGCATCCCGCCCCCGAAGGCGATCCCGCTGCCCACGACCACGAGCATCGCGTCGAGCGACAGGGCCGCGCCGTCGACGGTGAGCTCGTAGCGAGCCGGCGCGAACCGGGACAAGGTCTTGACGAGCGCCGCCACGTACGTGACCGTGCCGCCGAGGCTCACCGTCATCGCGTTGGCGGTCTCGTTCACCTCCGAGTCGAATCCGGCGCCGGCGATGTTCACGAAGTACCGCTCGGCCGGGCCCGCATGCACCCGCACGACGTCCACCCGCTCGAGCTTCGGGTTCGCGAGCAGTCGCACGGCCGGACGGAACGCGCCGGCGCCGATCGTCTTCGCGAAGTCGTCCCCCGTGCCGGCCGGGATCACTCCGAGTGCGGCTTCGGTGCCCACCAGGCCGTTCGCCGCGCAGGAGACCGTGCCGTCACCCCCGATCACCGCGACGACCTCGGCCCCACGCTCGGCCGCCGTTCGACACGTCCGCTCCATCTCATCGGGCGAACCCGTCACCTCGATCTCGTGTTCGATGCGCAGGTCGCGGAGGATCGAGTCGGCGGCGCCGATGAGCCTTCCGGCCTTGCCGCGCCCCGCGGTGGGGTTGGCCACGATCACGATGGGCGCCGAGCCAACCATGGGCCGAACGCGACCTATCCGCCGCCGCCCGGCAGTTCCGGAACCAGACCGTCGGTGGCCGGGCCCTCGTTCACCCCTCCGGCACGCAAGGCCGCGAGGTACTCGTTCCACGTCTCGGCGAGCTGGGTGCGGGCCGTATCGCGCAGCTCCACGGCCACCTTCGTGAGGCGCGCCGCTGCGGCCCCCTCGGCGTCGAGCGCCGCACCGGCCACGCGAGCCGCCTTGCCGTAGAGGTCCAGGGCTTGGCCGAGCTGGGCCGCCGACCCGGTGAACGCTGCCACCTGCAGCGGCTCGAACCCCTTGTCGCGCACGGCGTCTGCCACGGCGAAGGAGGCCAGGGACTCGGCGGCTGCGACCGCATCGTTCGAGCCGGACCGGAACGTCGCTGCGGCGTCGAGGGGCGGCTTCCCCTTCGAGAGCCCATCGAGAGCCGCGTCCATCTCGACGAACACGGTCGGGGGAACGCCAGGGTTCACGACCCCGACCTGCCCGAACGCCGCCTGCACCGCCGCCCGATATCCGGTCGCCGCTGCCCGCCGGTCGGAAGCCCGGGCGCTTGCTTCGGACTCCGCGCTCGCGTCTCGCACGGCGTTCGTGATCACCACGAACAGCGTCATGGCGCCGACCCCGAGCAAGAACGCCGCCACGACCTGCACCCATCGGCGGCGGACGAACGGGACGGGCACAGCCACGGGCTCGCGCCGCGGCGCGCGCGGCGCCGCGCGTGGTCTCGACTTCCGCTTGCCCTTGATCGCCATGCTCGTCCTATCCGGTCGCGGTGCCGCGCTTCATGATGCGACCGATGATGATAGAGGCCTCGTAGAAGACGTACATCGGGATCATCATCGCAAGCATCGTGTAGGGATCGCCGCTCGGCGTGATGACGGCCGCGAACACCGAGATGCCGAGGATCGCCCAGCGGCGCCACGAAGCGAGCCGCTGCCACGACAGCACCCCGACGGCTTCCAAGAACACCAGGACCACCGGGAACAGGAACGACACCCCGAACGCGAGCGTGACCAGGGTGACGAATCCGACGTACGTGTCGAACGAGATGAGGGGCTTCACCCCTTCCCCACCGAAGCCGAGCAGGAAATCCAGAGCCTTCGGGAGCGTCCAGATCGAGAAGGCCGCCCCCAGGATGAACAGCAGGGTGGACGTGGCGATGAACGGGATCGACCACTTCTTCTCTCGGCTCGTGAGCCCGGGCACGATGAACGCCCAGAGCTGGTAGAGGACCACGGGCAACGCGACGATCAAGCCGAGGAAGCCCACCATCTTCAGCTTGGTGAGGAAGGCGCCGACCGGGCTGTTGAACACCAGGGCGCACGTATCGGTCGCGCGCAGGTCCGGGTGATCGAACCAGAACTGGCAGTACGGCTTCCGCAGGAGGTCCAGCACGAAGGGGTAGAGGAACCACCCGGCGACGGCGCCGACGAGGATCGCGATGAAGGAGATCACGATGCGCCGACGGAGCTCCTCGAGATGCTCCATCACCGACATCGTGCCGGTGCGCTCGGCCTCCGATCGACGGAGGAACCTGGGGATCACCGTCATGCCCGGGCGTGCTCCGGCGGGTCGTCGCCCGGCGTTCGGGGATCGTGGGGAGCATCGGGCTCGCCAGGAGCGACCGGCTCGTCCGACCCGATGGGCTCGACCGATCCCACGGGCTCGACCGGCTCGCGTGCCGGTTCCACCGGCGTGTCGGCTCCCGCCGGGTGGTGAGGCCTCGTTCGGGGGACATCGCTGCTGAAGGCCGACCGGACGTCGGTGGCGCTCTTCAGATCAGCAGCGGTCTGCTTCAGTTCGGACGCCGTCCGCTTGATGTCCTCGCCCATGCCCGTGTTGACCATGTCCTTGACCTCGTCCTGCATCTTCCGGAACTCGCGCAGACCCTTGCCGATCGTGCGTCCGAGCTCGGGCAGCCGTTGGGGCCCCACGATCACGAGGGCGATCACGAAGATGAGGATCAGTTCCGGCGGTCCGATGTTGAGCATGGTGTGACGGGCCTTCGCCCGCCCACCAATCCTACCGTCGAGGTCTCGGGGTGGGGGGTCGCCCCGACGGCGCTCGGGTCACCGCGGCGGGGTGAGCCTGGAGGCTCGATCGCCGGCGCGCATCCCCTGGTCGGAGATCTCCTGCACGATCGGGGAGAGCTCATCCTGCATGCGGCGGGCCGTCCGGCCCAGCACGAGGAGGTGCCGGATCAGCGCGATCAGGAACGCGAGCACCGCGATCGTCGAGACGATGGCAATCATGAACCACGTGACGAGCCAGGTGCTCACTGACGGCGATGCTACACGACGGGGCCGCCGTGGCCTCGCAGGCCCGTGGCTCAGCCGGCTCCACCGCTCGAGGCCAGGAACTCCTCGATGTAGCGGTCGTCCTCGAGCAGATAGTGGAACTCGATCACGTCGTCGATCGAGAACGCGGGGCCATGGGGGATCAGCCCTCGCGGATCGTTCGGCTCGTCGTCGTCGAAGAGCATCTGGTCGCTCTCCGATTGCTCGATGTCGACGCCTGCGGAGACGAGGAGGGCCACGATCTTGCGGTCGGCGCGCTTCTCGACGTCGTCGGCACAGTTGGGGCAGGTGAAGCGGTAGCTGCCTTCGCGCCCGCTCTGGCGAACCGAGAGCATGATCGCTTCGGGACCCATGTCGACTTCGCCGCACCTGGGGCAGGTTGTCCGGATCGTTGTCATCTCACGGGAGCTATCGGCCCCCTTCGGGCGAGGCTTGAGAGGGTTCGACCGGATCGGGACTACCCAACTCGGGTCATCCTTTTGGAGGGCGTGAGGATCGGGCCACTCGGCCGTTCGGCTCGCCGGTCAGCGGTAGCGAGCCAGCGTGCGAGCGGCGAGGTCACGAACGGCCTCCATCGCCTCGGGGGGAGACAGCACCTCGGCGTCGTCGCCGACCCGCAGGAGCAGCCCCGCGACCCATGTGAGACGGGCGGCGGGCAGGGTGACCTCGATCGATCCGTCGTCGTGCTCCACGGCGTCGACGGTCATGTAGTACTCCGCGATCCAGCGCGCGCCCGGATGAAGCCGGACCCGCACGGGGACTTCCGCGCCCGTCGGGGTGAACAGGGGACGCCCCGCGCCGGCGAGCCCGCGTGGCTCGAAGCGCGCACCGGTGCGCGTGGCGGCACGGATGCGGTCGGCCCGGAAGAGGCGTTCGTCGTCGGCG
>JBOGVO010000015.1:0-4015 GCA_050692855.1 Actinomycetota bacterium | reverse complement strand
GGTATCGAGGTGCCGGCTGAGGTGGTCGAGAGCCTGGGAGGAGGGAAACATCCGAAGGTGCGCGTAACGATCGGTGGTCATGCGTACCGCAGCAGCGTCGCGTCGGTGGGCGGACGGTTCATGTTCGGGGTCAGCGCCGACGTTCGTGGGGTCGCCGGTGTCACCGCCGGCGACGTGGTCGACGTCGAGCTCGACACCGAGCCGCGCGTGGTCGAGGTGCCGCCGGATCTTGCTGAGGCGCTCGCGAAAGACGCCGGGGCCGACGCGTTCTTCCAAGGGCTGTCGTACAGCAAGCAGCGCTGGCACGTGCTCTCGGTCGAGGGCGCCAAGACCCCCGAGACCCGACAGCGACGGATCGCGAAGTCGGTCACGATGCTGCACGAGGGCCGAGCTCGGTGAACTGATGGGGGCAGCGAGGTGCCGAGCACATCGCGTTGCCGGTCGCTGTTGAGCGACATGCTCGTGACGAACACGACCGTGCTCATCGGCTCAACCGCCGGCGGGGCGTTCCTGCAAGGCCCAGCCGTTGCCGTCTGGGTCGTCGAAGAAAGCGAAGGAGTTCCAATCCCCTCCCTTCCCGTCGGCCCATTCGCCGTCCTCGAAGTGACGGACGGGGCTGATGTCGAGACCTCGGCCGGCCAGCTCGTCACGGGCCGCCTCGATGTCCTCGACGACGAGCTGCACTCCCTTCACTGAGCCCGGGGCCGTGTCGATCGTTCCCTTGCCGATCATGATCGAGCAGGCCGACCCGGGAGGCGTCAGCTGCACGATGCGGAAGTCGTCGCTGGGCGCGTGGTCGAGGTCCACCACGAAGCCCACCTTGTCGGCGTAGAAAGCCTTCGCTCGGTCCACGTTGGAGACGGGAACCGGCAGGAGTTCGAGCTTCAGCTCCATAGGTGCATCACCCCTTCGGGTCGTCGCCCATGCGGGACGACCCGCACGCTCGACTTGTCGTCGAGGCGCGGCTCACGCCGCGTCCGCCGCGTCCTCCAGAGCCTTGATCTCGATCTTCTGCATCTGGAGCATCGCCTGCATGACCGCCTGCGCGCGGGCGGGATCGGGGTCGCTCAGGAGCTCGCCGAGCCGATCCGGGTTGATCTGCCAGCTCAGACCGAACCGATCCTTGAGCCAACCGCATTGGCCCTCTTCGCCTCCGTCGGTCAGCTGCGACCAATAGCGGTCGACCTCGTCCTGGTCCTCGCAGCGCACGGAGAGCGAGATCGCCTCGGTGAACGGGAACTGCGGCCCGCCGTTGAGAGCGATGAACTCTTGGCCCGCGAGCGTGAAGTTGACGGTCATCGCCTGGCCGGTGGGACCGGGGCTCCCTTCCGGGTATCGCGCGACCTCTGTGATCTCTGAGTCCTCGAAGAGCGAGACGTAGAAGCTCGCGGCCTCTTCTGCCTGGGTGTCGAACCACAGGAACGTGGTGATCTTCTGGTCGACCATCGGTGTGCCCTCCTCTGTTCGGTGTTCGGCGGATCGGTCGGATCTCGCCGTTCAGTGTCTGGACTTCAGCGACGTGTTCAGCAACTCGTCCAGGCGTTCGTAGCCCTCGGTCATGCCCTCGGTCATGCCGTGCTCCACCATCGCGTCACGGGCCTCGACCGTCTGGAACACGGAATTCGTCCGTACGGTCGTGCCGCCGCCGTGCTCCTCGAACGTGACGGTGTCCATCTGGACGTGGCCGGGTGCGCCCTCGAACTCGAAGGTCTGGACGATGCCGTCGAGCGAGGCGTCGCCGTGGAAGACGCCGTGGAAGCCGTACTCGTTGCCCGCGTCGTCGATGTGCACATAGCGCCATGTGCCGCCGTCGCGCAGGTCGAACCGCTCGACCTTCATCGTGTACTTGCGCGGTCCCAGCCACTGGGCCATCAGATCCGGCTCCGTGAACGCGCGATAGAGGAGGTCGCGTGAGGCGTCGAACTCCCGACTCGTCACGATCTGCGGAACCCCGGGCTCCGCGGTGATCTGCAACTCGGTCATGGCATGCTCCTTCCTGTCGGATCGCTCCCCGGATGTGGGGTCGGCGATCGCTCGGACTCCCTGTGCTGGAGTGCGGCAAGTAGCGCGTCGAGCCGCTCGTAGCTCTCTTCCCAGTACTCGCGGTACCCGAGCAGCCACTCGGTTGCCTCGCGGAGCGGCTCGGCCTCGAGGTGGCTGAGTCGGGCGGTCGCCTTCCGAGTGCGCGAGATCAGCCCTGCCCCCTCGAGCACCTTGAGGTGGCGGGAGATCGCGGGCTGCGAGACGCTGAACGGCGCCGTGAGCTGCGCGACGCTCGCCTCCCCGTCCGCGAGCCGCGTCAGGATCGCGCGACGCGTGGGATCCGCGAGGGCTCCGAAGACCTGATCGAGCTCGATCTCAGCGACAGCCATACCGATTCGTCCTCCATAACTTTTTTCTTCTAGAACAAGGCGGTTATAGAACATGACGAACGACCCTGTCAACCCTTCCGCCGATCGGAGGCCAGCAGCCATCTCCTTCTCGGTGGCGTTCGGGACTCGGATGGCTCACGTCGGGCCTGGGAACGAGGTTCCCTCCCCTCGAGGGGCTCCAGCCACAACCGGGCGATACCCATGACCGGCGGATCCATCACATCCACGTGACGGCCCCACCGGGGCGATGAGCCGGGACACCTCGCGGGTGTGTTCCCTGGGGAGGATCTTCCGGACCGCGCTCGATGATCGAGCGCCCTGGCGATGCGCAGGCTTCACGGCACCCCGAGCTCGGCGATACGAGCCTCGACCAGCGTGCGAACGAGAGCGTCGGGGAGCGGTGCCTCGGGCTGGAAGCGGATCGAGCCCTTCCCGAGCTCGTAGCCCTCGAGGTCGGCGGCATGCGCCTCCATGACGCCGGGGCTCTGGACGTAGAAGGCGCAATGAGCCTTGCCCGCCCCGTAGCTCACGAACGGCCGGCCGTTCAGCTTGAACGCCGGGACCCCGTAGCCGAGACCCTCGGTCGCCGTGGGCGCCGCCGCTCTGATCACAGTCCGGAGGTCGCCGAGCGCCTTGCGCTGGTCATCCGGTAGGGCGGCGAGGAAGGCGTCGACCTCGGCCGCGCCCTGGCCCGTCGTCGCGTCGTCATCGGTCATCGACCATCTCCTTCGTCGAGGATAGACGGAACGGATGCGATGAGTTCCGAGGCTCGCGGCGGTCGTACCTGATGACCGCACGCCACTGAAGGAGGACCGCATGCGGAAGATCACCAGGAGGTGACATCGATGCGGAAGCTGGTCGCAGTGGAGTGGGTCACCCTCGACGGAGTGATGCAGGCACCGGGACACCCTGACGAAGACACCGACGGCGGCTTCGAGCACGGCGGGTGGCACATGGCCTACTTCGACGATGTCTCCCGCGAGTGGGTCGTCGAGGGCTACGCCGAGGCGGGCGGGTTCCTGCTCGGTCGGCGCACGTACGACCTCCTCGCGTCATACTGGCCCAACGCGTCGGAGGAAGAGCAGGTCATCGCGATCCCCTTGAACACGAAGCCGAAGTACGTCGCGTCGACGACGCTCACGGAGCCGCTCGAGTGGGAGCACTCGACACTGATCGGGGGAGACCTCGTCGAGGCTGTCACCGAGCTGAAGCGGGCGGACGGCAGCGACATCCACGTGGTCGGCAGCAGCGGGCTCCTGCACTCCCTCCTCGAACACGATCTCATCGACAGGTTCCGGCTGATGATCGACCCGGTCTGCTCGGTGGCGGCAAGCGTCTGTTCGGCGACGACGCCTCGCGCCTACCCCTGCGGCTCACGGACAGCCGGGTGACGACCACAGGCGCGATCCTCGCGACGTACGAGCGCGCGGACGGGTGAACGCCCGCTCGGGTCATCGGAGTCTCGGTGGTCCGGCGGCGAGCCGTTCGTGCACCTCGGCCATGCGCTCGGGCGCGTGGTGCGGCATCTCCCACCTCGTCTCGAGCCACCACGTGGAACCCGCATCGGCCCACGGAGCGACCTCGCGTGTCACCGCTTCCGGGTCGCCGGCCGGTGTCTCTCCCTCGGCGATCACGTCCAGATC
>JBOGVO010000014.1:0-11586 GCA_050692855.1 Actinomycetota bacterium | reverse complement strand
GCCCTGGCGAGCGACCGGGCGTGGGCCCCCGCCCACACGCCCGAGGTCGTGCTCCAGCTCGGCGCGGCGCCGACGACGAGAGCGACCCGGACCTTCGTGGCCTCGGCCGACCGCCTCGTGGTCGCCGACCGATGGCACCTCGACCCCGACGTGGAGCGAGTGTCCTCGTGGCGGCTCGCCGTGGACCCCGACGCCATGGGGCGCGCCATCGGCGAACGCCGTCTGCTGCCCGCCCCCGCCGAGTGGACCGAGGCGTGGCGTCATGCCGACGGCCGCGCGCGCGACGCGCTCGACGGGTTCCTCGACGCGACGGACGAGCCCTTCGAGCCCCGCATCGCCCGTGACGTCGCGGCTCTCGCGCCCTCGGGCAGCACGCTCTTCGTCGGCAACTCCACGCCGATCCGCGACCTCGACCTGGCGATGGCCCCCCGCGAGGAGCTGCGGATCATGGCGAGCCGGGGCGCCAGCGGCATCGACGGCCTCGTCTCGACGGCCCTCGGCGTGGCGGCCGGAGCGCAGGGACCGGTGGTGGCGCTGCTCGGCGATCTCACGTTCCTCTACGACCTCGGATCGGTCGCCTGGAACGCCGAGCGCGGCATCGACTGCTCGATCGTCGTCGTCCGCAACGGCGGAGGCGAGATCTTCTCGCTGCTCCCGCACCTCGACGAGCCCGAGCACCACGACCTGTTCGTCACGCCCCACCGGGCCGACCTCGGCGCCCTGGCGCGGGCGGCGGGGGCGGGCCACGTCCAGGTCGACCGGGCGGCGGGCGTGGCCACGGCGCTCGCTCGGGCCGCGGAAGCCACCGGCCTCACCGTGATCGAGGTCGTCGTCGATCCCGACCGGACCTTGGGGTTGCGAGACGACCTCCGCCGCACCGTGGCAGACGCGCTCCGCTGACCACGAGGCTCGCGAGGGACGAGCCTCACGCCGAGACGGTTCGCGCCGCGCGGTCCCCGGCCCTACGATGCCCAGGTCCCCGCGTCCCGAGCACACCGGAGGCCCGCCGTGTCCCATCGCACGTCTCGAACGATCGACGTCATCCTCGTGATGTGGCTGCTGCTGTGGTGCGCCATCGGCTACACGCTCGGGCGCACGGTCAACGAGCTGAGCCGCCTGAGCGAGGGCGTGATCGGCGCCGGGGAGGGTGTGTCGGACGCCGCAGGAGCGCTCGAGGGCTTCGCCGACGTGCCGCTGATCGGCAGCGGCATCCAGGCGATCGCGGAGCGGATCGACGCCATCGGTCAGGGCACGATCGACAAGGGAGAGGCCAGCAAGGACACGATCTTCACCGTGTCGCTGCTGATCGGCCTCGTGATCGCCCTCGGTCCGACCCTGCCGCCGATCGCCGTCTGGCTCGTCATCAGGGCGCCGCTCGCGCGCGATCGCCGTCGCATCGGCAGGGCCCTCGACGCCGGCGATCCCGCCATCGAGGGGTACCTCGCGATGCGTGCCGCGACCCGATTCTCGTACGCGCGCCTGTCCTCGGTGACGGCCGATCCGTGGGGAGACCTCCACGCCGGTCGGCACGAGCCCCTCGCGTCGCTGGAGCTCGGTCGGCTCGGCCTCACGAGGCGAGCGGCGCGGGCGAGCCTGCCGCCCGCCTGACCCGGCGCGGTTTCCGGCCGGTCAGCCCCAGCGCAGGGAGTCGAGGAACGCGCGGAACTTCCGATCGGTCTCGTCGATCTCCGCGGACGGCTCGGAAGCGGCCACGATGCCGGCCCCGGCGAAGAGCGTGGCCCGTTCGCCGTCGAGCCTCGCGCACCGGAGCGCGATCGCCCACTCGCCGTCACCCGCGGCGTCCATCCACCCGACGGGACCGGCGTACGAGCCACGATCGAACCGCTCGAGCTCGGCGATCGTGGCGCGCGCAGCCGACCGGGGCGTGCCGCAGACCGCGGGCGTGGGATGCAGCTCGGCCACCAGGTCGAGGGCCGTCACGGCCGGGTCCCGCAGCCGTCCTTCGAATCTCGTGGCGAGATGCCAGACGTTCGCGGTGGGCTCGAGCACGGGCTCCCGATCCCATCGGAGGTCGTCGCAGCACGCCCCGAGCGCCTCGGCCACGGACTCCACCACGATCGCGTGCTCCTCCCGGTCCTTGGACGATGCGGCGAGGGCCTCCGCGTTCGCCCGGTCCTCGTCGGGATCGCCGGCGCGAGGGGCGGTGCCGGCGAGTGGCATCGAGCGCACGACCGACCCTCGCCGTGAGAGCAGGAGCTCGGGGCTCGCGCCCACCAGGATGCCGTCGTCCACGGGTGCGGCGAACGTGAAGCAGTGGGGCTCCACGGCCCGGAGGCGATGCAGCAGCCGGCGCGCGTCGAGCGTTCGGCCCGCATCCACTGCCAGGGTCCGGGCGAGCACGACCTTCTCCAGCTCGCTCCCGGCGATCCGCTCGACGGCGACGGTCACGGCCCGCCCGTACCCGGCCTGCGTCGGCTCCTCGGTGAGCTGCACCGGTCGGAAGGCCTCGTGGGGCAAGTCGCCCGTCACCCGCTCCGGTCGGAAGGACGGCACGTCGCTCTCGGCGACGCCCGGCCGGTCGAGCAGCCACGTCTCTCCGCCGTCGGTGCGGCGAACCGCGCGATCGGGCACGAGGAGGGAGGCGGGACGCGCATCGAACGGCAGCGCTCCCATCGCGACCGGGGGCGGGGCGCCGCGCCCGGCCATCGGCCCGGACATCGGCCCAGACATCGGAGAGCCTCGCAGGACCGCGAGAGTCGCCCGTGCCAGCGCTCGGAGGTGGGGCACCGGCCCGATCTCGATCGCGCCGGGCCCGAGCGATGCCGACACGCCCAGCCCCTCGCGTTCGAAGAAACATCCGCCGCGAGGCTCGTACGCCGCCAGCAGGTCGAACGCCGGGCCGAGCGGCGAGGCGCCCCCGGATCGGTCGCCGCTCACCCGCGGGTTCCCACGAGCAGCTGGGTGAGCCCGCCCGAGAGCTGGCGTCGATCCGCGTCGGGGAAGCCCGCGTCGCGCAGCATGGAGACCATCTCGCCCGGCGACGGCAGGTAGGCCATCGACCTCGGCAGGTACGCGTAGGCGGCCCTGTTCGAGATCGTGCCGCCGATGAGGGGCACGACGTGGTTGAAGTACACGCCGTGTCCGGCGCGGAGCAGCCGCCCGTCGGGCTCGCTCGCGTCGAGCAGCGCGACGCGTCCACCCGGGCGCACGACCCTGCCGAGCTCCCGGAAGAAGCCTCCGAGCGAGACGACGTTGCGCAACGCGAAGCCGCAGGTTGCCCCCTCGATGGCGGCGTCGGCGAGCGGCAGCTGCAGGATGTCGGCCTCCACGAGCGGTGCGTCGGTGCGGCTGTTCACGAGCATCCCGTGGGAGAAGTCGAATCCCACGGCCCGATAGCCGCGGCGTCGCAGCTCACGGCAGAGATCGCCCGTGCCGCACGCCAGGTCGGCCACGAGCGCGCGCCCCGGGAGCCGGAGCGACGCCACGGCCGTGCGGCGCCAGCCCACGTCCATGCCCAGGGTCATCACCCGGTTCACGAGGTCGTACCGAGGCGAGATTGTGTCGAAGAGTCGCCGCACCGCGTGACGCTTGTCGTCTCCGCGAGGAAGCGGCGCGCTCACGACGGTTCCTCGATGTGCTCGGCCGCCGTCTCGAGCAGCACCGTCCGGAAGTGATGCGAGACCAGCGCCGTCACCGCCGGCAGCAGCTCGCGGAACGCGGCGACCATCTGCTCGGCGGCGTGGTCGTCGTCGCCGGCGGTGTCGCGGATCGGCTTGCGCACATGCTCGTCGAAGAGCTCCACCGCCCGTTCGGCCAAGCCGCGCATCGCCGCGTCGGCGTCGCGAGCCAGCGCCAGCAGGTCGGGCAGGGGCAGGCCGAACTCGAGGAGTCGCAGCGCCGTGCGGACCAGCTCGATGTCGGCCGAGGTGTAGCGGTCGTCCCCACCGTCACGATGCCCGAGACGGATGCCTTCGCGCTCCACCGCTTGGATCAGCGAGGCGGGCACACCGCTTCGAGCCGAGAACTCGTCGAGGGTGAGCCCCTCGGCGCCGTCGGCATCGAGGGCTCGCCCGTCCCCGGCGGCGGCCCGGGCGCCGGTCTCGTCGCGAGCCGCCGCCACGGCGGCGGCGAGGTCGGCGTCGGCGGCTCCGAGCTCGCCCGAGACCACGCGGCGGATCGCGGCGAGGGTGAGCCCCTTGCGCTGCAGCGACCGGATCTCCTCGATCCGCTGGGCGTGCTCGGGCCCGTACCAGGCGAGGCGCCCCTCCCGGGCGGGGGGCGGGAGCAGGCCTCTCGATTGGTAGTAGCGCACCGTGTCGACCGAGACCTGGCAGGCCGCGGCGAGCTGTTCCACCCGGTACCTCACGACCGAACACTCTACGAGTCGCCACTCGCACGGTCATCCCGAGGCCGCCGGAGGCTGTGCGGCGGGGCGACGGCTACGATGCGGCCCGATGAGCCACGCCGCGCGCGTCCCCGTGAACCTCGGCGTGGTGTTGGCCTGCGTCGTGGGCACGATGGCGTTCGGCATCGCGTCGAAGGCCCCCTGTTCCTCCGGCGAGTGGAGCGAGCTCCCCCAGTACAGGCTGCTCTGCTACACCGACGTGGTGCCGCTGCTCGACACCGAGCAGCTGCGGGGGTCCCGGCTCCCCTTCCTCGATGCGTGCGCACCGAGCGAGCTGAACTGCGACGAGTATCCGGTCGTCACGATGTACGTGATGCGCCTGGCCGCATCGATCGCGGGCGACGAGTACGCGCCGTTCTACTGGGTCAACGCCCTGCTCCTGACCGGGTTCGCGATCGCGACCGCGGTGATGCTCTACGTCGCGAACGGTTCCCGCGCGCTCTACTTCGCGCTCGCGCCGACGCTGCTCGTCTACGGCACCGTCAACTGGGACCTCGTGGCCGTGGCGTTCGCGACCGCCGGACTGCTCGCGTTCTTCCTGCACCGGGATCGGGTGGCGGGCGTCTCGCTCGGGCTCGGGGCCGCGACGAAGCTCTACCCCGCGCTGCTCGTGGTGCTCCTCGCGGTGCAGCGACTGCGGGAACGACGGCCGGACGACGCGATCGTGATGAGCTGGACCACGGTCGGCACGTGGCTGGTGATCAACCTCCCGTTCGCGATCGTGGCGCCGACCGCCTGGTTCACGTTCTTCCGATTCAACACCGACCGCCCCGCCGACTTCGACAGCCTCTGGTACATCGCGTGCCGTCACGTCGGGGTGTGTCCGTCGGTGCGGGGGATCAACCTGCTCTCGTTGCTGCTGTTCCTCGGGTCGGCGACGGCGGTGTGGGCGGTGAAGTCCCGAAGGCATCCGAGCTTCCCTCGGTGGACCCTCGGGCTGCCGCTGCTCGTCGCGTTCCTGCTCACGAACAAGGTGTACTCCCCCCAGTACGGGCTGTGGCTCTTGCCGTGGTTCGCGTTGACGCTTCCGCACCTGTGGACGTTCGTGGCGTTCTCGCTCGCCGACGTGGCCGTGTTCGCCACGCGGTTCTCGTGGTTCGGCACGATGCAGGGAACCTCGGGCGCCACCCAGGGCATGTTCGAGGCGGCGGTGCTCGTGCGAGCCCTCGTGCTGGTCTGGTGCATCGTCCTCTGGGTCCGCCGGGAGCCCGAGCCGCTCGAGATCGAGCGTCGCGAGCGTCGCGAGCGTCGTGAGCGACGACCGGCGCCCGAGGTCTCGGTGGCGTGAACGCCGACGTGCGCCTGCGCGAGGGCGTCCGCGACTCGTTGCTCGTCGCCGTCGGGGTGCGCCTGGGGTTCTCCCTCCTCGGCGTCCTCGCGGTCTCGTTGATCGCCTCGCGCGACGGGCCGCCGGCGGTGGCGGGGTGGCCGATCGCGCCGGTGGAGCCCGGGTGGCATGCGGCGATCACGGCGGCAGAACGTCAGGACGCCGCGTGGTTCCTGGCGATCGCGACGCGGGGCTACGACCCGTCCGATGGCAGCGCCGCCTTCTTCCCCCTGTACCCGCTCACGATCGATCTCGTCGACCGGCTCCCGGGCGTCGGGCCGCTCGGAGCCGCCCTGCTCGTCTCGAACGTCTGCATGGCCGGCGCCCTCGTCATGCTGCATGGGCTCACCCGGCTCGAAGGCATGTCGCGGGAGGCCGCCCGGTCGACGGTGCTGTTCGTCGCCCTCTTCCCGACGGCGTTCTTCCTGCTGGCGCCGTACTCGGAGAGCCTGTTCCTGCTGCTCTCCATCTCGGCGTTCTGGTTCGCTCGTCGCGATCGTTGGTGGCTCGCGGCGCTCACCGGTGCGCTCGCGGCGGCGACCCGGAGCGTCGGCATCGTGCTCGTGCTGGCGCTCGCCGTGGAGGCGGTGCACCGATGGCATGAGGACCGGCGGTCACTCATGCCCCGCCTCGCCGCCGCGTGCGCGATCGGCCTCGGTCCGCTGCTGTACCTGGCGTGGTGGGAGGCACGATCCGGCGACGCGATCGAGCCATGGTCGGCCCAGATCAACTGGCAGCGGGAGTTGACCTTCCCCGTGCGCACGCTCGCCGACGCGGCGACCGACGCCTGGCGGCTCGGCGGGTACTGGCTCCTCGACGCCCTGGTGGTCGTCGTGGTGATCGTGGCGGTGATCGCGGGCCTGCGATGGCTGCGGCCCGGCTACTCCACCTACGCGCTCGCCGGCCTGTTGGTGCCGCTCGCCTACCCTTGGCCGGTGCGGCCGTTGCTCTCGATGCCGAGGTTCGTGGTGGTGCTCTTCCCGGCGTTCTGGGTCATGGCTCGGGCGGTGGAACGAGGTCGCCTGCCCCGCTCGCTCGTCGTGGGGGTGTTCGCCGGCGGATACGCGATGCTGGGCGTGCTGTTCGTGACCTGGTGGGACGTGTTCTGAGGCAGCCGCCTCATCCCGCCCCCTTCACCTCGCGTCGCCTCCCGAACGGATAGGATGTGCGGAACTCGGGGGGCCTTCAGGAGGGGAACGTGACGATCAGGGTTGCGATCGCGGACGACCACTCACTGGTCCGTCAGGGTCTGCGACGGTACCTCGACATGGCCGACGGCATCGAGGTCATCGGCGAGGCGGCCGACGGCAAGGAGCTGATCGAGCTGATCGGCAACGAGACCCCCGACATCGCGCTGATCGACATCCGCATGCCGGAGATGGACGGGCTCGAGGCCGCCCGTGAGATCCGCGATCAGTGGCCCGACATCGGTGTGATCATGCTCACCGCCTACGACGACCGCCAGTTCGTGGTGGAAGCCGTCCGGTCCGGCGCCCGCGGCTACGTGTTGAAGGCGCGCGACGCCGAGCACTTGATCCAGACGGTGCGCCTGGTGGCCGGGGGCAACATGGTGATCGACCCTCAGCTCGTGGTCGCGCTCGCCGAGGAGCTGTCCACCGCCAAGGAACGAGACCGCAAGGCCGAGACGCTCACCGCGCGCGAGATCGAGGTGCTGCAGCTGCTCGCGTTCGGCCACACGAACCGCGACATCGCCGAACGCCTCTACATCTCCCCCGACACGGTGAAGACCCACCTCGAGCACATCTTCGAGAAGCTCGGCGCTTCCGACCGCACCGCGGCCGTGGCGGAGGCATTGCGTCGTCGCCTGATCGAGTGAGCCGGGGAACCGTCCGGCCTCGCCTGATCGAATGAGCCGTGTCCCCTCGCCGGGCTAGTCCGTCCGGTCCGCAACGACCCCCAGCCGGGTGATGGAGACCGATGCCCCGAACGGGCATCATTGACGCCATATGAGCGATGCCGCCGATCGCCCACGCGCACGCGTGGCCACCGGCCTGTTCCTCGCCGTGACCGCGGTTGCCGGGGTGTTCACCTACCTGGCGTTCCCGGCCGGGACCGAGGACCAGGCCCTGGCCTCCGAGGCCATGGTCGCCGGCGCCTGCCTCCTCTCCGGTGGCATGATCCTTCGAGCGGTGAGCTCGGGGCACGCCTGGCGCGGCACCGTCTACCTCGCCTACGCCCTGTTCATGATCGGGCTCGCCAACGTCGTCTTCCTGATCACCGACATCGGGAGCACCGGGAGCTACACGCCCACGACGACCGATCTCGCCTTCGCCTTGTTCCTCGCGCCATTGATCCTGTACGCGAGAGCCGAGTTCCGCGATCATTTCGACGAGCGCGACGGCCTCGAGATCGGCACCGACGTGTTCCTCATCGTGGCATCGGTGACGGCCCTCACCTACGTCGTGATCCGACCGATCGACGCCTCGATCCACGCTTCGACGGCCGCCGCGATCTTCAGCGTGCTCGCCGCGCTGCAGGTGGCGGCGTTCGGCGCCCTGCTGCTCTGGGCGCCCTCCCGCCGTCACCTGGTGCTGTTCGGAATCTTCACGAGCACGGCGGCAGCCACGGTGACCTTCGGCTGGCACTGGACGAGGGGCGACTACGACGGCTCGCTCCCCTCGATCGCGCTCCCCTTCCTGCTGGCGCCGCTGGCCTTCGCGGCCTGGGCGGTCTTCGACGACAACGTGGGCGATGCCGTCTCCCCGCACGTGGCTCCCCGCCGCTGGGCCCGCCCAGTGCTCACCAGCCTCTCGGTGGTGACGGCGTGCGCGGCGCTCGCCGTCGTTGCGATCTTCGGCGACGACCGTGGTCTGGTCGGGTCCCAGGCGACGGCGATCATCCTGCTGCTCGGCCTCGGCATCGCGGCTCGCATCATGTCGAACCAGACGGCGAGCACGCTGGCGCACCGGGAGACCAGCGAGGCGCTGGAGCAGAAGGAACGCGCGTTGCGCGAGACCGACGAGGCCCTCGAGCGCGTGCGCGAGGCGAACGAGACGCTCCGCCAGTCCGAGGAGCACCTGCGGCTCGTGTTCGAGACCGCGGTCGACGGCGTGGTCGAGCTCGACGAGCGGGGCATCGTGCTGCGGGCCAACGAGGCCTTCGTGTCGATGGTCGGCATGCCCACGGAATCGATCGAGGATCAGCCGTGGACCGCCCTCGCCTCGGTGATCGTGGGCGCCGACGAGGCGTTCGCGTCGCTGCCCCAAGGCGGCCAGGCGCAGATCGCTCGGACCGACGGCCAGGTGCTCTACCTCGAGTCGCGCTCCTCGGCCGTGCCCACCACCCCGCCGCGGACGCTCCTGCTCGTGCGCGACGTGACCGCCGCCCGCGTCGCCGACCAGACGATCCGGTCGCTCTTCCAGTTCCTGCAGGACCGCGACGAGGATCGCAGCCGACTGATGCGCCGAACGAACGCCGCGATCGAGGCGGAGCGGAACCGCATCGCCCGCGACCTGCACGACGGACCGGTCCAGGGCGTCTCGGCTGCCTCGCTCTCCCTCGAGGCCGCGCTGCTGATGATCAAGGCCGGCGACGTCGAGCAGGGCGTCGACGTGCTCATGAAGATCCGCGAGGAGCTGGCGGGCGAGGCCGACGCCCTGCGGCGGCTGATGTCAGGGCTGCGCCCGCCCGTGCTCGAGGAGCGTGGCCTGCTGGCGGCCCTGCGCGAGACCCTGGTGCGCTTCGGCAGCGATCAGGGCATGCAGACCGACTTCTCCGGACGCGTCGACGTGCCGCTCCCCGAAGACATCGAGACGCTCGCCTACCGCGTCGTGCAGGAGGCGCTGTCCAACGTCGCGAAGCACTCCGGGGCGGAACGGGTGACGGTGACCGTGGCCGCCAACGAGCTGCACCTGCGGGTCGAGGTCGAGGACGACGGACGTGGGTTCGACTCGGCGCTCGCGCGCGACTTCCTGCGTGAGGGTCGGGTCGGCCTCGCATCGATGCGGGAACGGGTCGAGCTCGCGAGCGGCTCGCTCGTCGTGCGCGCCTCTCCCGGGCGAGGAACCTCGATCACCGCCGCCCTGCCCCTGGACGAGCTCGCGCCGTCGCGCCGCTCCGCGCTCAACGAGGCCTCGTAGACCGGCATCGGTATCAGGGGGTCGGCGACGGTTCCTCGCTGGGGCTCGGGTCCTCGCTGGGGCTCGGGTCCTCGCTGGGGCTTGGGTCCTCGCTCGGTGACGGGTCCTCGCTCGGGGAGGGCTCGTCGGTCGGGGACGGCGGCGGGGGCGTCGGCGAGGCCACCGGGGTGGGGGCACCCAGGGTGCCGGTGGGCGTGTAGTCGGGGAAGAACTCGGTCGTGTAGTCCCAGTGGTCCTGTCCGTAGTCCATCGCCTCTTGCATGAATGTCCTCCAGATCGCCGCGGGGATCGTGCCGCCGTAGACCACGGGGACACCCTCGACGTTGATCAGGGGACGCTGCTCCTCCGGATAGCCCACCCACACGCACGTCGTGAGCTGCACGGTATAGCCGCAGAACCACGCGTCCACGTTGTCCTGGGCGCTCCCGGTCTTGCCGGCGGCCGGCCAAGAGATCGCCGCCGACGAGCCCGTGCCGCCCGAGATGACCCCCTGCAACGCGTAGGTCACCTCGTTCGCGAGGTTCGCCCCTCCATCTGCAAGGGTGGCCACCTCGCCGAGCTTGTCGCGATCGGGTGAGTCCACCCGGCGGTCTGCGCGCTGCCCGTTCGGTCGGTCGACCTCGTGGAGCGGATTCGCGCGGTGGTAGATACCCTGCGATGCGAGCGTCGAATAGGCGTTCGTCATCTCGAGCGGGTTGACCTGCACGCTCCCCAGCGTGATCGAGCACACCTCGGGCAGCTCGCTCTCGATGCCGAGCCGGTGCGCCATGTACACCACGTCGCCCGCCCCGCCGGTGAGCGCGGGTACGAGCTGCGCGTAGACCGTATTCACGGAGTTCACGGTCGCGCCGTAGAGGTCGACGGTGCCGGCCGAGCTGTCCCCGGCGTTCGTGGGCGTCCACAGACCCTCGGGCCCCTCGCACTCTTCGTCGGGGATCGTGATCGTCGACGGTCCCGACCAGTACTGCCCGCGGAGCGCGAAGCCATCGGCCAGGGCGGCCGCCAGCGTGAACGGCTTGAACGCCGAGCCCGCCTGGCGGCCGCACCCCTCGCACGGCAGGGTCGCGAGGTTCAGCTTGGATCGGTTCCAGTCTCGCCCGCCGACCATCGCGAGCACCTCGCCCGTGGCGTTGTCGATCGTCACGAGCGCGGCGCTCGGGTTCGGCTCACCGAGGGAGTTCAGCTCGGGCAGGTTGGCGTCGACCGCCCGCTCGGCCATTCGCTGCAGGTTCAGGTCGAGCGTGGTCGTGATCTGCAGGCCGCCGCCGTAGACCCGGGCACTCCCGTACTTCTCGAATAGGCGAGAGCGGGTCCATTCCACGAAGTACTCGGAGGCAGCGGGGCTCGAGATGCGTGACTGGGCCCGGCGCTGCTTCTTGGGGATGCCGCAACAAGGCTGCGCCTTCAGACGAGCGGCCTCGTCGGCGGGGATGTACCCGTACTTCGCCATCTGGTCGAGCGTGTAGTCGCGGCGGAACTTGTTGTCGTACTTGCTCTTGATCGGGTCGTAGAGGCTCGGCGCGTGCAGCACCGCGGCGAGCACCGCGGACTGCATCACCGTGAGGTCTGTGGCAGGAATACCGAAATAGGTCTGCGCGGCGGCTTCCGCGCCGTAGGCGCCGTGGCCGAAGTAGACCGTGTTGAGGTACTTCGCGAGGATCTGGTCCTTCGAGAGCTCCTGCTCGACCTTGATCGCAAGGAGCGCCTCGCGGATCTTCTCCTTGATCGAGCGCGGGGGAACGATGTATTCCCGCGCCCCGTTCGGGTGCTCGATGTACTGGCCCGCGTAGACG
>JBOGVO010000013.1:0-28137 GCA_050692855.1 Actinomycetota bacterium | reverse complement strand
GTGCAGGAGCTGCTCGCCGGCATGGGAGGCGTTCCCTACCTCGAGCTCGCGGCCACGCGGCGGGCCGCGGCGGCCGGCCAGGCCTCGCTCCTCGACGGCGCCGACGATGCCGCGCCCGGGGGCGGCGACGACGAGCCGCCGGTCACCTTCGCCCTGCTGAGCGCCGCGGTCACGGGCAAGGATCGGCAGCGGATCGTCGACGCCGTCGCCGACGGCAGCGTCGACCTGGTCGTCGGCACCCACGCCCTCGTGCAAGAGGCGGTCACGTTCGCCGACCTGAGCCTCGCCGTCGTCGACGAGCAGCACCGCTTCGGCCTGCATCAACGCACGGCGCTGAAGCGGAAGGGCGGTGAGGCGGACGTGCTGATCATGACCGCGACCCCGATCCCGCGCACGCTCGCCCTCACGTACTACGGCGATCTGGACGTGGTGGTGCTCGACGAGCTCCCCAAGGGCCGCCGACCGATCGCCACGCGCGCGGTCCGCACCGCGGCCCAGCGCGCGGCGGCCTACGAGCTCGTTCGCGCGGAGGTCCAAGCCGGTCGGCAGGCGTTCGTGGTGTGCGCCGCCATCGACGAGGGCAATCGCACGCAGGTGAAGGCCGCCGAGGCCGAGGCCGACCGCCTCGCGGCCGAGGTCTTCCCCGACCTGCGCATCGAGCTGCTGCACGGTCGCATGCGCCCCAGGGACAAGGACGCGATCATGGAGCGCTTCCGCTCTGGGCGAGCCGACCTCTTGATCTCCACCACGGTGATCGAGGTGGGGGTGGACGTGCCGAACGCCACCGTCATGCTCGTCGAGAACGCGGAGCGGTTCGGACTCGCGCAGCTGCACCAGCTCAGGGGACGCATCGGGCGGGGCGAGCATCCGGGCACGTGCATCCTGTTCGACGAGTCCGACGAGCAGAACGAGGAGGCGAGGGCCCGCGTCGATGCGATGGTCCGCACCACCGACGGGTTCGAGCTCGCCGACGAGGATCTGCGCCTTCGTGGCGAGGGCACCCTCTTCGACACGAAGCAGTCGGGCATGCCCGATCTGCGGCTGGCGAGGCTGGCCGAGGACATGCCGTTGGTGGCCAGGGCCCGGGAGCGCGCCTTCGCGACGATCGACGCCGATCCGGCGCTCGACCGCCACCCCGAGCTCCTCGACGAGCTTCGCCACCGATTCGAGCGCTCGATCGATTGGTTGTTCCGGTCTTGACGCCCATACGCTGCGTCGATGCGCATCATCGCCGGCTCGGCCAAGGGGGCGCGTCTGGGGCCCGTGCCCCCGGGCGTCCGTCCTCTGTCCGACCGCGCGAGGGAGGGGCTGTTCTCGAGCCTCGGCCCCGGTGGGATCGAGGACTCACGGGTGCTCGATCTGTACGCGGGCACGGGCGCGGCGGGCATCGAGGCGCTCTCGCGGGGGGCCGCCGCCGCCGTCTTCGTCGACAAGGCGCCGAGCGCGGTGGCGGCCGTCAAGCGCAACCTCGACGCGACCGGGCTGGGAGCACGGGCCGAGGTGCACCCCGCGGGCGTGTCCCGGTTCCTCGCGAGGGATGACAGGCCCGGCGCCCCCTTCGACCTCGTGATCTGCGACCCTCCCTACGACACCGGCTCACCCGATGTCGACGCGGTGTTCCGGGAGCTGGCAGACGGGTGGCTGCGCGAAACGGCCTGGACCGTAGCGTTGACAAGGGGCCGGAAGAGTTCCATGCCTGTCATTCCGCTACACTGGGTCCTCGCGAAGCGCCTTCGCTACGGGGACAGCCTCGTGGTGCTGTTCCGTCCCGAAGGATGAGCCTGAGACCTGGAGGTTCCATGGGTTTGACCGCCCTTTGCCCGGGGACGTTTGACCCCGTCACCAACGGCCACCTCGACATCATCGACCGCGCCAGCCAGACCTTCGGGTCGGTCGTCGTCGCGGTGCTCGAGAACCCCTCGAAGCAACCGATGTTCGGCATCGACGAACGGGTCGAGATGCTCGAGAAGGCGTGCGCGGGGATGGCCGGCGTCGAGGTCGTCGGCTTCAAGGGGCTGCTGGTCGAGTTCGCTCGGAGCCGGGGGAACTCGGTGATCGTCAAGGGACTGCGCGCGGTTTCCGACTACGAGTTCGAGATCCAGATGGCGCAGATGAACCATCGGCTCGGCCGCGTGGAGACGTTGTTCATGCCCACCAATCCGTCGTGGTCGTTCCTGTCGTCCTCGCTCGTCAAGGAGGTCGCTCGTTTCGGAGGCGATGTCGAGGGCCTCGTGCCCGAGCTCGTCCGCTCGCGGCTGCTCGAGCGCATGGCGGCCGGGAACCGTTGATGGACATCACCGCTCGCCTCAACCATCTCGATGAGCTGGTCCGCGAAGCCAAGGCCATGCCGCTGTCGGCGTCGGTGCTCGTGAATCGCGACGAGGTGCTCGAGCTCATCTCGCAGATGCAGGAGGTGCTGCCCGACGAGATCAAGCAGGCACGGTGGATCGTGAAGGATCGCGAGGACCTGATCGCGAAGGCTCGCGCCGATGCCGAGGATCTCGTCGAGCAGGCGCGCGGCGAGCAGCTGAAGATGGCCCGACAGGAAGCGATCGCGACCCGGGCCACCGAGGAGGCGGACCGCGTGCTCGCCGAGGCCGACGAACAGTCCCGAGCGATGCGCCGGGAGGCCGAGGAGTACGTCGACGCCAAGCTGGCGCAGTTCGAGATCGCGTTGCGCCGCGTCCTCGAGGACTCGCAAGCGTCGGCGCGCGCCCTCGCCAAGACGCTCGACCAGGTCGAGCTGGGACGCGAGAAGCTTCGAACCGTTGGCACCGTGGCCGCCCAGGAGCTGGGTGAGTCCCAGCTGGGCGAGCGTGAGTCGACCCCGCTGTACGACGAGGAGGACCGGTGATCGCCGAGATCGACGTGCGCGAGCTGGTCGGCCAGCCCGGCGCCTCCAAGCAGCATCGCCTCGAGGCCCTCGTCGAGGAGCTCGGCACCGAGCTCGCGCGCGTGCGCGAGGACGTGCCGGTCGCCGGCGACCTGCTCCTCGAATCGCTCGTGGAGGGCGTGCTGGTCTCGGGCGTCCTGCGCGGGACGTTCTCGATGCGATGCGCGCGATGCCTGAAGGAGTACGAGCAGCCGTTCTCCGTCGAGGTGCACGAGCTGTTCGTGACCGAGCCCGACGAGGAGGCGGACGACTATCCGCTCGGCCCGGAGGGGTCGATCGAACCCGAGCAGATGCTGCGCGATGCCATCGGGGTGGAGCTGCCGTTCTCCCCCCTGTGCCGGCCCGACTGCCGCGGGCTGTGCCCCGTGTGCGGCGGTGACCGCAACCTCGATGAGTGCCCGGGCCATGTCGAGACCGATCCGCGGTGGGAGGCGCTCGACCGGCTGGCGCCCATGTTCGACGAGAACTGAACCTCACCACCCGACACCGAAGGAGCGAACGATCGATGGCGGTTCCCAAGAAGAAGCAGAGCAAGTCCCGCGGCGACAAGCGAGCCGCGAACTGGAAGGGTTCGGCGCCCGCCTACGCCGAGTGCCCACAATGCAAGCAGCCGAAGCTCCCGCACCGGGTGTGCGGCAACTGCGGCTATTACGCGGGCCGCCAGGCCGTCGAGGTCGAGTAGCCCGCTGTGGCCGACGCGCGGACCGACGCCCCCATGGGTGCACCGGGCGACTCGCTCATGGTTGCGCTCGGGGTGAGCTTCTCCGACGTCGCCCTGCGTGAGGCGGCGCTGACCCACCGCTCGTACGCGTTCGAGCAGGGGCTCACGGTCACGAACGAACGGCTGGAGTTCCTGGGGGACTCGGTGCTGGGCCTCGTCGTCACCGACATGGCGTACGCCGCCTACCCCGATCTGCCCGAAGGGGCGCTCGCGAAACTGCGGGCGGCCATCGTGAACATGAGCGCGCTCGCCGACGTCGCTCGCGAGCTCGGATTGGGCGCCGCGGTGCTGCTCGGCAAGGGCGAGGAACAGAGCGGGGGCCGCGACAAGTCGTCGATCCTCGCCGACGCGCTCGAGGCCGTGTTCGGAGCCGTCTATCTCGACCGGGGCCTCGAGGTCGCCACGGAGGTGATCCGTCGGCTCTTCCGGCCTCGCATGGAGGCCTATGTCCGAGGTGAGGGCGACCGCGACTACAAGACGATCCTGCAGGAGCTCGCCTCGCAGGCGCTGCGATCGATGCCCGAGTACCGCATCGCGGAACGAGGCCCGGACCACGAGAAGGAGTTCACGGCCACCGTGCACCTGGGCGGCGAGCCGATGGGGACCGGCGTCGGCCGGTCCAAGAAGGAGGCCGAGCAGCGGGCCGCCCACGAGGCCTACCTGCGCATCTCCGAGCGACTGTCGCCGGGGACGGACCTCGCGTGAGGGGGGACATCGGTGGAGCTGCCTGAAGTCGAAGTGATGCGGCGCGACCTCGAGAAGGACATCGTGGGCCTTCGGATCAAGGAGGCCGAGGTCAAGGGCTCGAAGAACGCGATGCGGGTGATCCGCCGTCACAAGACTCGCAAGGAATTCACCTCGCGACTGGTGGGCCACAAGGTCACGAAGGTCGAGCGCCGTGGCAAGTACGTGCTCATGACGCTGGACTCGGGCGACGTCCTGGTCGTGCACTTCGGCATGAGCGGGCAGTTCCAACGGGGCACGGGCAGGGTGGCTCTGCCGCCGCACACCCAGGTCGTGTTCACGTTCCAGCAGCGGGGCGACCTGCGCTACGTCGATCCCCGCACGTTCGGCGAGATGTTCGTGACTCCGGGCGACGATCTCGGCAAGGTCAAGGAGCTGCAACACCTCGCGATCGACCCGCTCGACCAGGTCTTCACCTGGCCCACGTTCCAGTACCTGCTCGCGCAACGCGCATCGAAGATGAAGCAGCTCCTCATGGACCAGAAGTTCATCTCGGGGCTCGGCAACATCTACTCCGACGAGGTGCTGTTCCAGGCCGGCATCCGATACGACCGCCTGAGCGACACGTTGTCCTCGCAGGAGGTCCGTCGGCTCTACCGTGCGATCCAGGAGGTGCTGCAGGAAGCGATCAAGCTCCGCGGCACCACCCTCGACGACGAGGCCTATGTCGACCTCTTCGGGAACCCGGGTGAATACGGCTCCGAGCTCAAGGTCTACGGGCGGGAAGGGCTCCCGTGCCGGCGGTGCCGGACCCCGATCGAGACCGTGAAGATCTCCCAGCGCACCTCGTACTTCTGCCCCCAGTGCCAGAGCTGAGGCACCGGTTCAGATCGGTTCGGCGCCGGCGTCGCGCATGCGGGCGATCGCGGCCTGACCGTCGCCCGGTTGCAGCTCGACCGCCCGGATGCCCTCGGTGAGCACCTCGACGGGATAGCCCAGCATGCGGGCGTCCAAGACGGTCTCCACCACGCAGTAGTCGGTCGCGAGCCCGCAGATCACCAGCCGCTCGATGCCGTTGGCGGTGAGCATCTCGTGCAGCACCGTGTCGCCGCGCTCGCCGGACAGCGGATCGCGCACGCTGAAGCCGGAGTAGCCGTCGCGACCGTCGTGACCCTTCCGGACCACCTCGTGATCGGCCATGAGCAGGTCGGGGTGGAACTCCGCGCCGTGCGAGCCGGCCACGCAGTGCACCGGCCAGATGCCCCCGTCCTGCTGGAAGTGGGGCGTGTGCTCGGGGTGCCAGTCCTGCGTATAGACGACGAGCGCGCCGGCTCCCTTCGCCTGCTCGACCTCGGCATCGACGATCGGCACGACCTGCTCTCCGCCCTGCACGTAGAGGGTGCCGGTGGGGTCGGCGAAGTCGTTCTGCACGTCGACTACGAGCAGCGCGGTGCGGGAGTCGTACCTGGCCATCGATGCAGCCTACAGAACGATCCGATGCCGGTCGCTCGGTCGCCGCCCTGCGACGATGGCGCTCATGCGACGGGTGCTCGTCGAGGTGAGCGGCCGGGTGCAGGGCGTCTTCTTCCGCTCCTCGTGCGTCGAACGAGCGCGCGCGCTCGGGCTCGCGGGGTGGATCCGCAACGCGGACGACGGTCGGGTCGAGGCGGCCTTCGAAGGGGCGGCGCCTGCGGTGCAGGCCATGATCGAGTGGTGCGAGAGCGGCCCTCCGGCCGCCCGCGTCGAGCGGATCTCGGTCCGCGACGAGCCACCGACCGGGGGAACGGGGTTCCGGGTCGTTCGCTGATCGCGGAGGGGTCGGGTTCCCAGAAGGAGAATCACATCCCTGTTAGCATCCGGCAACATGTTCCTCCGGTCGATCACGATCCGCGGATTCAAGTCGTTCGCGGACAAGACGGTGCTCGAGTTCATGCCGGGCGTCTCCGTGATCGTCGGTCCCAACGGCTCCGGAAAGTCGAACCTGGTCGACGCCATCAGTTGGGTGCTCGGCGAGCAGGGCGCCCGGTCGCTACGCGGAGGCCACATGGCCGACGTGATCTTCGCCGGCACCCCCTCGCGGCCGGCGCTCGGCATGGCCGAGGTGAAGCTCGTGATCGACAACTCGGCCGGCAAGATCCCCGTGCCCATGAGCGAGATCGAGGTCGCCCGCACGATCTTCCGCTCGGGGGAGTCCGAGTACCGCATCAACGGACAGGTCGTGCGGCTGCTCGACGTGCAGGAGCTGCTCAGCGAGACCGGCATCGGGCGAGCGCTGCACACGGTCGTCGGCCAGGGCCAGCTCGAAGAGGTGCTCCTCGCCAAGCCCGAGGAGCGCCGCAAGTACATCGAGGAAGCTGCTGGCATCGCCAAGCACCGCCGCCGCAAGGAGCGCGCCGAGCGCAAGCTCGGCAACCTCGACCAGGACCTGCTTCGGCTGGCCGACGTCCTGTCGGAGCTCCGGCGCCAGCTGAAGCCGCTTCGGCAGCAGGCCGAGATGGCGAGCAAGCACGAGACGCTCACCGCCGAGGCGGAGGCCCTTTCGCGCAAGCTCGCCGCGGCGCGCCTCCGAGCCCTGCTGCGGGAGCAGGAGCGACGGTCCGAGGGGTGGGACCGCGGCCTCGAGGAGCGGAAGGCGGCTCGCGGGCGACTCGACGCGCTCGACGTCGACGTGCTCGCGACCGCCGACGCGCGCGCGACCGTCTCCAGGTCGCTCGCCGACGCCGAGCTGGCGTTCCGGTCCTCGGCCGAGGATCGCCGGCTCGCCGACGAGGCCTTCCGCGCAGCGGTGACACGCGAGGCCTCGGCGCGCGAGCAGCTCGCCTCACAGGCCGCTCGGGCGGCTCGGGTCGACGCCGTCGACGACGAGATGGGCCGGGTCGAGGAAGCGCTGGCTCACCTGGCGGCGGAGCTGGAGACGGCCGAGCGAGAGCTCGAGCTGGCGGAGCGAGGATTCCACGAGGCCGAGGTGGAGCGCGGTCGCATCGAGGAGGTTCGCCGGCGCGTCGGTGAAGGGGCCGCCGGACGGCGGGGCGAGGTGGAGGCGCTCGAGCGGTCGCTGGCGTCGAGCGAGCGCGAGCGCGATCGGCTCGCCGGCTCGCTCGCGTCGGTCCGAGAGCGGCTCGCCGAGGTCGCCGACGAGCGCGCCGGCCTCGAGAGCGAGATCGAGACCTTCGACGATCGGTCCGCGCCGATGAGCGAGAAGCGTGCCGCCCTCGAGGTGGAGCGTCGCGGGCTGGTCGACAAGATCGAGGAGCTCGATGACATCCGCCGCCGACACGAGAGCCGGCGCGACGTCCTCGAGGCGCGACGGCAGGACATCGAGGAGACGGCCGGCTCCCGGTTCCTCGAGTCGCACAAGGGCCGGGCCATCGGGCTGCTGAGGGATCTCGTGCAGGCGCAGCCCGGTCTGGAGCGAGCGTTGGTGGCCGCGCTGGGTCCGCTCGCCGACGCCGTGGTGTACCGCGACGGCGACCGGGCCTTCGCCGATGTTGCCGAAGGAGACGGGGCGATCCTCGCGATCACCGGCGGTGGACCGGTGCCCCTCGGGGTACCGGGCGAGCGGAGGCTCTTGTCGTCGATCGAGGCGGAGCCCGAGGCGCGTGGCATCGCCAGCACGGTCCTTCGCGACGTCTACCTGGCGGAGACGGTCGCCGACGCCGCGGAGAAGCTGCGAGCGCACCCTCGGGCGTCGTTCGTGACGTCCGGCGGGGTGCTCGTCGGCCCGGCCGCGATCCACACCGCGAAGGAGGCCGACGTGCGGGCGCGCGAGATCCGCGCCGAGCTGCACGTGGTGACCCACGATCTGGCCGCCACCCTGAACGCTTTGAAGCCACGCCGGGCCAGGCTCGACGAGATCGGCGGGGAGGTCGACTTCCTGGGCGAGCAGATCGAGGCCGCCGACGCCGAGATCAGGGCCGTCGCCGAGCGGCTCGCCGGGCTCGAGCTCGACCTCACCGGGATGCGCAAGGAGGAGGAGCTGCTCGCCCAGCGCCTGGGCGCACTCGACGAGTCCGTGGCCGTCGCGCGGGACCGCCTGGCGGCGATCGGGCCCGCCGACGCCGAGACGATGCCCGATGTCCCGACGACCCCGCAGCCGCCGGTCCAAGCGCGCGTGGTGGTCGAGACCCTCCGTCGCGACCGGGGGGCGAACGACACGCGGCTCGCCGGGCTGCGCGGCGAGCGCGAGGAGCTTGCGTCCCACGACCCCGTGGCGTTGCGAGCCGACCTGGAAGCCGCGACGTCCGTCCGCGGGAACGCCGAGGCCGAGGTCGCGCGAGCCGAGGCTGCCGCGGCCGACGCGGCGCTCGCTCGCGAGGCCGCCGCGACGGCCGAGCGGGAGGCAGCCGAGCGAGAGGCGGCGGTGAACAAGGCCTGGCGCGACGCGTCGACCGAGCTCGAGCGGCTCCGTGAGACCTACGAGGACGAGGATCGTCTCCGCGGCGACATCGAGCGGCGCATCCGAGAGGCCGAGCGCTTGATCCGCGAGGGGCACCTGGCCGATCCCGGCGAGCTGCTCGCCCAGCTCTCCGACGACGACTCGGTCGAGACGCTCGAGAAGCGATCCGAGCTCGTGCAGCGACGGCTCGCCCTGCTGGGTCGGGTCAACCTGCTCGCGACCGGGGAGTTCGAGGCGCTGCAGGAGCGCCACGACTTCATGGATCGCGAGCTCGACGACGTGAAGCGCGCGCGCCGCGACCTCCTCGAGGTGATCGCGCAGATCGATCGGGAGATCACCGAGACGTTCACGACGGCCCATCGCGACGTCGCGATGCAGTTCGAGCGACTGATCAAGGAGCTGTTCCCCGGCGGAGACGGCCGCCTGGTGCTCACCGATCCGTCCGAACCGCTCATGAGCGGCATCGAGATCGAGGCGAGCCCCGGCCGCAAGCGCGTGAAGCGCATCTCGCTGCTGTCCGGCGGCGAGCGCTCGCTCACGGCGATGGCGTTCCTGTTCGCGATCTTCACGGCCAGGCCATCGCCCTTCTACCTGATGGACGAGGTCGAGCCCGCGCTCGACGACGTGAACCTGCACCGGTTCCTGCGTCTCGTCGAGGGGTTCGCGCGCGAATCCCAGGTGCTGATCGTCACGCACCAGAAGCGCACGATGGAGATCGCCGCGATGATGTACGGCATCTCGCTCAACAAGGACGGCACCACGAAGGTCGTCGCGCAGCAGCTCGAGCACCCCACCTCCCTCGAGACCGACGCCCGGCTCGAGGGCGACCGTGAGGCCGCGGCCGCGTCCGAGCCGCAGATCTCCGCCGACGACCAGCCGGTGATCGAGGTGCCGGAGGGCGAGCGGGTCGGCTAGCCTCGGCGTCGTGGAGTTCGGCGTCGTCATCTTCGCGGTCCTGGCCCTCGTCGCCGTGCTCGCGTTCGCCACGATCGTCTCGTCGCGTCGCCGGCGCCTGCGCGACATGGAGCGCGACCTTCACACGGGCATCGGCCACGTCCGGGCCCCGGTGCCCGATCGTCCCGCGAAGCAGCTGCACGAGCCGCCCCGCAGGGAACCCGCCCCGTCGGGGGGCGTCTTCCGCAAGGAGGGCCTGCGCGCCAAGGTCAAGGCCGCGTTCAAGCCCGGGGCGGGAGACGCCGCCTGGTCCGAGCTCGAGGACCTGCTGATCAAGGCCGACGTGGGGCCTCGAGGCGCCGCCGACCTCGTCGCGAGGGTGAAGGACGACGGCGGGTCGGGGAGCGACCCGGTGGCGTCGCTCCGAGAGGCGATCGTGACGGTGCTGGGACCCGACGAGCCGCTGCACCTGCCGTCGGACCGTCCCGGCATCGTGATGGTGGTGGGCGTGAACGGCTCCGGCAAGACCACCACGATCGGCAAGCTCGCGAAGCGTCTCGCCGGGGAGGGGAAGCAGGTGAGCCTGGCGGCCGCCGACACGTTCCGGGCTGCCGCGGGCGAGCAGCTCGAGGTGTGGGCGACCAGGGCCGGGGCCCATGTGGTCGGCCAGGAGCGCGGCGCCGATCCGGGCGCCGTCGCGTTCGACGCCGTGCGGTCGGCGACCGCCCGAGGGGCGGACGTGCTCCTCGTCGATACCGCCGGACGCCTGCACACGAAGACGCCCCTCATGGACGAGCTGGCGAAGGTGAAGCGCGTGATCGAGAAGGCCGGGGGGCAGGTCGACGAGACCCTGCTCGTGCTCGACGCCCAGACGGGGCAGAATGGCATCGCGCAGGCACGATCGTTCACCGAGGCGGTCGACGTCACGGGGGTGGTCCTCACGAAGACCGATGGTTCCGCCAAAGGGGGCATCGTGCTGGCCGTGCGCGAGGAACTGGGCGTACCGGTGCGGTTCGTCGGCGTCGGCGAGTCTGCGGACGACCTGCGGCCGTTCGATGCCGCGGCCTTCGCGGAACGTCTCTTGTCCGACTAGGCGCGCAGCACCCGGACGACGAAGGCCGCGAGCGCGAGCGGCTCGGACAACCGATGCGATACGAGGAGTGGAGCGCGGTGGAGGGCGCGAAGATCCTGATCGTCGAGGATCATCCGACGATGCGTGAGGCGATGCGCCTTGTCCTAGAGGGCGAAGGGTTCACGATCGAGGAGGCGGCCGACGGCCAGGCGGCGCTCGAGATGGTTCGAGCGGAGCCGCCGGACCTGGTCTTCCTCGACATGAACATCCCGGGATCGAGCGGAGCGGAGGTGCTCGCAGCCGTCCGAGCCGACCCCGAGACCGAGGACGTCCGCGTGATCATCGTGACCGCCGACGGCGAAGAGGGACGGGAGCGGGCGATGTCGATGGGCGCCGACGAGTACTTCACGAAGCCCTTCAGCCCGATCACGTTGCTGCGCACCGTGGAACAGGTGCTCAGCGCGCCGAGACCACCCGAACCGGAAGCGTGACCCGAAACGTGGTGCCACCGCCGGGTGTCGGCTCGGCGCCGATCGTTCCACCCATCGCGTCGACGAGCCGGCGCGTGATGGTCAGGCCGAGCCCGGTGCCCTCCGCCGCGCGGGCTCCCTCGACGGTCCGGTAGAAGGGCTCGAAGACCCGATCGAGCTCGTCGTCGCGGATGCCGATGCCGCGGTCGATCACCGAGATCCGCACCCCGTCCTGGGCCGCGGCGTCGATCGCGAGGGTCACGGCCGCGACCTCGCCCGAGTACTTCAGGGCGTTCGTGAGCAGGTTGGTGAGCACCTGGGCGAACCGGATGGCGTCGGACTCGATGGACGGCGGCGCGTCAGCCGAGATGCGCAGCTCGATGCGGTCGCCGCCGGGCAGCTCGTGGGCGAGCTGCTCCAGGGCCGGCACGACCAGGATCGGCTCGTGCGAGACCGTGAGCGTGTCGTCGTCGAGGCTCTCCATCGTCACCAGGTCGTCCGCGAGGCGGATGAGCCGATCGGTCTGCACCGAGATCACGCGGAGGAACTCCTCGATCTCGGCCTCGCTCAGCTCCGCACGCCGGCGCTGCAGCAGGTCCACGAATCCACGGATCGCGGCCAGGGGGGCTCGCATCTCGTGGCTGGTGACGGCGACGAGGCTCACGTCGCGCAGATCAGGCTTCGGCATGCCTACCCCCCCGGTAGAATCCTATCCGAGCGCCCGGCCGCCGCGGGAGCTCATCCATCACACGACGCTGGCACACGACCCCGGCGAACGAAGGGATCGATGTTCGACACCCTGACCGACCGTCTCGACGGCACGTTCAAGAAGCTCCGTTCGAGGGGGAAGCTGCATCCCAAGCAGGTCGACAACGCTCTGAGCGACATGCGCACGGCGCTGCTCGAGGCCGACGTGGCGGTCGAGGTCGCCGACGACTTCCTGACCCGCGTGCGGGAGCGAGCCCTGTCCGAAGAGGTGATGAAGAGCCTCACACCAGGTCAGCAGGTCATCAAGGTGGTGAACGAGGAGCTCACCGTCACCCTCGGCGGCGAGCACCGGCCCTTCGAGCTCGGGGGCGCTCATCCGGCCGTGGTGCTGATGGCCGGGGTGCAGGGGTCGGGGAAGACGACCGCGTGCGCCAAGCTCGCGAGGCTCTTGAAGGGAAAGGGCAAGCGACCGCTCCTGATCGCGGCCGACCTGGAGCGTCCCGCCGCGATCGAGCAGCTGCGCACGTTGGGCCGCGAGATCGGCGTCCCCGTGTGGTCGGAGGGCAAGGACCCGGTGAAGGTCGCGAAGCAGGGCCTGAAGGAAGCGGAGCGACAGGGGGCCGACGTCGTGATCGTCGACACCGCGGGCCGGCTGCACGTGGATCCGGAGATGATGAAGCAGGCGCGCAGGATCAAGGACGTGACGAAGCCGCATCACGTGCTGATGGCCGCCGATGCGATGACGGGCCAGGACGCGGTCGTGCAGGCGCGGGAGTTCATGCGCGAGGTCGACACGACCGGATTCATCCTCACGAAGCTCGACGGCGACGCGCGGGGCGGCGCCGCCCTCTCGATCACGGCGGTCACCGGACGCCCCGTGTATTTCGTGGGCACCGGCGAGAAGCCGGACGACCTCGAGCCGTTCTACCCCGACCGCATGGCCGGGCGGATCCTCGGCATGGGCGATGTGCTGACCCTGATCGACAAGGCCCAGGACAAGCTCGACGTCGAGGAGGCCCAGAAGACCGCGGAGAACCTGATGAAGGGGCGGTTCACGTTCGAGGACTTCCTCGACCAGCTGCGGCAGGTGCAGAAGCTTGGGTCGATGGGCGACCTGCTGAAGATGCTTCCGGGTGTGCCCGGCGGCAAGAACGCGATGAAGGAGATGGCCGAGGGGATCGACGAGGGTGAGCTGAAGCGCGCCGAGGCGATGATCCTCTCGATGACCGCGGCCGAGCGCCGGGAACCCGGTATCATCTCCGGGCCGCGCCGGCTGCGGATCGCGAACGGATCCGGAGTCACGACCGCCGACGTCAACTCGCTGCTCAAGGACTTCGAGAGCGCGAGGAAGATGATGCGGACGATGATGGGCGGCAAGCGCGCCCCCGGTCGTGTTCCGGGGATGCCGGGCACCATGAGGGTGCCTTCGGCGAAGCTGCCGAAGCGATAGACGGACGAACGAGGACGAAGACGACATGTCGACACGCATCCGCCTGCGGCGCATGGGGGCCAACAAGCGCCCGTTCTACCGCGTCGTGGTGGCCGACCAGCGCTCGCCGCGCGACGGCCGATTCATCGAGAACATCGGCAAGTACCACCCGCTCGAGGATCCGAGCCTGATCGAGATCGACGAGGAGCGCGCGCTGCACTGGCTGCGGGTCGGCGCGCAGCCGAGTGACCAGGTCCGCAACCTGATGGTGAAGGTCGGCATCTGGGACACCTTCGTGGCAGAGCGTCCGAGCGCCGCAGGGAAGGTCCGCGTGCGAGTGGCCGAGCCCGACGCGCCGAAGCTCTCGAAGAAGGCCGCCGCCAAGGTCGCGGCGGCCGCCGAGGAAGCAACCGCACCCCCGGCGCCGGAGTCCGAGGCAGAGCCCGACGCGCCGGCCGAGGCGACGGCTGTCGTCGAGCCCGAACCCGAGGCCACCGAGGAGTAGCGACCGTGCGCGAGCTCGTCGACTTCCTGGTCAGCGAGCTGGTCGACGACCCCGACGCCGTCGAGGTCACCGAGTCTCGGGACGATCGTGGCATGCGGTACACGGTGCGCGTGGCGCCCGACGACATGGGCAAGGTGATCGGCAAGGGCGGTCGAACCGCGAAGGCGATCCGGGCCGTCGTGCGGGCCGCCGCCACGCGACAGGGCACCAACGCCAACGTCGACATCGCCGACTGAGGTGTCCGAGCCGACCGTCGTCGTCGGTCATGTCACGAAGGCCCACGGCGTCCGCGGCGAGGTCGCCGTGGAGGTGCGCTCGGACAATCCCGACCGCTTCGTCGAGGGGGCGGTCGTGTTCACGGGATCGGGGCGCTCGCTCACGATCGAGGGCGCGCACCCCCACGGGGCCCGCCACCTCGTGAGGTTCGTCGGCGTCGCGGACCGAGCCTCCGCCGAATCGTTGCGCGGTCAGGTCCTGGTGGTGCCCGAATCCTGGCTTCCCGAGCTCCCCGAGGGGGAATACTGGCCGTTCCAGCTCGAGGGGTGTGAGGTCGTGACGGAGTCGGGCCGCTCGCTCGGCTCGGTGGCGGAGGTGATCCCGAATCCGGCGAACGACCTGTGGGTCGCCGTCGACGACGAAGGCGTCGAGACGCTCGTCCCCGCGATCCGCGACGTGATCGTGGACGTCGACGTCGCGGGCAAGCGCATCCTCGTGCGCGACGTCCCCGGTCTCACCGCCCCCGACACGCCCGAGCGACCCGGCGCGCGATAGCCTCCGCCACGTGCGGATCGACGTGTTCACGATCTTCCCCGACCTGGTCCGAGGCCCGCTCGGCCAGAGCCTCCTCGGGAAGGCGCTCGAGGCGGGCGTGATCGATGTTCGCGTCCACGACCTCAGGGACTGGTCCGACGACCCCCACCGCACGGTCGACGACGCGCCGTTCGGTGGTGGGCCCGGCATGGTGATGAGACCCGACGTCTGGTTCCGAGCGGTCGAATCGCTCGACCCCGACCGTGGCCGAGTGCTGTTGCTGAGCCCCGCCGGTCGCCGGCTCGATCAGGGGCTCGTGCGCGAGCTCGCCGACGAGCCCCACATCGGCCTGCTCTGCGGACGATACGAGGGCGTGGACGAGCGCGTCGTCGAAGGTCTTCCCGCGGAAGAGGTGTCGATCGGCGACTACGTGCTCTCGGGGGGGGAGGTACCCGCGCTGGTGCTCATCGAAGCCGTGACGCGTCTGGTGCCCGGCGTGATCGGGCGCGAGGAATCGCACGCGCGGGATTCGTTCAGCGAGCCGGGTTTGCTCGATCATCCGCACTACACGCGTCCGAGGGAGTTCCGCGGGATGGCCGTGCCCGACGTGTTGCTGGGCGGGAACCATGCCGAGATCGCGCGATGGCGCCGAGCGTCGGCGGAGGCGAAGACGCGACGGAATCGGCCGGACCTCGTCTCCGGCGACGACGACTGAGCGTTCCAGGCCCGCTGGTACACTCGTCTGCCGTTGCCATGAACAAGACCGATCTCATCGAGCAGTCCTATCTGCGCAGCGACATCCCCCTCTTCCGGCCCGGCGACACGGTGAAGGTGCACGTGCGGGTGGTCGAAGGCAACCGCGAGCGTGTCCAGGTGTTCCAGGGCGTGGTGATCCGCCGGCAAAACGGCGGCCTGCGCGAGACGTTCACCGTGCGCAAGATCTCGTTCGGCGTGGGCGTCGAGCGAACCTTCCCCGTGCATTCGCCCTCGATCGCGAAGCTCGAGGTCGTGAGTCGCGGGCAGGTGCGTCGCGCCAAGCTCTACTACCTGCGCGAGCTGCGAGGGAAGAAGGCCCGCATCAAGGAGCGGCGCATCGACGAGACGAAGCTCGCGGCGATGCAGGAAGCGGCGGCGGCCCTGGGCACCGAGTCCGACGAAGAGGCCGCCGACGTCGCCGACGGGACCGGCGACATCGAGCAGACCGAGGCGGCGGAGAGGCCCGATGCCGTGGACGTCCTCGACGACGAAACAGACGTGCCTCCCGTCGACGACGCCGGCGAGGCCGTCGAGGAGAAGGCCGAGGCCTGATCCGTGGTCGACGGGCCCCCCGGCGCCCCCGAGTCCACGGACACCGACACCGAGACCGAGTCGCAACCCCGATCCACCCGCGTCCGTCATCGATGGCGCGAGGTTCCGATCCTGGTCGCGGTCGCGCTGGTGTTGGCGATCATCATCAAGCTCTTCCTCGTGCAGGCGTTCTCGATCCCCTCGGCCTCGATGGTTCCCACCCTGGACGAGGGCGACCGGATCCTGGTGTGCCGGATCTGCATCCGGCTCGATGACATCGATCGAGGTGAGGTGATCGTCTTCGAGGGTCCCGACACCCTCGCGCCCGACCGCGGCATCGTGGGCAGCGTGACGCATTGGCTGGGGGAGACGCTCGGTGTGGCCGACGCTCCCCATGAGGACTTCGTGAAGCGCGTCATCGGACTGCCGGGTGATACGGTCGAGATCGATCGCACCGGCCAGCTCTTCGTCAACGGGTCGATGGTCGACGAGCCGTACCTCAACCAGCCGGTGCCCGCCGACGATTTCCTACCGACGAGCGTCCCCGATGGCATGCTGTTCGTGCTGGGCGACAATCGGGGGAACTCGGGGGACTCCCGCTGTGCGCCCCCGAACTGCACGGGGCTCGTGCCGGAGGACAGGGTGATCGGGGTGACCTTCGCGAGGGTGTGGCCGCCGTCGAGGATCGGCCTGGTGTCGTGAACGGGCCGGCCGGATCCGCGATGGACCGGTACGAGCGGTTGCTCTCGGCCCAGGGGTTCACGCGGGTGGCCGGCGCCGACGAGGCCGGGCGCGGAGCGCTCGCCGGTCCGCTGGTCGCCGCCGCCGTGATCCTCCCCGACGGGTTCGACATCGACGGCATCAACGACTCGAAGGTGCTGACGGCCCTGCAACGGGAGGCCGCCTACGTCCGGATCGTGGCAGCGGCGGCGTGGGTCGCGTGCAAAGCCGAGCCGGGCGCGATCGACGCTCGCGGCCTGCATCGTTCGAACATCGCCCTGCTCCGGCGGGCGGCGAAGGCGCTCGAGCCAGACTACGTGCTCACCGACGGGTTCCCCGTACCCCGTATCCCGTGTCCGTCGATCGGTGTGAAGAAGGGCGACGCCGTCAGCGCGAGCGTCGCGGCCGCCTCGATCGTGGCCAAGGTCACGCGCGATCGGATCATGCGCCGCCTGCATCGGCGCTACCCGGTCTTCGGCTTCGACCACAACAAGGGGTACGGCACGCCCGATCACCTCGAGGCGCTCGAACGGCACGGACCGACGCCCGTGCACCGCATGTCGTTCGCGCCGTGCGCGCAGCCATCGCTCTTCATGGGGAACCCGCCCCGGGACGACCCCGATGCTCCCTGGGATGAGGCTCACGCCCCGGCGTGAGAAGCTGGCAGCACGATGAGCGACGACGATATCGAGCGGTTCGAAGAGGAACGCGAGCTCGAGCTCTACCGCGAGTACCGTGACGTTCTCCCGATGTTCACCCACGTGATCGAGACCGAACGCCGGTTCTATCTCGCGAACCAGGTGCAGCTCACCCCGCTCGATGATGGGTGGGTGCAGATCGATCTCAGCGACGCGTGGGTGTGGGACATGTTCCGGCCCGCGCGGTTCGTGGCGAGCGTGCGCGTCATGACCCGCCGTGACGTCAACGTGGAGGAGCTCGCCAAGCGCGACGAGCCGACGACGATCCCGGACACGCCCACCGCTCCGTAGCCCGGGCCGGCCGTGTCGTACGTGCAGTCTAATCTCGCACCATGCCGGACGTGCGCACGTCGCTCGGGGTCAAGGGCGAGCAGGCCGCTCTCGAGCTCTACCTGCGGCGCGGGTTCCTGCTTGTCGCGCGCAACTGGCGTTGCAGCATCGGCGAGATCGACCTGGTGCTCCGCCGCGGAGACGTGCTCGTGTTCTGCGAGGTGAAGACCCGCACCGGCGGGGCGCCGGGCGCCGGCTTCGATGCCGTCGACGCGCGGAAGCGCCGGAAGCTCCGCAGCCTCGCCGAGGTCTACCTGCTGACCCACGGCATCGGCGCCCTCGCCGTCCGGTTCGACGTCGCGAGCGTCGACCTTCGGACGGGGGCGGCTCCCGGCGGCACCGCCCACGTCGAGCTGTTCGAAGACGCCTTCTGAGCGCCGCAGCGGCTGAGATCTCGCGGTGACCCTGCGCGGGCCGGTGGCCGATGCTCGTGCGGTCGACCTAGGTCCGAGGGCTGTCGGCCGCCGTCCGACGACGTCGGGATCGTGGCCGACAGACCGAAGCGCCCGGTGGCCGGGCCCGCGTACGATCCAGCGTCATGAGGATCGACCGCGGCCGCAGGGAACGAGAAGAGGTCAGGAGGACGGTCCCGGCATGGGACAACTCCGGCCTACGGCATCGCGTCGAGGGACGCGCGGTCGGGGGCGTCGATATCGCCGATCTGCAGGTCTCGGTGGTGGCACGGACCGCCGACAACCGCCGACACGGCCGTCGCCGTCGCCTGCGCCGGTAGGTCTCGAGACGCCCGCAGGTCAACCCAGGCCGAGGCCATCCACCACGCCGCGCGAGAGGTCGCGCAACGCCAGCAGCATGCGGTCGACGTCGGCCTCGGCCGAGAGGTAGTTCACGACGCCGGCGCGGAGCCAGGTCCGTCCGCGCAGGGTGGTCACGCTCACCCATGCTTCGCCGCTGATCTCGAGGGCGCGCTGCAGGCGTGCCTGATAGTCGTCGATCGCCTCGGCGGGCCAGTCCTCGTGCCCGGCGGGGAGGTGACGGAAGCACACGACGCTGAGGTCGGGTTCGGCGGGCATCGCTTCGAAGTCGGGCTCATCGGCACAGCGACGCGCGAGGAAGGCGGCCAGGTCGTCGTTCCGCTCGATGAGCCGGCCGAGGCCGTCGGTCCCGAGCTGCTTCCAGCTCATCCAGAGCTTGAGCCCGCGGAAGCGCCGGGTTCCTTCGAGCGAGTACTGGTACCAGTTGAGCGGTTCGTCGTCGGGCCGGTTCGACGCGTAGTACTCCGGCGCCCGACGGAACGTGGTGAGCAGGTCCTCGCGCCGACGCACGACGAGCGCGCCGATGTCGTAGGCCTGGAAGAACCACTTGTGCGGGTCGACCGTGACGCTGTCCGCCAGCTCGAGGCCGGGCACACGGTGGGCGTCGCGTCTCGACAGGCGGGCCGCACCCCCGTAGGCCGCGTCGACGTGGAGCCAGACCCCTTCGCGCTGGGCGACGTCGGCCAGTCCCGGCGTGTCGTCGACCGAGCCCGTGTTCGTGCTGCCGGCCACGGCCGCGATCGCGAGTGGCGTGTGGCCGGCGGCCCGGTCCCGCTCGATCGCCTCGGCGACGGGCTGGGCTCGCAACCGGAACCGGTCGTCGCTCTCGATGACGGCGAGCGTGTCGTCGGGGAACCCCAGCACGCCGAGGGCGCGCGCGATCGAGAAGTGCGTCTGGTCGCTCGCGTACACGCGCACCCCCTCGAGATCGCGACCTCGCGGCGCCCCGGCGATGCCTCGGACCTTCGCGAGCCACACGTCGCGCGCGACGGTCATGGCCATCACGTTCGCCATGACCCCTCCGCTCGTCAGCACGCCCCAGCCGTCGTCGCCGAAGCCGACGAGGTCACGCAGCCACGCCGTGACCTCCTCCTCGACGAAGGTTCCGACGGGGCCCGCGTGCCACACGTCGACCCCTTGATGGATCCACTGCGCGAGCACCTCGCCCGCGATCGAGGACGGAAGCGGCGGAGGCGTGAAATAGCTGAACGATCCGGGATGCTGCGCGTTGAAGGTGGCTGGGGCGACGCGTTCGCGGAACTCGGACAGGACATCGGCCCAGAGGCTCGGCGACATCGGGGCAGGTGCCGGGCGGCCGGTGGGGCCGAAGAACGCCTCGCGGGCCTCGGGGTAGGTCTGCGCGTGCATCGGCCGGCGGAGGGCCTCGCCGTAGAGCCAGTCGAGCGCCTCGCGCCACGTTCGCTCGCCGAGCGCCTCGAGGGCCGGCCGCGACCGAGGCTCGTCGAGCACGTCGATCAGCTCGGGCTCGGGGCTCCAGTCGGAAGGCTCGGACACGGCGGCGAGGCTAGCAGGACGATGATCGGGGTTCGTGACACGCGTCACGGCATCCCCCACGATCGGCGGCTAGCGTCGCGATCATGTACGGACGGGTCCTCGGCGTGACGGTGTTGGGTGTCGGCGGGCACCTCGTGACCGTCGAGGCGCACGTGGGGCGCGGGTTGCCGTCGCTGACCCTCACGGGGCTCCCCGGCGCCGCGGTCCGAGACGCGGTCGAACGCATCCGTCCCGCCGTCGAGAGCCAGAAGCTCGAGTGGCCGCTGCGCCGCGTGGTGGTGAACCTCGCGCCCGGCAACCTCCGGAAGGAGGGGCCGGGCCTCGATCTCCCGATCGCCGCGGGCGTGCTCGCCGCGACGGCGCAGGTTCCATCCACGCTCCTGGGGCGGTTCGCGCTCGCCGGGGAGCTCTCGCTCAAGGGGGAGTTGATGCCCACGCCCGGCATCCTCTCCGTCGCGATCGCGGCGGCTCGCGCCGGGCTCGAAGGGGTGGTCGTGCCCGCCATCAACGCGCTCGAGGCGGTGCAGGTCGATCGACTGCGGGTCATCGCCGCCTCCACGTTGGTCGAGGTGCTTGGCTTCTTGAAGGGCACGTGGTCGCCGCCCCGCGTCGACGAGGGAGCACTCGGCAGCGAGGCGCCGAGCGGCGTCGACTTCAACGAGGTCCGAGGTCAGACGCAGGCGCGGCGCGCCCTCGAGGTGGCCGCTGCCGGCGGCCACAACGTGCTGATGGTGGGGGCACCGGGCGCGGGCAAGACGATGCTCGCGAGACGAATGACCACGATCCTGCCGAGCCTCTCGCGCGAGGAGGCGCTCGAGGCGACCCAGCTGCACTCCGTCGCGGGCTTGCTCGCCGGGCGAGGCGTGCTGCGGTCACGGCCGTTCCGGGCGCCTCATCATTCCATCTCGATCACCGGCCTGCTGGGGGGCGGGTCCGCACGCCTGCGTCCCGGCGAGGTGTCGCTCGCCCACCACGGTGTGCTGTTCCTCGACGAGTTCACCGAGTTCCGGCGCGACGCGATCGAGGGGCTCCGCCAGCCGCTCGAGGACGGGGGAGTAGTGGTGACCAGAGGGGTCGGCTCGGTCGAGTTCCCCGCCCGCTTCACGCTGGTCGCCGCGGCGAACCCGTGCCCGTGCGGCTTCGAGGGCGACCAACGACGACACTGCCGGTGCCGGCCGGATCGCATCGATCAGTACCGCCAGAAGCTCTCCGGGCCGCTCCTCGACCGCATCGACCTGCGGTTGCGCGTGCCCAGGCTCACCAAGCAGGAGCTCATGGGCAGCGAACAGGGCGAGTCCTCCGTCACGATGCGCGAGCGGGTGCAGTCGGCCCGCGACCGGCAACGCGTCCGCTGGTCGCATCTGGAAGTCGCGTGCAACGCGCACCTCCCCGGCCCGGTGGCCCGTCGCTCGGTGCGGCTCTCGTCCGACGCGGAGCACCTGCTGGGCGGGGCGGTCGATCGGCTCGGCCTCACCGGACGCGGGTTCGATCGCGCGATCAAGGTCGCCCGAACGATCGCCGACCTCGCCGGCGCAGAGGTCGTCGGCCCCGATCACGTCGCCGAGGCGCTCTCGTATCGCGACGGCGCCGTGCCGGAAGGGCTCGCGGTTGCGGGCTGAGAGTCGCTCCGGCCCGCCTCGACGCTCGACGCGGCGCTCCGACGTGCCTCGGCGGGCGCTCGACGTCCCGCCCGGCTTCCCCGACGGCTACGCCGAAGGCGCAGGTGCCCGCGACGCGTTGCTCGTGCTCTCCGCCCTGCGGGGCATCAAGCCGTACCAGCTGCACGAGCTGGCCTGGAGCGAGGGCACGGCCGAGGTCAGCCTCTCGGCCATCAGGTCGGGCGCGGCCGGCAGCGCGTCAGATCGTGACTGGGCGCTGGCGCTCGACGCTCGTGAGGTCGAGCGTCGGGCCGGATCCGTCGGTGCCCGGTTCGTGCCGGTCGGCGACGAGGAGTACCTGCCCGCGTTCCTCGAGCTCCTGCACGATCCGCCGGTGGCGCTGTACGTCGCGGGCCGGCCCCTCACCGAGCTGGCCGACCGGGTCGCGGTGGTCGGCGCCCGGAACTGCTCTCCCCTCGGCAACGAGGTGGCCATGAGCATCGGGGCCGCGCTGGGGGGTGTGGGCGCGTGCGTCGTCAGCGGCGCCGCCCGGGGCATCGACGCCGCATCGCATCGGGGCGCCCTCTCGGCGGGAGGCACCAGCGTCGCGGTGCTCGGATCCGGCCACGACCTCCCGTATCCGAGGGGCAGCGCCGGGTTGATCGCGCGCATCGCGGCCTCGGGAGCCGTGGTCAGCGAGTACGCCCCCGGCGTCGTGGCCGAGGCGTTCCGGTTCCCTGCCCGCAACCGGCTCGTGGCCGCGCTCGGGCGGGCGCTCGTGGTCGTCGAGGGCGCCTCCGGCAGCGGCTCGATGATCAGCGTCGACCACGCGCTCGACCTCGGTCGCGACGTCTTCGCGGTGCCCGGCCCGGTGGCGAGCCCGCTCTCGGAGATCCCGCTCGCCATCATCCGCGAGGGCGCGACGATGATCCGGGGCGCCGACGATCTCCTCGACGATCTCGGGTACGCGGGTCGGCTCGAGGCCGCCCCGCCACCCAGCCTGAGCGCCGACGAGGCCGCCGTGTACGAGGCACTGGGAGGCGCATCGCTGCCCGACGCGCTCGCGAGATCGACCGGGCTGCCGATCACGTCGGTGATCACCGTGCTCCTCTCGCTCGAGATGAAGGGCTTGGTGCGAGGGGCGGGCGGGCGGTACGAGCGCCGCGTCGCTCGTATTCCGGCGACGACCGACCCGGCGGCTCAGGCCGAGATCGGCCGAGATCAGGTAGGTGATCCGGTCACCGCGTCGTGACCCCGCGGAGAGCGGAGACACCAGGTCCTCGGTGGGGAAGCTTGCAGGCACCGCCCGCCGTTGATAGACAGAGGTCCGCGCTCGCGGCCCCACCCGAGCCCATGGAAACCTCGGCGGCGTGCATCGCCGTCGGGGTGCGCGAGAGGATGACGTGCGTCCCGACGACGAGCTTCCCCCTGCAGAGACCGAGACGATCGACGCGTTCGCGGCGCACCTCGCCCTCGAGCGCCGTCTGTCGCCCAACACGGTGACGGCCTATCGGCGCGACCTGACGCGGTTGGCGGCCTTCCTGCACCGGGGTGGCGACTCGCTCGCGACCGCCACCTATCCGTTGCTCCGCCGGTACCTGGCCCAACAGCACACGCTCGGCTACGCCCGCGCCTCCGTCGCTCGCAGGGTCGGCTCGATCCACACGTTCTACCGATGGTCGGTGGCCGGCGGACGGCTCGCCGACGATCCCTCGCTCTTGCTCGGCCGGCCGAAGGTGGTGAGCCGCCTTCCCACCGTGTTGCGCCCTCGCGAAGCCTCGGCGCTGGCCGAGGCGCCGATGAGCGGCGGGACCGCCCGGCACGACCAGGCCGCCCGGACGACGGATCCGCCCGAGCTCGAGCGTGCGATCGCGCTCCGCGACGTCGCTACGCTCGAGCTGATGTACGGATCCGGCCTTCGGGTGGGCGAGGTCGCCGGTCTCACCATCGATCGCGTCGACCTCGACCGCGGCCGGGTGACCGTCATGGGCAAGGGCTCGAAGGAACGTGAGGTGCCCATGTCGGACTACGCGGTCGAGGCCGTGGCCACGTTCCTCACGGGCGCCCGACCGCTGATGGCGCCTGCCGGGGCGCGTGAGATGTTCCACAACCGGAGGAAGAAACCCTTCAGTCCCCGCGACATCCGTACGATGGTGGAACGATATGGCGGTACAGTGCTGCCGGGCCGGCGGGTGACCCCGCATACCCTGCGGCATTCGTTCGCCACGCACCTGTTGGAAGGGGGAGCCGACATCCGCGCCGTGCAGGAGCTGCTCGGGCACGCAAGCGTTGCGACCACGCAGCGCTACACACACGTGTCGCGGGCGCGGTTGTTCCAGGCCTACGAGCAGAGTCATCCGAGGGCCTGACCGGTGACCCCCGCCAAGAAGGCCGCCGCGAAGGTCGGCGGAGCGAGCGCCGCGAAGGCGGGCGGCGCGGCCACGAAGACCAAGGACGGCGGCACGGCGACGGCGACGAAGACGAAGGCGGGCGCCACGGCGACGAAGACCAAGGCCGGCGCGACGGCGACGAAGACGAAGGCGCCGGCGAAGGGCCGCGCCAAGGCCGGGACGGCGGTCGATGCGACCGTCACGGTCCCGCCGAACGTCGACGACGAGCTCGGCAGGAGCTGGCACGGGTTCAAGAGCACCGGCGACGACGAGTCGCGCGAGAAGCTGATCCTGCACTACGCGCCCCTCGTGAAGTACGTCGCGAGCCGGGTCGCGACCGGTCTGCCCGCCAGCGTGGAACAGGCCGATCTCGTGAGCTACGGCATGTTCGGCCTGATCGATGCCCTGCAGAAGTTCGAGCCCGGGCGCGGCAACAAGTTCGAGACCTACGCGATCCCGCGCATCAAGGGAGCCATCATCGACGAGCTCCGGGCGATGGACTGGGTGCCGCGGTCGATCCGCTTCAAGGCACGGGAGATCGAGAAGGCGCACACCGACCTCGAGGCCATGTTGAAGCGCCAGCCCACCGAGCGGGAGATGGCCGAACGTCTCGGCATCTCCCGCCGCGAGCTCCACGACGTGGTCTCCCAGATCTCGTTCGTGTCGGTGTTGGCCCTCGACGAGCTCGTCTCGGTGGGCGCCGACAGAGGGGAGCAGGTGTCGCTCATCGACACGCTGGCCGATCGGGGCACCGACCCGACCTCGGGGGTCGAGTCCCAGGAGACCAGGAGCCTGCTGAGCACTGCGATCAACGAGCTCTCCGAGCGGGAGAAGATCGTCGTCACGCTGTACTACTTCGAAGGTCTCACGCTGGCCGAGATCGGTGAGATCCTCGGCGTCACCGAGTCCCGCGTGTGTCAGATCCACACGAAGGCGGTCGGGGGTCTCCGAGGCCAGCTGACCGAGGTGGACTGAGCTCAGCGATCCGGTCTGAAGGTGACGCAGGTCACCGACCGCAGGGGCGTCCGGCTCTAGCGTGGCGTCCATGATCCCGATGCGTGTCGTCATCGCGTGCGTCACGACCGTCGGCGCCCTCACGTCGATGCCGGTGCCCGCCGGAGCGGCGGGCCCGTGGGGGTGGCCGGTCACCGGCCCGGTCATCAGGGGATTCGATCCCCCGGCATCTCCGTACGGGTCGGGGCACCGCGGCATCGACATCGCGGCACCCGTCGGCTCCGAGGTCGTGGCACCCGCCGACGGCGTGGTCGCGTTCGCCGGGCCCGTCGGCGGGCACCTGTTCCTCACGATCGACCACGGCGGGGGGCTCGAGTCCACGTACTCGTGGCTCTCCGCGCTCTCGGTCCGCCGCGGCGATGCCGTGGTGGGCGGCCAACCCGTCGCGCTCACGGGTCCGGGCCACGCCGGCGGCCCGATCCCCAGCCTGCATCTCGGCGTTCGACTCGATGACGCCTACGTCGATCCGCTCGACTACCTGACCGCGCTCGATGTGAGCGCCTTGATCCGGCTGGCGCCTCTGGCCGCGTGAGGGTTTCGCGTCGGCGTTTACGATGTGGCGGCTTTGCGCAGCCCATCCCTACCCGTCGGCGTCCTGCTCGCCGCTCTCACGATGCTCCTGCCTGCTTCCGTGGGCACCGCCGCCCTCGCCCAGGCCTCCTCGGCGTGGAGTGAGTTCCAAGGTGGGCCCGCCAAGGCGGGGGCGATCGAGCGAGGACCTGAGCCCGCTTACCGCCAGGCCTGGGAGACAGCGGTGGCACCCGAGGGCCCCGGCGAGCGATTCGGGTTGTCCGCTCCGGTCATCACCGGCGACCTCGCGATCGCGGTGGGCCCCGAGCACGTGATCGCCGTCGACGTCGAGACCGGCGAACGGTCGTTCACCGTCGATCGCGATCTCGGGCCCTCGGTCCCCGGCGCCGTCGCGAGCGTCGGGGGATCCGATGCCTTCGTCTACACCCAAGGCTGGGGTGACGGACCTCCCGCCGCGGCCGGCGCGACCACCCAGTCGCCCGCCCCTGCCACCCGGTCGGCAGGTCCGAGCGCCGCACCGGGCACGCCCGGCGACGACGGGCGAGCGGTCGACTCCGAGCTGGCGACGTTCGACGTGGAGTCGCAGCGGCCGCTCTGGCCGCCCGTGGCGCTCGACGGGGTGAGTCGCACCGGGGTGACGGTCGACGGCGGGCGAGGGTTCGTCGGGCTGAACGCGGGCGAGGTGGTCGGCGTCGATCTCGTCGACGGAACCGTCGCGTGGCAGCGCGATCTCGCCGGTCAGCTCGTGACCTCGCTCGCCGCGTCCGATGGACTCGTGTTCGCCGGCCTGCAGGGCGATCGTGAGAGATCCCCGGTCCTCGCCGCCCTCGATCAGGCCACCGGCGAGGTGCGCTGGCGGTACGAGCCGAGCGGCGCCGCCTCGATCGTGTCCGCTCCGTCCGTCGCCGATCGCGCGGTCCACGCGGTGTTCACGGGATTGTCGGAGACGTCGGTGGTCGCGCTCGACGCCGCCACGGGCGAGCAGGAGTGGTCGCAACGTCTCATCTCCGCGTTCGACGTGGTGGCCCCGCCCGTGGCGGCCGGAGGCGCCGTCTACGTGACCGATCCCCGTGGCCAGTCCCGGGCGCTCGATGCCGCCACGGGCGAGCAGCGCTGGGACTTCGCTCAGAACTCGATCGTGCTCCGCACCGTTCCGGTGCTCGTCGGGGGGTACCTGCTCGTGCCGACCACCGACGGCGAGCTCGCCGCCATCGAGGTCGCGAGCGGAGAGCTCGTGTGGCGAGGGGCCGCCGATGGGTCCCCGCTCCGAGCCATGGCCGTCGCGGGCGACCGCCTCGTCGCCGTCCGCGGAGGCGCCGAGACCGGCTTCGTCGCGTTCGAGCACGACCCCGGCGCCAGCTTGGTCCGAGAGGCTTCGCCGACCACGCTCTCGATCGGCCCGATGCTCGGCGCCATGGCCGTCGTGGCGGTCCCCCTGCTGGCACTGGTCCTGCTGCTCGGCGGGGTCCTCGCCTCTCGGATGGGACCGGCGTTCCCGGCTACCGACGATGCCCTCGGCGCCGACCCCGATCCCGCCGACGACGGGGCCATCCGAGATCCCTGGGAAGACGACGGGGACCCCACACGGTGACGAACCAGAACAAGCGCCGGAACAAGCCTCGGAGCAAGCACCCGACGGCGCGAGGCTCGGGGTACCGCGGGCCCGAGCAATCGCAGCCGGGTCCCGCGCGCCGGCGCGGGGTGCTCGATTCGCTGTTCGCACCGCGAGCGGCGGGCTCGCACTCGATGCCGAGCATCCGGTCCTCGCTCGCTCGAGGCGTCGCCACGGTGGCCGGCACCCCGGCCATCGCGATCGCGGGGGTGGCGATCGTCGTCCTCGAGTGGCTCGGTGCGCTCGCCCTCGGGTACGAGGGACCGTTCGCCCTGTTCCTGAACGCCCTGGCCCTGCCTCCGGTCGGCACGAGCTTCGACGCGAGCCTGTCGACATCGCTGTTCGGCCTGCAGGGAGGGTTCGTCGCGATCCTCGGGTTCGTCGCCCTCAGAGCGGTCGTGCAGGCCGTGCTGGTGGCCATGATCGTCGACGTGCTGCGCTCGGGCTCGGTCGGACGGTGGACGCTCATGCGCGCGCTCGGGGCACTGCCGGTGACGCTCGCGGTGAACATCGGCGGCGTCGGGCTGTTGACTCTCGCCAGCCTGCTCGGGCCGGTGCTCGGGCCGGCTTTCGGGCTCTTGATCCAGATGGCGGCGCTGGTGGGGGGCGTGTACCTGCTGAGCTTCGCGCCGGTGATCGCGGTCGACGAGCGTCGCCGGCTCTCCGACGCCATGGGGCGTTCGGTGCGCGCGGCGCGCATGCCCGGGGCCGGCAACCTCACGCTCTCCGCGATCTACGTGATCGCCTCGATCGCGCTGCTCATCGTGCCGGGCAAGCCGGGCTCCGAACTGGGGGTCAACCCGGCGGTGAGCGCGTGGGTGATCGTGCTCGTCGCGAACCTGCTGCACCTGGTGATGCAGGCCGCGGTCGCCTTCCGCTATCTCTCGGTGGCCGACGAGGTGCCCGAGGCCGCTCCGCGCAAGCAAGCCGAACGCGGCCGCCGCCGCTGACCGACGGTCGGCGCTGCTAGACTTCGCGCGCCGGCGCACCGCGCCGAGCTCACACGTTCGGGGACCGCATCGTCGGGGTCCCGCGCCACTCGTGGCGGGCCGACGACGGAACGATCCGGGCGGAGGATCGAAAACCGAAGAAGGAGGCACCCGTGCCTGTCGTGACCAGGCGGGAGCTCCTCGAGGCCGGTGTGCAC
>JBOGVO010000012.1:0-1936 GCA_050692855.1 Actinomycetota bacterium | reverse complement strand
CTCGATGTAGGCCTTGTTCTGCTTCGAGATCACGAACCACTGGGGGAACTGGAACAGCACGGCACCGAGCTTGCCCGCCGAGTGCAGGGGCATCAGCGCGTCACGGAACCGCTGCCAGACCTCGTCGACCGTTTCGTCGGGAAGCTTGTCGCGGTACAGGCGACGCTTCTCGAGCGTCTCGGCCGGAAGCTCGGCCGCGAGATCCTTGTAGAGCGACTCGGTGCGGGTTGGGTGGTTCGTGAGCAGCGAGTAAGCCTTGATGTTGAACGTGAAGTCGGCGGGCGTGCGCTCGATCCACAGCACGGAGTTCTTCTCGCTCGGCGGGAAGTAGTAGGTGGAGTCGACCTCGACGAGCGGGAACCGCGAGGCGTAGAACTCGAGCCTGGCTTTCGCGCTCGTGGTACCGGGCGGATAGAAGTCGCCGTCCTTGATGAGGGTCGGGTCCGTCCAGCTCGAGGTGCCGATCAGCACGTGGCCGGTCATCTCAGAGGTACCGGGCCGACGCCATCGCCACGACCGCGAGCAAGACAAGGGAGAAACTCACCCGCTCGGCGACGACGAGCCGGTGCTGCAGCGCGCCGATCCGCGCAGCCGTCTCGGGCGAGGGTGTGACGCCTGACTCGGCGACCTGCTTCCCGAGGGACACGAGTCGAGCGATCGTGGGACGCGTGAGGGTCGCAGCGACGACGAGCCCAGAGACCGCGAGCAGAGCGCCCACCGTCAACCAGGTCCCGAAGCTCGTGCCGATCCAGTCGCCGAAGCTCGGAAACGCCCGCCAGTCCTGCCAGTACAGGAACGACCCGGCGACGACCGTGAACACCGCGTCGATGAAGACGACATCCACGAATCGGCGCCGCCGAAGCTCCGACATGAACGGCGCTCCCGCAGCCCCGAGGGTCGCGGCGCTGGGCTGCACGAACACCACCACCACGAACAACGAGCCGACCCAGATGACCCCGGTGGCGATGTGCACGATCCGCAGTGCGACTACGTACGCGTCGGTCGCTAGCATCGCCGCTCCTTTCAGGACGTCCGCGAGTGTCCTATGGATCGAGCACCAGCGCCATGCGTCGAGGGAGAAGCCGTGGGATAACCGGCGACCATATCGACGTGCCAATCAGGATGTGGCCCGCGACCATGGCGAACGGGGAGCTCAGGCGTCGTCGGTCGTCGTGAGCCCGTCGTCGCCGCGCGTGGTCTTGCGCTCAGCCCGGCCGTTCTTGCGTTGCAACACGGCGTCCCTGGCCTGCTCGGCCTTTCGCTTCGCCGCCATGAGCATCCGGCGCGCCCACACGTACTCGGTGGAGAGGATGCCGAGGCCGATGAAGATCAGTAGCCACCCTGGGCCGGGGAGCACGAGCAGCGCGACACCGGCCAGCAGCACGGCGAACCCGGCGATCGTGACCGCCACACGCTTGCTGTTGCGGGCGACGAACCGTCCGACGGCCTTGACCCAGATGATCGAGGGGCGATCGTGCCACCGTCTTGCGACGCCGGGCTGGGCGAGGAGCTCCTCGACGACGGCGCTGGCATCGCGTTCCTCGGGGTCGTCGCCCCAGACGTCGTGTCGGCGGAGGTTGTCGCTCATGCGAGCATCCATCCTCTCACGGACGAACGAGAGGGGTAGGGCGCCGCGCCCTCGGCCAGCGCTTCAGCTCGTACACGTCGTCGCGGCCGAGGAGCCACGAAACGTGCTGCCACCACTCCAACGCCTCGTCGCCGTTCGGCGCGACGGGCATGATGGGGCCGTACATCACGGGACCATCGCCGAGCTGCAGCGTCGGAACGCCGAACGCGTCGAGCTCGCGTGCCCGCTCGTACTCCTCGATGACGTCCTCACCCAGGGCCGGGTCCGCGAGCGCCCGGTCGAGGAGGCCGGGCATGCCTGCCGCGTCGGCCGCCCTCCGCGCGAGGTCCGGCGAGATCGCCTGACCAA
>JBOGVO010000011.1:0-28286 GCA_050692855.1 Actinomycetota bacterium | reverse complement strand
TCATGGCGCACCTCGGCGAAGTCGCGCACCCGGCGCAGCAGGCGGTTCGCGATGCGTGGCGTGCCGCGCGAGCGCCGGGCGATCTCGGCGGCGCCTTGCTCGTCGAGCCGCACCGCGAGGATCCCGGCCGAGCGCCCGACGATGCGGCCGAGGTCGTCCCCCGGGTAGTAGTCGAGCCTCGGCGAGAACCCGAACCGCTCCCGAAGGGGAAGCGTGATGCGCCCCGGCCTCGTGGTGGCCGCGACCAACGTGAACTTCGGAAGCTCCAATCGGATCGATCGCGCGGTGGGCCCCTTGCCGAGCACGACGTCGAGCACGAAGTCCTCGAGCGCCGGGTAGAGCACCTCCTCGACAGGCCGCGGCATGCGATGCATCTCGTCGACGAAGAGCACGTCGCCGTCCTCGAGGTTCGTGAGGATCGCAGCGAGGTCGCTGGGGCGGTCGAGCGCGGGTCCGCTCGTGGGCTGGAACCCGGCCCCCATCTCGGTCGCGACGATCTGCGCCAACGTGGTCTTGCCGAGCCCCGGCGGCCCGCTGAACAACAGGTGGTCCACCGGCTCGGAACGCCGGCGGGCTCCGTCGATCAACAGATGCAGCTGCTCCTTGACCCGCGCCTGCCCGACGAACTCGTCGAGCGAGGTCGGGCGCAGGGCCACGTCGAACTCGCGGTCCTCCGGGTCGACGACGGCGGCCTCGATCAAGCGATCGTCGTCCACCTCAGTGCCCCGCCTTCTGCAGCGCCTCGCGGAGCATCTCGTCGACCTCGCGCCCGTCGGCGTCGACGTCGCGCGTGGCCTCGGCGGCTTCCTGCGGCGTCAGGCCGAGCGAGACGAGGGCTTCGCGCACGTCGACGATCGGCCCAGCCTCGCTCGGAAGCTCGGCATCTCCGCCCAGCCGGTCGCGCAGGTCGACCACGACCCGTTGCGCGACCTTCTTCCCGACCCCGGGCACGACCGTGAGCGCGTCGGCGTCGCCCGCGATCACCGCACGGCGCAGGGCGTCGGCGCTCATCGCCGACAGGAACGACAACCCGACCTTGGGCCCCACGCCGGTCACGCCCGTGAGCAGGTCGAAGAGCTCGCGCTCGTCGGTCGTCGAGAAGCCGTAGAGGGTCATCGAGTCGTCGCGCACGACCATGCGGGTATGCACGCGGGCGGATCGCCCGACGGCCGGGAGCCGGCTCACCACCGAGGTCGGCACCGAGACGTCGTAGCCGATCCCCGCGACAGCGAGCACGACGCTCGTGGCGCCCTTCTGCACCACCTCGCCTTCGAGGAAGGAGATCATCGCGACGCTCCCGCGCGCGTCGCCGCCCGGAGGCGAGCTCCGACCAGATGCGTCAGCGCGACGGCGGCCGCGTCGACCGCGTCGGGCTTGGCCGGCAGGCCGAGGAAGCCGTGCACGCGCTCGAGCGCGTCACGGACCTGTCGCTTGTCGACGTTGCCGGCGCCGGCGACCGCGTTCTTCACCTCGGTGGGGCTGTACTCCTCGACGGTCAGACCGGCCTCGGCAGCGACGACCATCACCGCTCCCGTCGCACGAGCGACGGTGAGGGCGCTCACTTGGTTCCGGTTGAAGGCGACCCGCTCCACGGCAACGCTCATCGGCCGATGCGCCTCGATCGCGTCGCGCACCGCGACCGTCAGCGCCAAGAGACGCTCCGCCTCGGGCATGCCGGCGCCGGTCGTGACGGTGTCGGCCCAGATGAGCGTGGACTTCCGGCCGTCACGAGCGACCGCGGCGAGGCCGAGCTTCGCGACGCCGGGGTCCACGCCGAGCACGCAGGAATCGAACATCCGTTCGTGCAGTCTAGGTGCGCTCGGAGGGGCGGGCAAACACCTCGGTGCCGGGGCCACCCACCGCCTCGGCGTCGCCCACGATCACGCATCGGAGGTCGGCGAGAGATGGGCGCCGCCGCAGGAACCGGCCGTACGCTTCCCCCGCCGCATGCGCCCACGGATGGAAGAACAGGTAGTCAGCAGGGGGCTCGATCATCTCGAGGTTCCTGATCCGGAAGCCTGCGGCGGGCAAGGCGCGCCGGAGCGAGCGGCGGTCGTTCGCGCGGTACCTGGTCGGGAACGTGTCCGCCTCATCGCAGCCACGCTGCTCGTTGAACCACTCATGGAACCGATGCGGCGTCGCCCGAGCGGCGAGCGCGACGTAGTGGTAGCGGTTGGGCGTGTGGAACACGAGATGGCCGCCGGGCCGCATCACGCGACGGAGCTCACGCAAGGTCCGCCCCGGATGCTCGAGGTGCTCGAAGACGTACTTCGCGAAGACCAGGTCGAACGTCGCGTCCGCGAACGGCAACGCCGCCAGGTCCGCGCGGACCGCCTCGGTGAGGTTCGCGTTCGTCGCGACCGCAGGGTCGACGTCGGCACCGACCACGGCGGCAGCGAGATCCGCGTAGTCGTATCGGTACCGCTCGCCGCGACCGGCGCCGGCGTCGAGCGCCACGGTGCCCGGACGCACGTAGCGGCGGATCAGGGCGTCGAAGGCCGCGTGTGGGTCGAGACCGGGCGTCGCGGAGGGTTCGTTGACCATGCCGTCAGCCGTCGGGGCTCGTCCTCACAGCGAGGACATGACCTCCTCGGGGATGTCGAAGTTCGCGTACACGTTCTGCACGTCGTCGAGGTCCTCGAGCCCTTCGATCAGGTTCAGCACCTGTTTCGCCTCGCCCCCGTCGACCGGGATCGTGGATCCGGGCACCATCGAGATCTCGGCCGAGAACACCTCGACACCGGCCGCCTCCAACGCGTCGCGCACCCGCTTGAACGCGCCCGGATCGCTGATGATGTCCCAGGAGCTCTCGGAATCCCGTAGGTCCTCGGCGCCGCCCTCCAGGGCCAGCTCGAGCACGCGATCCTCATCGGGAGCCGACGCCTTCTCGACCACGATGACCCCCTTGCGCGTGAACATCCACGCGGTCGAGCCCGTCTCGCCCAGGTTCCCGCCGTTGCGGGTGAACGCGTGGCGCACGTCCTGAGCGGTGCGATTCCGGTTGTCGGTGAGGGCCTCGACGAAGAGGGCGATACCGCCGGGCGCATAGCCCTCGTAGCTGATCTCGTCGTAGCGGGCGCCGCTGTCGTCGGCGCCGGTGCCGCGGCTGATCGCGCGGTCGATGTTCTCGGTCGGCACCGAGAATCCCTTGGCCTTCTCGACCGCCGAGGCGAGCGTCATGTTGGCCGCGACGTCGCCGCTTCCGCCCTCACGCGCGGCGACCTCGACCGCGCGCAGGAGCTTCGCGTACTGGTTCGACCGCTTCGCGTCGTTCGCGGCCTTCTTCCGCTTGATCGTGGCCCATTTCGAATGGCCGGACATGCGGTCGTCTCCCCTCGTCGCCCCTCAGAGCTTGGCGAGGAGGTATCGGTGCAACCCCGTCTCGCCGATCAGCTCCGGATGGAACGATGATACGAGCAGGTTGCCCTGCTCGAGCACGACGGGCGCGCCCTCGTGTTCCGCGAGCACCCGCACCCCGTCCGCGACGTCGGTGACGCGCGGCGCGCGGATGAACACCCCGCGCACCGGCCGTTCGATGCCCTCGACCTCGACGTCGGCCTCGAAGGAATCGACCTGGCGCCCGTAGGCGTTGCGTTCGACGCCGATGTCCATGAGCGCGAACAGCGGGTCGCCGCCGATCACGCGCCGGGCGAGCACGATCATGCCGGCGCACGTGCCGAACACCGGCATGCCTGCGGCGGCGCGGGCGCGAACGGGTTCGACCAGCTCGTAGGCGCGCGCGAGCTTGGTCATGGTCGTCGACTCGCCGCCGGGGATGACGAGACAGTCGACGTCGGCGAGCTCCTCGGGGATGCGCACCTCGACGGGCGTCGCGCCGACATCGGCCAGGATGCGCGCATGCTCGCGGAAGTCCCCTTGCAGCGCGAGCACGCCCGCCTTCACGTCGGTCACCCCGGCAGGGCTACCAGCCGCGGTCCTGCAGTCGCGTCTCGAGGGTGTCGATCTCGAGGCCGTGCATCGGCTCACCCAGCCCGTGCGAGAGCTTGGCGAGCACGTCGGCGTTCTGGAAATTCGTCGTAGCCTCGACGACCGCGCGGGCCATCGTCGCCGGGTCCTCGCTCTTGAAGATGCCCGATCCCACGAACACACCGTCGACCCCGAGCTGCATCATCAGCGCCGCGTCGGCGGGGGTCGCGATGCCGCCCGCCGAGAAGTTCACGACCGGCAGACGGCCCTGCTCGGCCACGATGCGCACCAGCTCGACAGGGGCGCCCATCTCCTTGGCCTTCGTGACGTACTGCTCGGGGCGGAGCGTCGAGACCTCGGCGATCTCCCGCAGGATGGCTCGTTCGTGGCGGACGGCCTCGACCACGTTGCCGGTGCCGGCCTCGCCCTTGGTTCGGATCATCGCGGCGCCCTCTGCGATGCGCCGCAAGGCTTCTCCGAGATTCCGCGCCCCGCACACGAACGGCACGGTGAATGCCCACTTGTCGATGTGGAATTCCTCGTCGGCAGGGGTGAGCACCTCGGACTCGTCGACGTAGTCGACGCCGAGGGCTTGCAGCACCTGCGCCTCGACGAAGTGCCCGATGCGCGCCTTGGCCATCACGGGGATCGAGACGGTCTGCTGGATCTCTTCGATCTTCGTGGCGTCGGCCATGCGCGCCACGCCACCTTCCTTGCGGATGTCGGCGGGCACACGCTCGAGGGCCATCACGGCGCATGCGCCGGCGTCCTCGGCGATCTTCGCCTGCTCGGCGGTGGTGACGTCCATGATGACGCCACCCTTGAGCATCTCCGCCAGGCCGGACTTCACGGTGAAGGTGCCGGTCTCGCGTTGCACGGGTATCGCCTCCTGATCGCAGAAACCTCTGAGCTGAGGGTTCGAGTGTACCGGAGGCGAACGCGCAGGTCGGAGCCGCGAAGGGCGCTACTTCCCGAAGGTGATCGTGGCGTCGAACATGCCCGTCGGGGCGAGCTCCACGAACGCCGTGCCGGGCCGCAGCTCGATCTCATCGCCCTTCTTGGTCCTCAGGACCGTCACGTCGTCCTCGGAGTCGCGCTGCCAGGTGCCGATGATGAGACGCCCGTCTCGGAGCACCCAGGCCTTGCCCGTGCCCGTCACCTCGACTTCGGGTGAGGGGTAGCCCGCGACGTCGACGATGTCGCTCTCCGTCGTCTTCACCTGCTGGATCACGAGGTTGTCGGTGACGATCGGCTCGCCGCTCTCGAGCGCCATCGGCGCCCCGTCGAGGAACCGCACCCAGCGTCCCTGCTGCCAGCGCCATTCCGCCGTGGAGGTCGACGCGGTCGTGGAGAACACGATCGTCGCCGACGCCGCTTTCTTGCTGGGCTTCTGCGCTTCGTCGCCGTAGGAGAAGACCGGCCGAGGGGCGGGCTCGCCCTTGGCCCGCTTCTTGCCGGTCGCCCACAGCTTGGAGGTGTTCGTGAACAGGTTGTGAGGCATGACGCGGACGTCGTCGCGCGTGAAGGCGGCCGCGGGGTCGCCCTCGGTCATGCCGACCAGGCCGGCCTGCTTCACGATGTTCACGACCTTGGGAGCCCCGCCGGAGAACGCGAGCAGCGCATGGTCGTTGAACTGCTGGAGGATCTTGGGGTCGGTGGTGCGGGCGCTGCGGACCGGACCGACCCGCGTGGATCCGCCACAGTGGTACACGGCAACGAAGCGGGTGATGCCGCCCTCCACGACCTCCTCGTAGACGATGTCCGCCTCGTTCAACCCCGCGAGGGGTTGGGCGTCGGGGGTGTTCTCGACCTTCACCGCCAGCGCGGGACGCGACGGCGGGTGCTTGTCCCCGGGAAGCGTCTCACCCGTGAGCGGGCACGGTTCCACGGGATCGGGAGCCAAGCCGGCGCTTTCCAGCACCTCCTGGATCGGATCGGGTGCGTTGCCGGTCAGGGCGAGCGCCGCACCTCCGCCGAGCACGGCCACGACGGCGCCTCCGGCGACGAGCGCCTTGCCGCGTGAAGTGAGCGCCACGGTACGGGAACCTCCTGTGATGTCGGTTGGTGTCGGGATCGGTCGACGTGATCTGAGCGCGTGGACCCTGATACCGGATCCGCTGACGGATGCTAGCTCCGCCCCGGGTCGGTTCCAAATACCTGAGGGCGGCTCGACACGAACGTCACATCGCGGACGTCACATCTCCTCCAGCCGCGCGATCCGCTCGGCGAGGGGTGGATGGGTGGCGAAGATGCGCTCGAGAGGTCCGAGCCGTTCTCCCTCGATGCGCGAGGGCTGCGAGAGCCACAGGTGCGCCGTGGCGTTGTTGGCCGAGTGCATCGCCGCGGGCGAGGCGCCGATCTTGCGCAGGGCCGAGGCGAGGCCCGGCGGATAGCGGGTCAGCATCGCCCCCTGCGCGTCGGCGAGGAACTCCCGGTTGCGGGAGACGGCGCGCTTGATCACCTCGCCGGCGATCGGCGCGAGCACCATCAGGGCGAACCCCGCCGCGAAGAACACGAGCGCGACCGGGCCCCCGTTGCTGTCGTTGCCGCGCCGCCCCCCCAGGCCGCCCCACCACCACGACCGCATGAGGAACTCGGCCATGAGGACGACGGCGCCGACCAGCGTGGCCACGATCGTGCCGAGCAGCATGTCGCGGTCCACCACGTGGGCGAGCTCGTGGCCGATCACGCCCTCGAGCTCCACCCGGTCCATCATGCCCATCAGCCCCTGGGTGACGGCGATGGAGGCGTGCTCGGGGTCTCTCCCGGTGGCGAACGCGTTCGGCGCCTGCTCGGGCACGACGTAGATGCGCGGCTTCGGGATGCCGGCGGCGATGGCGAGCCCCTCGACCAGGTTGTGCAGGCGAGGCTCGTCCTCGGCGCTGACCTCCCGGGCTCGGGTCGACGCGAGGACGATCCTGTCGCCGTACAGGTACGAGCCGATCGAGAGCACGATCGCCACCACCAGCGCGACGACGATGCCGGTGATCCCCGTGCCGAACAGGTAGCCGAGCAGCCACCCGACGGCGCCGAAGAACACGAATGCCCCGACGACGAGCAGGACCGACTTGCGCTTGTTGGCCGCGATCTGCTCGTGCATCTACGCGTCGTCCGGGGTGAGGTCGACCGGGACCGGCTCGCCCACGGGGTCGTCGATGTCGAAGAACGGACGCTCGTCGAACCCGAACGCCCCCGCCAGCAGGTTCGAGGGGAACGTGCCGATCGCCGTGTTCAGTCGCCGCACCTGGTCGTTGTAGAACTGCCGGGCGTACGCGATCTTCGACTCGGTGCCGACGAGCTCCTCCTGCAGCGCGAGGAAGTGCTGGTCGGCTTTGAGCTCCGGGTAGGCCTCGACCACCGCCATGAGGCGCCCGAGGCCCGTCGAGACGTCGTGGTCCGCGCTCGCCTGCTCGCGAACGCCGCCTGCCTCGATCGCCCTCGTCCGGGCTTCGGTGACCCGCTCGAACAGCTCTCGCTCATGCGTGGCGTAGCCCTGCACCGTCTCGACGAGGTTCGGGATCAGGTCGTAGCGCCGGCGCAGCTGCACGTCGATCGTCGCCCACCCGTCATCGGTACGGGCGCGCAGCCGGACGAGTCGGTTGTACAACCAGATCGCGGCGACGAGCACCACGACGACGATCGCCAGGACGATCCAGACCACCGGTGACATGTCGCCCTATCGTAGCGACGGCCGGGACGTGCCAGCGTCGGCCGCCCTCCGGTAGACGCGCTCGATGCGCTCGGCCACGATCGGCCAATCGAACGATGCCGCACGACGGCGTCCCGCATCCACGAGACGATCGCACAGCGCGTGGTCGTCGAGCACCCGCCCGATCGCACCCGCGAGCGCGCGCGCGTCGCCGGGCGGCACGAGAACGGCGTCGACCTCGTGCTTCGCGACCTCCCGGTACCCCTCGATGTCGGTCGCGACGACGGGCACCCCCGCCGCCATCGCCTCCACCACCGAGTACCCGAAGCTCTCCTGCCCGGTCGCCGCGGCCACCGCGACGTCGGCGCCTGCGAGGAGCGCCGGCACGTCGGTGTGGTCGAGGCGTCCGAGCATCGTGACGCGGCTCCTCGCCCCCGACGCCAGCGCATCGACCGCGCCGCGATCGGCGCCGTCGCCCCCCACCGTGAGTTGCACGTCCGGTCGTTCGTCGGCGAGCATCCCGAACGCCTCCACGAGGACGTGGAACCCCTTCTGTGCGTCGAGCCGGTGCGCCCACGCGATGCGAGGGCCCGGGGGCCAGGCGCGCGGGGTCGCCGTCGCGAACCTCGAGACCAACACGCCGTTGGGGACGATCTCCGGCTCGAGCGCGGGCATCGCGCGGCGGACGAAGCGCGCTGCGGCTCCCGACACGGCGATCGTCGCGGCGAGGCGCCGCCGCACCGGGCCGAGCAGCGGCGCGGCCGCCTCGTACACACGCGACCGATCGAGCCACGCATGGAACGTCGCGACCACGGGCGCCCGGGCGGCGAGCGCGGCCCACATCGACGAGCTCGGCGTGAACGGCTCGTGCACGTGCACGACGTCGGGCGAGAACGCGTCGAGCGCCGATCGTGCGCGAAGGATGCCGAGCGGCCACGGTGCGATCGGCGCCACGGTCCCTCGGTACGGGACACGGATGGGCCGCCCCAAGCCCCCGTTCTCGAGCCCTCTGTTCGCGGGCCCTCGGGTTCCGTGCCCTCGGGTTGCGTGCCCTCGGCTCTCGGGTCCCAGCACGATCGCCTCGTGGCCACGGTCGAGGAGCACACTGGCCAGCTCGGTGACGTGCACCTGCACCCCGCCGGGAGCGGCCAGGTCGTAGGGGCACACGAGCGCGACGCGCATCGCCCCTCACCCCTCCCAGGCAGGCTGGAACATGTGCCAGTCCGACGGCGCAGCGGCGACGGCCCGCTCGAACTCCCGCGCCATGCATGCGGTGAGCGCCGCGACGTCGGCGCGCCGGTCCCCCGACGGTTCCACGGTGAGTGGCGGCGTCATGACGACCCGCCATCCACGCTCGGTCTGGAAGACCGGGGTCACGAGCAGCGGGGCGCCGGTCGTGATCGACAGGAGCGCCGGTCCCCCCGGCAGGCGCCGGGAACGGCCGAACATGGTGACCTCGACGCCACGCCCGGTGAGGTCGCGATCGGCCACCAACGCGACGATGCGCCCGGCGGCGAGCCTCGTCGCGAGCGCGCGTCCGAGCCCGGCCTCGCCCAGGCCGACCACCTCGATCCCGATCGCCGTGCGGTTGGCCACGAAGAGGTCGAAGAGCCGGGCGGGCCGGAGCTGCTCGGCCACGGCCACCACCGATCGCCCCTCCGAGACGAGCCATGGCCCGGCGGCGTCCCAGTTCCCGATGTGGGGAAGCGCGACGATGGCCCCCCTGCCGCCCTCGAGGGCGTGCCACAGATGTTCGTCGCCGATCGCCTCGAACCGCCGAGCCACCCCCTCGGGCGTCATCGTCACGAAATGGAACGAGTCGTACCAGTAGCGGGCGTAGGAGGCGAACGCCTCCCGGGTCGAGGCGCGCACGAGTGGATCGCCGGGGGGTCGGCCCAGCACCATCGCCTGGTTGCGCGCGACGACCGCCCGCCTCGAGGGCAGCAGATCGTGGGCGAGCAGCCCTGCGGCCTCGAAGATCCGGCGTCCCCACCGCTCGGGCAGGATCCGCCCCAGCCAGGCGATCGATCGATACGCGTGGAACGCGAGCGTCTCGGCCCAGGGCTCTCGGGCCGGGCTCAAGCTCGTTCCTCGCGGGCGACCTGCGACGTCCTCACCGCCACGGCGAGCGCCGACACACCCGCGGCGACCCACAGCGTCCACGCCTGGTCGAGCGCGAGCCCGACGACCACCAGGCCGTAATGCAGACCCCTCGTGAGGTGGCTCTCCTCGACGCTGTAGTCGAGCGAGGCACCCCTGGCGCGCACGTAGGAAGACAACGCGCTGAGGCACAGGGCGGCCAAGGCCGCGACGGAGACCGACGGGCGGCCGGTGTGGCTCGCCCACGCGATCGTGCCCAGCACGGCGCCGTCCCACCCGCGATCGAGCAGCTCGTCGAGCATCCGGTCGGTGGGGCCCCCCGCCCCGTGGTTCGCTCGGTGACCTCCGAGCAGGAGCAGCGACGCAGAGACGAGGGCGACGGCCGCGGCGGCGAGAGGTTCTCGGGCGACCACGAGCCAGCCCGCCAGGGCGGCGAGCAGCCCCCCCGCGGTCAGGATCGAGCGGGTGAGAGCGGTTCCCGGCGGCTGACGTTCGAAGCGAACCATCGGCGAGGTCCGGGCGAGCGTAGCAACTCCCCACTTGGGTAGGATGCCGGGACCTCGCCCTCGAACCGCACGCGAAGGAGCCGCGGGTTGAAGACCTACGACGCGAAGGACATCCGCAACGTCCTGCTGGTCGGCCACGGGGGGGCGGGTAAGACCACCCTGCTCGAGGCCATGCTGTTCACCACCGGCGCCGTCACCCGCATGGGCACGGTCGAAGACGGCACCACCGTCAGCGATCACGACCCCGATGAGCATCGCAAGGGCATCTCCGTGTCGTTGTCGATGGCGCCCATCGAGTGGGAGGGCGTCAAGATCAACGTGCTCGACGCGCCCGGCTACGCCGACTTCATCGGCGACATGCGCTCCGCGATCGGGGCGGTCGATGCCGTGATCGTGGTGGTCTCCGCGGTCGACGGGGTCGAAGTGCAGACCGAAGTGGCATGGGAGCTCGCCGTCGAGGCCGGGCTCCCCCGCGCGCTCTTCGTGAACAAGCTCGACCGGGAACGGTCCGACTTCCAGGCGACCCTCGACCAGCTCGTCTCGTCGTTCGGCAACCAGGTCGCCCCGTTCGAGCTCCCCATCGGCGCCGAGCACGAGTTCGAGGGGGTGGCCGATCTCCTGCACGAGAAGGCCGACCGATACCCCGACGGCCCCAGGGCCGTGGAGTCGGGATGGCCGGACGACCTGCACGCGATGGCCGACCCCGCCCGGGAGAAGCTGATCGAGGCCGTCGCCGAGTCCGACGACGCCCTGATCGAGGAGTACCTCGAGCAGGGCACGCTTCCCGAGGAGCACATCGTCTCGGGAGCCAAGCTCGGGTTCGCGAACGCCCGCCTCGCGCCGGTCATCGTCGGGTCGGCCGAGAAGGCGATCGGGATCGACCGCCTGCTGGACTTCATCGTCGAGGAGTTCCCCTCCCCCCTCGATCGTGGACCGGTCATGGTCGTCGGCGAGGACGCCGAGGCGGAACGCTCCCCCGACCCAGCCGGTCCGCCCGCCGCCTACGTCTTCAAGACGCTGTCCGACCCGTTCGTCGGGCACATCACGATGTTCCGCGTCTTCAGCGGGGCGGTGCGTCCGGATTCCAGCGTGCACAACACCACCCAGGGCACCGACGAGCGGGTGGGCCAGCTGTTCACCCTCGTCGGCAAGGAGCACGACCCGGTGTCCGAGGTGGTGGCGGGTGACATCGGGGCGGTCGCGAAGCTCCAACAAGCGCACACGGGCGATACGTTCGCCGCGAAGGACGACCCAGTGCGGCTGCACGGTCTCGACCTGCCCGAGCCCGTGCTCGCGTACGCGATCGCCCCGAAGACCAAGGGCGACGAGAACAAGCTCGCCACGGGGCTCGCCCGGCTGCGCGAGGAGGACCCCACCCTCCGGGTGTCGCGGAACGAGGAGACGCACGAGACCGTGATGCACGGCATGGGGGAGGCGCACCTCGAGGTGATGATCGAACGCCTCAAGCGCAAGTTCGGCGTCGAGGTCACGACGGCGCCGGCCAAGATCGCGTTCCGCGAGACGATCCGGCGCGGCGCCAAGGCGACGGGTCGTCACGTCAAGCAGACCGGGGGCCACGGCCAGTACGCGGTGTGCAACATCGAGATCGAGCCGCTCCCCCACGGCGAGGGCTTCGTCTACGAGGACAAGATCTTCGGTGGCGCGATCCCGCACCAGTTCATCCCGTCGATCGAGAAGGGCATCGTGCGCACGATGTCGGAGGGGGTGATCAGCGGGAACCCGATGGTCGACATCAAGGTGACGCTGGTCGACGGCAAGTTCCACGCGGTCGACTCCTCGGACATGGCGTTCCAGATCGCCGGGTCGATGGCCCTGAAGGAAGCGGTCGAGCAGGCCGGCGTCGCCCTGCTCGAACCGGTCGTGGAGCTCGAGGTGGTCGTGCCCGAGTCGTACACGGGCGACATCATGGGCGACCTCAACGCCAAGCGCGGCAAGATCCAGGGCATGGATCAGCTCGGTGGCGGGAAGCAGCGCATCCGCGCGCTCGTGCCTCAGGCGGAGGTCGCTCGCTACGTGATCGACCTACGGTCGATGACCGGCGGCCGCGGGGCCTACACGGCGACGTTCTCCCACTACGAGGAGATGCCGCACCACCTCGCGCAGAAGGTGATCGACGAGTACCAGGCGGCGAGGGCCGAGAAGAAGTAGCCGTTCGCCTAGGGCGCGGTCTCCTCGAGGAACGGGAGCACGGCGGCGTCGAACGCCTCGGGCGCTCGCAGGTTCACGACGTGATCGGCGTCGATCGTCACGAGCCGGCCGTCGAGCACCTCACGCGCGATGAGCTGCGAGGCGCGGCGTCCGTCGGGTGGATCGTGCCGCGCCTCGAGCACCAGCACGGGTGTGTCGATCTCCCCGAGACGTTGCGCGGCGGGAGGGTCGAGCTGCTCCTCGCCGGACTCGTCCATCGTGAGCTCGTGGATGTTGTCGCGGGCGATCGCGCGGATGCGCTCGCCCGCCGGGTCGTCGACCCCCAGCGGCGCCCAGATCTCGAGCAGGAGGTCCTGGGCGCGTTCGAACTCGCCGGCTTCCACCGCGGCCTCGATCGGTCCGGCTCGATCGTCCCACCACGCCTCCTCGTCCTCGGTCGCCTCGAAGCCGCCGAGACCGGGTGCGGCCGCCCCGACCGCCCACGCGCGATCAGGGGCGGTGATCGTGGCGTCGATCGCCAAGGCGCCGCCCATCGAGCACCCGACGAGGGCCGTCCGCTCGAGGCCGAGGTGGTCGAGCAGCGCCAGCAGGTCTCGAACGTGCGAGTAGGGCTCGCCGGGCTCGGGACGCGACGACCGCCCGTAGCCGCGCTGGTCGTAGCGCACCACACGGAACCGCTCGGACCACGGTTCGAACTGCGGATCCCAGGTCCGGGCGTCCCAGAGGCCGGGGTGCAGGAGCGTCACGACCGGCCCGGCGCCGGCGATCTCGTAGTGCAGGCGCCCGCCGTCGGACACGTCCACGAACCCCTCGTCTCGGTCGCGCATCATGCGAACCTCGGTGCCAGTCGCCGAGCGGTGTCGGCGAGCAGCTCCGGCAGCACCCGCACCTCCCCGACGACCGGCATGAAGTTCGTGTCGCCGTTCCAGCGCGGCACGACGTGCCAGTGCAGGTGGTCGGGGATGCCCGCGCCCGAGATCGACCCGAGGTTCATGCCGACGTTGTACCCGTGGGGCGAGGCCTCGTCACGCAGCGCTCGGATCGATCGTTGCAAGAACAGCTGGAGCTCGGCGTTCTCCTCCGCCGTGAGGTCCTCCACGTCGCCGGTGTGCCTGAGCGGCACGATCAGCAGGTGGCCCGGGTTGTACGGGAACTTGTTCAACACCACGTACGCCAGCTCGCCGCGGGCTAGGACCCGCTCGGGCTCGCGGTCGGGCACGGCGCAGAAGACACAGCCGCCGTCGGCCTCGAGCTCGTCGCGGGCGGTCTCGATGTACTGCATGCGCCACGGGCTCCAGAGGTGATCCACGAGCGCGTCCCTCACGTAGACCCGAAGTCGGACTGCGCCAGGGCACGGCTCGACGCTTCCTCGACGAGGGCTTCGACGAGGGCATCGAACGTCACACCGCCGTGCTCGGCGCCGGCCCGGTCACGCACCGTGTACGCGCCGGACTCCAACTCCTTGTCACCGATCACCAGCGTGTACGGAGCCTTCGCCAGCTGCGCCGCGCGGATCTTCTTGCCCACGCTCTCCTTCGAGTCGTCGACGACCACGCGCAGTCCGGCCGCCTTGGCCTTCGCGGCCAGCTCCGCGCAATGATCGACATGGCGATCGGCGACGGGGACGAATCGGATCTGCTCGGGCGCGAGCCACAGCGGGAACGCACCCGCGTAGTGCTCGGTCAGGATGCCGAAGAAGCGCTCGACCGATCCGAACAACGCCCGGTGGATCATGGTCGGCCGGTGCCGGGCGTTGTCGGCGCCCGAGTACTCGAGATCGAACCGTTGCGGGAACTGGAAGTCGACCTGGATCGTCGACATCTGCCAGGTGCGTCCGATCGCGTCGCGCGCCTGCACGCTGATCTTCGGACCGTAGAAGGCGCCGCCACCCTCGTCCATCACGAGCGGCACGTCCATCGACTCGGCCGCCCGACGGAGCTCCTCGGTCGCGACATCCCACTCCTCTTGGGAACCGACGGCCTTGGCCTCGGGCCGCGTCGACAGCTCCATGTAGAAGTCGTCGAGCCCGTAGTCGCGCAGCAGGTCGAGCACGAACGTGAGCACCGAACGCAGCTCCTCGCCCAGCTGCTCCTCGGTCGTGAAGATGTGCGCGTCGTCCATCGTGAGCCCCCGCACCCGCGTGAGCCCGTGCACGACCCCCGAGAGCTCGTAGCGATACACCGTGCCGAACTCGAAGAGGCGCAGCGGCAGCTCTCGGTAGCTCCGGGTGCGGCTCTTGAAGATCAGGATGTGCATCGGGCAGTTCATCGGCTTGAGGTAGTACTGCGTGCCGCCGTCGAGCTCCATCGGCGGGAACATACCGTCGGCGAACCACGTCAGGTGCCCGCTGATCTCGAACAGCTCCGACTTCGTGATGTGCGGCGTGTACACGAAGTCGTAGCCGGCTTCCTCGTGCCGCGTGCGCGAGTAGTCCTCCATCAGCCGCCGCACGAGACCGCCCTTCGGATGGAACACCGCCAGCCCCGAGCCGATCTCGTCGGGGAACGAGAACAGGTCGAGGTCGTGCCCCAGCTTGCGGTGGTCTCGCCGCTCGGCCTCCTCGAGCCGGTGCAGGTATGCCTCGAGGTCGTCCTGGGTCGCCCAGGCGGTGCCGGAGATGCGGGTGAGCTGCGGGTTCTTCTCGTCGCCTCGCCAGTACGCGCCCGCGACGTTCGTGAGCTTGAACGCCCCCAAGAGGCCGGTGTGGGGAACGTGCGGGCCCATGCACAGGTCGACCCATCCGTCGTTGGAATACAGCGACACCGTCTCGCCTTCGGTCGCCTCGCCGTCGTCGCCGTCGCCGGCGCCGATGCCCTCGACGATCTCGACCTTGAACGGCTGGTCGTGCAGCCGCTCGACCGCCTGGTCGCGCGTGACCTCCTCCCGCACGAAGCGCTGGTTCCGCTTCACGATCTGCCGCATGCGTCGGTCGATCTTCGCCAGTTCGCTCGCGTGCACCGGCTCCGGGAGCTCGAAGTCGTAATAGAAGCCCTCACTCGTCGCGGGGCCGATCGCGTAGCGCGCACCTGGGTAGAGGTCGCACACGGCCTGAGCGAGCACGTGCGCGGTGGAGTGCCGCAGCACGTGCAGCCCGTCGTCGGAGTGCGGCGCGATCGGTTCCACCTCGGCGTCGCCGACCGGCACGAACGACAGGTCGCGCAGCTCGCCGTCGACGCGCGCGGCGATCGTGCCCTTGGGCAGCGCGGCGCCGACCGGCTCGCCCTCGGGGAGCTCGACATGCACGTTCTCCGGAAGGGTCAGGGTCGGCATCCGGGCATGATAACGACCACGCCGCGCCTACTCGTACGCGATGGCGTCGAGCACGTCGAGCTTCGCCGCCCGACGCGCCGGCCAGATCGCGGCGAGCACGCCGGCCAACGCCGCGAGCACCAGGTACGTCACGAGTTGGCCCACGGGCACGACGAACTCGCTCACCCCCTCGCTCTTCAGCGCCTGCTGCAGCGCCCACCCGAACAGCACGCCGATCACGACGCCCAGCACGGCCCCGAACACGGCGATGATGACCGACTCCCATCGGATCATGCGCTTGACCTGCACCCGGCTCATGCCGACCGCACGCAGCAACCCGAGCTCACGGGTGCGTTCGTAGATCGACAGCCCGAGCGTGTTCACGATGCCGAACAGTGCGATCAGGATCGCCATCGCGAGCAGTGCCGTCACGAGGCCGAGCAGCTGATCGATGAAGCCTGCCTGTTGCTCGCGGAACGCCGCCTGGTCCTGCACCTGCACGTTCGGGAACTCCGCGGCCGCCGCGGTGACCGCGTCGGCGACCTGGGAGAGCGGCACACCCTCGGCGCCCTGCACCAGCACGAAGGAGTCGAGGTGCTCGACGTACAGCTCGTCGTAGGTGTCGAGCGAGATGACGTAGTCGCCCACGAGGCGGTTCTCGTCGTAGATGCCCCCGATCGTGAGCGGCACGTCGCCCGTCGACGCGAACTCGGCCGGCACGTCGTCTCCCGGCGCCCAGCCGTGTTCGCTCGCCACGTCGCGATGCACGAGCACGACGTCGCTCCCCTCGGCGAGCGAGGACACCGAGCCCTCCGAGACGTCGAGCGTGGCGACCTCCTCGACGGTCGCCGGGTCGACCGCGGTCAGGAACGACGTCGCGCCGTCGACGCGGAAGCCGTTCTGCCGGAACGCCGAGACCGTCCCGACCTCCGGAAGCGCCGCGACGCGATCCGCCACGTCGGGGCTGAACGAGGTGAAGGAGCTCGTCGACAACGTGTAGTCCGCCTTCAGGGTCTCGGTCAGGGCGGCGTCGAACGACGCCTTCAGGGAGGCAGCGAGGATCGCGACCATCGAGACGAGGCCGAGCCCGATCATGAGCGCGGCCGCCGTGGACGCGGTGCGCCGCGGGCTCCGCATCGCGTTCTCGCGTCCGAGGCGGCCCTGCACGGACAACCGTCGCAACGGTGCTCCGAGTCCTCCCGCGATCGGCTTGGCCGCCAGCGGGGACAGCATCGCGACCCCGATGAACGTCACGGCGGCTCCGAGACCGACCATCGAGGCGCCGTTGGACTCCGCTCCGAACAAGCCGTACAGGAGCGCGGCCGCGCCGAGCGCCGTCACGGCGATCGCCACGGCCAGCCGGCGGCCGGCCAGGGAGCGCGACGGCGGCGCGTCGTCGGCCTCGCGCAGTGCCTGGATCGGCGCCACCGTTCCCGCTCGCCGAGCGGGAAGGATCGAAGCGGCCACCGTGACGACCACGCCGACGAGCATCGACACGACGATGGTGCGCGGCAACAGCTGCAGGGAGGTGCTGGGCAGATCGATGTTGAACAGGCCGAGCAGCCCCTGGAGACCGAGCGCGATGCCGATGCCGGCGAGGATCCCGACCACCGAGGCCACCAGCCCGACCACGAACGCCTCGACCACGACCGAAACCACCACCTGACGCCGGGATGCCCCGAGCGCGCGCAGCAGGGCGAGCTCCCGGGTGCGCTGGGCGACGATGATCGAGAACGTGTTGAAGATGATGAACGAGCCCACGAACAGCGCGACGAACGCGAACACCAGCAACGCCGTGCGGAAGAACCCGAGTCCCTCCTGCAGCGCCTTCGACTGCTCGTCGGCCACCGACGTCGCGGTCACCGCCTCGACCCGTTCGGGAAGGACCTCGGCGATCGAGGCCCGCAGCTGGGTCGCCGGCACGCCCTCGTCGGCGACGACGCTGATCGCGTCGTAGACGCCCTCCTTGCCGAGCACCTCTTGCGCCGTCTCGGAGTCGAACACTGCCAGCGTTGCCCCGCCCAGGTTGTCGGCGTCGCCGAAGCCGGCGATGCCCGAGATCGTGAACTCCCTCGGAGGTCCCTGGAACAGGATGCGGATGCGGTCGCCCACGGCGAGGTTCGAGGTGCGCGCGGTCGCGGCGTCGATCATGACGTCGTCGGGACCCGTGGGAGGAGTGCCCTGACGTATGTCGAGCACCTGATCGGCCAGCTCGTTCCAGTTGGTGCCGAACGTCGGTGGCCCGATACCCCCGATCACCTCGTCGGTGGCCGGATCGACCATCTGGGCGTACCCCTGTACGTCTCCGGCGGCGGCCGCGACCCCAGGCACCGCGCGGACGTCGTCGAGCACGCTCTCGGGCATCGGTCGGCGCTCCTCCCCGCCACCTCCGCCGCCGCCGTCCGATACCGTCGAGTCGAACGCCGTGACCGATCTGACGACCACGTCGGACGCCCCGGACGCCTGCTCGAACAGCTGGTCGAAGGCGGCGTTCATCGTGTCGGTGAGCACGTACGTGCCCGCCACGAACCCCACACCGAGCACGACCGAGACAGCGGTCAGCACCAGCCGGAGCTTCTTGGCCAGCAGGCTCTTGATCGTGGCGCGCCACACGGTCGCTACGACTCCAACGACTTCAGCCGGTCGAGGACGCGCTCGGCCGTGGGCTCGCGCATCTCGTCGACCACGAGTCCGTCTCCGAGGAAGACCACGCGATCGGAGTAGCTCGCCGCGCCCGCGTCGTGCGTCACCATCACGATCGTCTGTCCGTAGGTCGTCACGGCCTCGCGGAGGAACCCGAGCAGCTCGGCTCCCGAACGGGAATCGAGGTTGCCGGTCGGCTCGTCGGCGAAGACGATCTCGGGCCTGCTGACCATCGCCCGAGCGCTCGCCACGCGTTGCTGCTGCCCGCCGGAGAGCTGGCTCGGCCGGTGCCCGAGCCGGTCGCCCAGTCCGATCGTGTCGACGACCTGGTCGTACCACTCGCGCTCGACGTCGCGCCCCGCGATGTCGAGCGGCAGGGTGATGTTCTCCGCGGCGGTGAGGGTAGGTACCAGGTTGAACGCCTGGAACACGAACCCGACCTTGTCGCGTCGCAGGGCCGTGAGCTGCTTCTCGCTCAACCCCGTGAGGTCGACGTCGCCGATGAACACACGCCCCTCGGTGGGCGAATCGAGGCCGGCGATGCAGTGCAGCAGGGTCGACTTCCCCGACCCCGAGGGTCCCATGATCGCCGTGAACTCGCCCTTCACGAACTCGATCGTGACCCCACGGAGCGCTTCGACCGCGGCGTCGCCCTCCCCGTAGACCTTCCGCAGCTGCTCTGCACGCGCGGCGGTCGCGATGGTCGGGGTCGTGGCGGACATCTGACGGGCCCTCCTGATCGGTCGGAAGTGCGACACCCTATCGAACCCGTAGGACTTCCATCGCGGAACGGTTCCACGCAGGGAACGGCGGCCGAGAGCCGGTTACGCCGACTGTCGGATCGGTGGGCGCGGCAGGTTTTGAACCTGCGACCTCTCGCGTGTGAGGCGAGCGCTCTCCCGCTGAGCTACGCGCCCGATGCGACACACGATAGCAACTCCGACGTCGCGACCTCACACCGAGCTTCGCGCGCCCGCGTCGTGCCGGTAAGCCGGTAAGAAGTGACGGCGGCACGTGCCCGCGTCGTGCCGCCGTCGGTCCGGGCGTCGCCCGGACATCGAGACAAGGTGGGAGTTTCCCATGATGACACGACAACTGCAAGGCCGACTTGGACGCGAGCGACCGCCCGCCTCGTCGCGAAGCCTCAGTCGTCGCGAGCCTCGTTCTCAGCCCGTCGCCGGCTCATGGTCGTGAGGAGCTCATCGGCGAGCTCAGGCATCTCGGATGTGAGGGAGCGCAGACCGTCCACCGGCAGAGCCAGCGCGAGCACCTCGGTGCGTGCGAGGACCGACGCCATGCGCCGATGCTGCATCAGCAAGGCGATCTCTCCCACGACGTCGCCCTTCCCGACGGTCGCGAGCAGCTCGCCGTCTCGGTACACCTCGACCTCACCGCGTTCGATCACGAAGAGCTCGTACGGCATGCTCCCCTGCTCGATCAGCCGGTCCCCCGGCGCGGCCCTCACCTCGTCGACCCACCGGGCAACCTTGGCCACGTCGTACTCGTCGAGATCGCCGAACAGCGGCAGCGAGCGCAGGCGAGCAGGATCGACCATGCCCGTAGGTTCTCAGAAGCGTGGCCCGCGAGTCGAGCGGTCAGCTCAGCTCGGCGACGTACCGCTGCGTGGTGATGTCGAGCGCCTTCGGCGTGACGTCGACGATCATCCGCGCAGGATCCCATGCGGTGCCGACCTTAGTGTACTGGCCGCCGACCCACAGATCGCCCTGGCCGTCGATCGCGAGGGTCCACACGCCGTTGTACTCGCAGCAGAACGCTGGGTCCCAGTCGGCGAGCTTCCTCGAGCCGACCGACGTCTGTTCCGTGTGGTGCGCGATCGCGCCGCTCAGGGAGTCGACCGCGACCAGCTTCGGCTGATAGACGCAGACCGTGTTGTTCGAGCAGCTCGTGGCGCCTCCACCTTCCACCCAGCGGAAGTGCCCTCCGACGACGAGATCGCTCCCCATCATCGCCAACGCCTGAGCCGAACCGTTCGTGTCGAGCTTCCAGATCTCGGTGCCGGTCGCCAGGTCGTACCTGGCGATGAAGTCCGAGCCGCCGATCGCTGCGTACACGCTGTTGTTCGCGACGAGCACGTCGCGCCCCATCGCCGCGGACGACGACGTGAGCCCGGTCGGGGCCCAGGCGGCGAGGGCGCCGGTCGAGGGGTTCACCTTGACGACGGCCTTGGTGGCCTGAGATGCCCCGCCGCGCGTGACCGAGTCGCACTGGCACGCCGCCACGATCGAACCGCCACCCGGCGTGAGGTCGCGGAACGCGCCCTTGTTCGAGCGACCGCCCCGGATCGCGGGATCGATGACAGCCTTCGGCGGCACCCAGCCGCCGAGCTTCGAGCCCGCGAGGGTGTAAGCGGTGAGGGCCTTCCCACCCGCGTAGACGACGGATCCCACGACGGCGACGCTCTTGAGCTTCGGCGAGTCGACGGAGAACGGCAGCAACGCGCCCGTCTGCCCGTCGATGGCCGCGAGGTTCTCGCGGGCGTGTCCGCCGACCGTGGTGAACGCGCCCGCGATGTACACGGTCGTGCCGTCCACCCACACGTCCCAGACCATCCCGTTCACGTCGGGAGCGATGTCGAGCCCGACGCCGTTCTGGGTCATCACCGCGAGGTTGTCGGCGGCATAGGCGACCTGTCCGTTGCCGTCGAGCACGTTCGCGAACTTCCCTCCCATCCACACGTTCGTGCCGACGATGCCCAGGGAGCGCACCTGACCGTCGAGCATGAAGGTGTCGGAAGCAGGAGCGTTCACCGGGGGCACGGCCTCGGCCGTGCCTGCCAGCATCGGCACGATCGCGAGAGCCGCGACGAGGAGCGACTTCCTGATCACGCAGAACCTCTCTTCCTTGGCGGGGACGTCTGGGCGCCTGTGTATTTTGCTGTGGGCTTATCGGCCTACGGCGCGTCGCGCGAGACTACCGGCCGGCCGGGGGACGCACAATGATGCGAACGGCCCGAGCTGACGATCTCCACATGCAAGCGGCGTAGTCCATATCGCCTAGGTCCGCCGACGAGACCGGCATCAACCGGGTCGATCAGGCCGTCGCTCACGAAGTACGCTCGCATGCCCGATGCCCGAGTTGCCGACCGGAACGGTCACCTTCATGTTCACGGACATCGAGGGATCGACTCGGCTCTTGCAGGAGCATGGGGATCGCTACGGGACCATGCTCGAGGCCCATCATCGGATCCTTCGCGAGGCGATCCTCGGCTCAGGCGGGGTCGTGCCTCGAACAGAGGGTGATTCGTTCTTCGCTGTCTTCCGCAGCGCTCCCGCCGCGGTGTCGGCCGCAGTCTCCGCCCAGCGCGCACTCGCGGCGCACGCGTGGCCCGAGGATCTCGCGGTCCAGGTCCGCATGGGCTTGCACACGGGAGAGGCGACGCTCGGCGGAGATGAGTACGTGGGGCTCGACGTCCACCGGGCCGCCAGGATCGCGGCGACCGGACACGGGGGCCAGGTCCTCGTCTCGTCGGCCACCGCCGAGCTCGTCCGAAACGGACTTCCGCAGGACATCGATCTGCGAGATCTCGGCCAGCACCGCCTGAAGGACCTGAAACGACCCGAGCGCATCCACCAGCTCGCGATCAACGGCCTGCCGTCGGAGTTCCCACCCATCCGTTCCCTCGAGACGCCGACGAACCTCCCCGCTCAACGCACGAGCTTCGTCGGGCGGCGGGCCGAGATCGCCGGGGTCAAGCAACTCCTCAGCGGGCCGGGTCTGCTGACGCTCACCGGTGCGGGTGGCAGCGGCAAGACCCGGCTCGCGCTCCAAGCGTCGAGAGAGCTGCTGAACGAGTATCGGGACGGCGTGTTCTTCGTCGAGCTCGGCCGGATCACTGATGCGGATCTCGTCCCCTCCACGATCACCGACGCGGTGGGTGTCCGAGCCGAGGGGTGGCGGCCAGCCCTCGACACCCTTCGAGATCACCTGCGGGAGCGGGAGGTGCTCCTGATCCTCGACAACTTCGAGCAGGTGATCGGCGCAGCCCGCGACGTGGTCGATCTCGTCGCCGCCTCCCCGAGGCTCCGGGTTCTGGTCACCAGCAGAGAACCACTGCACGTTCGCGGTGAGCAGGAACTCCCGGTCCCGCCTCTGATCTTGCCGGACGATCGACATCCCCTCGTTCCCGAGGACCTGACGCGGTACGAGGCGGTGGCCCTGTTCGTAGAACGAGCGACAGCCTTGGACCCGGCGTTCAGCATCAGCGAGACGACGGCGGACGTGGTGGCCGAGCTGTGCCGGCGGCTCGAGGGCCTCCCGCTGGCGATCGAGTTGGCGGCATCTCGCGTCAGAGTGCTCCCACCCAGGGAGATCCTCGTCCGCCTCGACCGTCGGTTGGACCTGCTCACCGGCGGGCCGATCGACCTGCCTACCCGACAACGCACCCTCCGCGAGGCCATCGGCTGGAGCGTCGATCTCCTCGGCGGGGACGAGCGCGCGCTCTTCAGGCGTCTGTCGGTGTTCGCCGGCGGCTGGACCCTGGACTCGGCGCAGTCGATCGCCGATCCAGCCCGCGAGCTCGGCGCCGACATCCTCGAGAACCTCGCGTCGCTGGTGGACAAGAACCTCGTCAGACGGTTGCCGACGCCCCCCGATCGGGTCCGCTTCGGCATGTTCGAGTCCATCCGACAGTTCGGCACCGAGCGTCTCGAGGCCGCCGGAGAAGGAGAGACGACCCGGGGCCGGCACGCCGCCCACTTCCTCGAGGTGGCCGAGGACGCGGAGCCCCACCTTCGAGGACTCGATCGACGCCGTCGGCTCGACGAGCTCGAGCTCGAGCACGACGACCTGAGGGCCGCGCTCCGTAGGGCGGTCGATCGGGGAGACGAGCGAGTCGGACTCCGGCTGCTGGGAGCGCTCTGGCGCTTCTGGCACTTCCACGGCCATCTCGCTGAGGGTCGTCGCTGGGCGGAGGAGGTGCTGGCGATGCCGGCATCGGCCCCCCGCACCCCGGATCGGGCGAAGGCGCTGATCGCCCTCGGCGGGCTGGCCTACTGGCAGGAAGACCTGCCCGCGATGCGCCGCGAAGAGGCCCTGGCCATCGCCCGCAGCCTCGACGACCGTCCCGCGATCGCTGAGGGGCTCTACAACCTGTCGTTCTCAGACGCGTACGAGGGGGACATCGAGGGCGCAGTCGCGAAGCTCTCGGAGGCCAAGACGATGTTCGAGGACGAGGAGCAGGATCGCGGCATCGCCGACTCCCTCTGGCTGTTGGCGATCGCCGCACGGATCGGGGGAGATTCGACGAAGGCCCGCACCCTGGTCGAGGACAGCCTGCGGCGCCATCGCCGGCTCGGCGACCGGTTCGGCGTGACCGATGCCCTCCACGTGCTCGGCCGGATCGCCCTCGCCGAAGGAGATCTCACCACGGCCGCGGCGACATCCCTCGAAGCCCTCGACCACGACGGATCCGTGGGCAACAGGACGGGCATGGGGATCGCCTTGGACGAGCTGGCCCACGTAGCGAGCGTGCGAGGTGAACACGCGCGTGCCGCCCGGCTCGGCGGCGCGTCCGAGGCCATCAAGGAGGTCGCCGGAGGCCACGCTCCCCCGCCCTTCATCGATCTCCCCGATCCCAGGGAGGCTGCAGTCGATGCGATCGGTGCGGCGGCCGTGGATGCCGCGTGGAAGGAAGGTCGATCGATGACCCCTGAACTTGCCGTGGCCTACGCTCGCGAGCGATGATGTCCGTCGACGCGCCATGGAGCCCCCCTCCTGTCCGAGCCGAGGAGGGCATCACGCAGCCGAAGGTCTTCCGCCTCGCCCGAGATGATTGCACCACCGGATCGCAACCGCGCCCCGGTGCTCGGACGATATGTCGTGGGCGCTAGAGGATTTGAACCTCTGACCTCTTCCGCGTCAAGGAAGCGCTCTCCCCCTGAGCTAAGCGCCCTGGTGCACCCCCGATGCTACACGGGGAGCCTCGAGGCGGGGACCGGAATCGAACCGGTGTACGAGGCTTTGCAGGCCTCTGCCTAACCACTCGGCCACCCCGCCGCAGCTTGGCGGCACGCGGCGGCCAGTCTACGCGACGACACACGAGCGGCCGCCCGAAGGCGGCCGCAGGACTTGAGCGGACGACGGGATTCGAACCCGCGACCCCCACCTTGGCAAGGTGGTGCTCTACCAACTGAGCCACGTCCGCGTGGTGAAGCAATGCTAACCCTGGCCCTCGGGACCTTCAACCGAACGCCCGGTGCCAGCGGACCTCGCCCCCGAGGGACGCCGCCGGGGTCTCCACGAGCACCGTGATCTGGAAGTCCTCCTCCTCGATCACGAACCCGTCCTCCAGCACACCGGCGAACGGGTTGCGCAGCCCGTATCCGAGCGCGGGAACGAACCCGAGACGACCGTAGCAGGAGGGCGCCCCCAGCAGGATCACGGCGGTCTCGTCGCGACGCCCGGCCTCCTCGAGAGCCGCCTGGACGAGGGCCGAGCCGACGCCCTGGCCCTGACGCTCGGGCAGCACGCCGATGGGGCCCAGGGCGAGCACCGCCGTCTCGCCGACCCATGCCCGGCTCAGCTGCACGTGCCCGACGATCTCGCCACCCTCATGGGCCACCAGGGCGAAGGAACCCGGGTCGTCCCTGACCGCTTCCACGATCGACGCTTCCCCGGGCGTGTCGAACGCGGCGCGCTCGACCTCGATCGAGGCGTCGCGGTCCGCGGGTTGCTCGAGCCGGACGATCACGACCGGCCGGTCGAGCCGAACCCGTCTTCGCCGCGCGCGCTCTCGGGCAGCTCGTCCACCCATGCCGGCGCCACCGTGGGGAGCGCGACGACCACGAGCTGAGCGATGCGATCCCCTCGGGCAACCTTCACCGCCTCGGTGCGGTCGAGGTTCACCGCAGCCACAACGACCTCGCCGCGGTAGCCGGCGTCGATCAGGCCCGGGGAGTTCGCGAGCGTGAGCCCCCGCCTCGACGCGAGCCCGGACCGGGGCAGCACGAGCCCCGCGTGCCCGTCGGGGATCGCGACCGCCACACCGGTGGGGATCATCGCCCGCTCTCCGGGCAGCACCTCGACATCCTCGTTCGCGCGGAGGTCCAGCCCGGCGTCGCCCGGGTGATGCGCTGTCGGCAGCGTGGCCTCGAGGTCGAGCCGGCGGAACGGGAGCTCCATCAGCCCTTCGGCTCCACCAGCTCGATGCGATTGCCGAATGGATCGCGCACGTGGCATCGGTGGTACCCCTCGAGCGGCACGTCATCGGTGACCCGGTAGCCCGCGGCCTGGATGCGCTCGCGGATCGTCTCGAGGTCGTGCACGAGGAACGCCGGGTGCGCCTTGCCCGCCGGGGTGAACGGTTCCTCGATGCCCAGGTGCACCTCGAGGTCACCGTCGCGGAACCACACGCCGCCCCTCGGCGCGAGCTCCGGCGGCTTCGGGACCTGTGGGAGCCCGAGGATCGCGCCGTAGAACCGCACGGCTGCATCTTCCTCGCCGGGAGGCATCGCGAGCTGCACGTGGTGCAGACCCTCGAGACGCGCCCCGCCGCCGCTCATCGTCACAGGCTACCGGGCCGCGAGCCGGGGAGCTCCGATGGAGCCGTCGACGGCCCGGCGACCTATGAGCAGCCGCTGGTGGAACCGCAGCTCGTGCACACGTAGCACGAGCCGGCGGGCTGCATCTTCGACCCACAGCTGTAGCAGAGCGGAGCGTCGACCACCGTCGCGTTCGGCCTGTCGCCGAGCTCGATCGTCTCCGGCGGGTCGGCCGGCGACTGCGGGGCGGGCGCCTCCGTCTTCGCGGCCACCTCGGCCTGGGCGGCCTCGGTCCGCTCGGCGATCGATCGCACGCCGAGTCCCTCGCGCGTCTCGGGAGGCAGGTAGTCGAGGGCCAGGCGCCGGAACACGTAGTCGATCATCGACGTGGCGAACCGGATGTCGGGGTCGTTCGTCATGCCGCTCGGCTCGAACTTCGTGTTGATGAACTTCGAGACGTAGGTCTCCAGAGGCACCCCGTACTGGAGACCGATCGAGACCGCGATCGCGAACGCGTCCATGACGCCGGCGAGGGTCGACCCCTGCTTCGACGTCTTGAGGAAGATCTCCCCCAGTCCGTCGTCGGGGTAGGAACCCGCGGTGATGTAACCCTCGGCGTCTCCCACCTGGAACGACGTGGTGGTCGACGGCCGCGACATCGGGAGCCGCCTGCGGACCGGCTGCGCGAGCTCGGCGGGCTGCGGAACCTCGGCGCCCTTCCTCTTGTCGGCGGACAACGGCTGCGCCACCTTGCAATTGTCGCGGTAGATCGCGACGGCCTTCAGGCCGAGCTTCCAACTCTCGACGAAGAGCTGTTCGACCTCCTCGACCGTGGCCTCCTCGGGCATGTTCACCGTCTTCGAGATGGCGCCCGAGATGAACGGCTGGGCCGCCGCCATCATGCGCACGTGTCCCATGTAGTGGATCGGTTGCGCACCCATCGCCGTGTCGAACACGGCGTAGTGCCCGGGCTCGAGGTGCGGCGCGTCGACCACCGAGTTGTGCTCGGCGATGAAGGCGACGACGTCGTCGACCTGCTCGGCGTCGTAGCCGAGCTTGTCGAGCGCCCGCGGCACGGTCTGGTTCACGAACTGCATCGTGCCGCCCCCGACCAGCTTCTTCGTCTTGACGAGGGCGAGCTCGGGCTCGATGCCCGTCGTGTCGCAGTCCATCATCAGGCCGATCGTGCCCGTCGGAGCGAGCACCGAGGCCTGCGCGTTCCGGTAGCCGTGCGCCTCGCCGAGCGCCACGGCCTCGTCCCACGACTGCTTCGCCGCCGACAGCATCGCCTCGGGCACGAGCTCGGCGTCGATCTCGTCCGCCGCCGCGCGGTGCTTGCGCATGACGCGAATCATCGCGTCGGCGTTCGGCTCGTACCCGTCGAACGGCCCCATCACGTCGGCGATGCGTGCGCTCGTGCGATACGCGTGTCCGGTCATGATCGCGGTGATCGCACCGGCCCAGGCGCGCCCGGCGTCGGAGTCGTACGGCAACCCTCGCGCCATGAGCAGAGCGCCGAGGTTCGCATACCCGAGACCGAGCTGCCGGAAGGCGCGGGCGTTCTCGGCGATCCTCTCGGTCGGATAGTCGGACTCGCCGACCACGATCTCCTGCGCGGTGAACACGATCTCGACCGCCCGCCGGAAGCTCGCGACGTCGAACGACCCGTCGTCGTCGAGGAACTTCAGCAGGTTCAGGCTCGCGAGGTTGCAGGCGGAGTTGTCGAGGTGCATGTACTCCGAGCACGGGTTCGAGCCGTTGATGCGCCCGGTGGCCGGGCACGTGTGCCACTCGTTGATCGTGGTGTCGTACTGCATGCCTGGATCGGCGCACTGCCAGGCGGCGTCGGCGATCTGCCGCATCAGGTCGCGCGCCCGGATCGTCTGCACCGTCTCGTCGGTGGTGATGGTCTTGAGCTTCCAATCCTGATCGTGCTCGAAGGCGCGCATGAACTCGTCGGTGACCCGCACCGAGTTGTTCGCGTTCTGGTACTGGATCGAGGCGCTGTCCTTGCCGTCGAGATCCATGTCGAAGCCGGCGTCGCGCAGCGCGCGGGCCTTGCGCTCCTCGTTGGCCTTGCACCAGATGAAGTCCTCGACGTCGGGGTGATCGACGTTGAGGATCACCATCTTGGCCGCCCGGCGGGTGGCGCCGCCGCTCTTGATCGTCCCCGCCGAGGCGTCGGCGCCGCGCATGAAGCTGACGGGGCCAGACGCGGTGCCGCCGCCCTTGAGCAGCTCGGCGGTGGGGGGACGGCCAGCGGGCCGGTGTCGTTCATGCGCGGCGCCGACGCCTCCGCGGGCACCATCAAGTCCGGCGGCAAGACCCGCCGCGCCGCGAAGATGGTCATCCTCGACGTGGACCACCCCGACGTCGAGGACTTCATCTGGTGCAAGGCCAACGAGGAGAAGAAGGCCCGCGCGCTGCGCGAGGCCGGCTTCGACATGGACCTCGACGGCAAGGACTCGCACTCCACCCAGTACCAGAACGCCAACAACTCCGTACGGGTCACCGACGAGTTCATGAAGGCGGTCGATGAGGGCG
>JBOGVO010000010.1:0-9193 GCA_050692855.1 Actinomycetota bacterium | reverse complement strand
GGAGCCCCCAGCCGTTCTCGTCGACCACGGGCGGCTCCACGTGGTCGTAGAACCCGCCCCAGTCGTCCCAGGTGAGGAAGATCGCGGTGCGCAGCCACTGCTCCCGCGGCCCCTGCATCACGGCGTTGATCGCCGTGGCCACGTACGACTGGCCCACCTCGATCGAGTCGGGCGGGTGCTCGCCGTGGTCCTGCTCGGGCATGAACCACGACACGCTCGGCAGGTCGCCGTTGCGAGCGTCGCGGATGAACTCCGTGTTCGGCCGGATGTTGTCGAGCTGGCCGGTCGCGGCCGTGGCGGTGAACCCCGGGAGCGGGTTCTGCACCGGCGCCGTCTCGATGCCCTCGAGGTGCTCGCACGGCGGCACGACGCAGGTGCCCTCGCCGACGTAGTAGCCCCACGACACACCGGCCTTGTAGAGGAGCCACGTGACGGGAGCCCAGACGTAGGGGCGGGGCTCGCCCATGCTCGGCGCCCAGATGTTCGAGGGCGGGTCCGCGTAGGTGCCGCCGGGGAACCGCTGATCCGACGAGCACGACATGGGATCGTCGAGGTCGGTACAGGTCGCCGACCACGCCGAGATCATGAACAGGTGTGCGGGCAGGGTCCACGAATCGGTCGGCGCGAACATGCGGTCGTGCAACGTGAAGGTCCTCGCGTACTTCCAGTAGATCGGGATCTCCTCGTCGGTGTGGTAGCCCATGACGTCGGGCTGGCCCTGGGGGCCGTCGACGGCCTGGGGGCACGGCTTCTCGTCGGGATGCTTCTCGCAGCCGTTCCCGATCTCGCGCAACGCCCGCACGAAGCCGTCCATCGAACCCCCGTCGATCGAGATGTGACTCCCGATCTCGCCGTGCGGCCCTCCCTGATCGATGAAGTTCGTGTCGTGGTACGGGCGATGGCACACCCCCGGCCGCTCCGGATCGTCCAGGCACACCTTCGGCCGCCCGGCCGCGTCCATGGGGATGCCGTCGGCGCCTGGGAAGGTGCCGAAGTAGTGATCGAACGACCGGTTCTCGAGCACGATGAACACCAGATGGTCGAGGTTCTGGATGCCCGCGGCCGGGTCGAAGGGCCTGGATCGATCTGCCGCGGGCCGCAACTCCGGGGGCGAGCGCAGCGGCTGCGTGTCGACCCCTCGCGGCGCGAGAGCCGGGTCGGGCTGGCTCACCAAGCCGGGGGCGCCCAGCACGTCTGTCGGCTCGAGCCAGTTCGAGTCGGCGACCTCGGGTGGAGACCCCTCCGACGCCGGAGACGGCGATGTGGTCGAGGGGACCGCGGCCCGCTCCGGTCCACTCGTCGAGGAGCAGGCGATCGCGACGAGCCCGGCGAGGACGAGCAGGGCTGTGGCGGTGAGGACCCGGCGCGTGTGCATACGGCGGCCCATGCTATCGGGCGGCCGATCCGCCGCCCGGGCAGGGCGCTCGACCGGCCCTCACGGCATCCCGGACGGCCACGGGTCGAGGATCAACGGCGGGATCGGTTCCTGGGTGAAGTCGAACGATCGGGCGAGGTCGCCGAGGACGTCGAGGTCCTCGCGCACCGTCGGACGAGGATCCGGGCGGCCCTCGTTCTCGCCGTCGAGCCGCTGCCCGCCGAGGAACCGATCCTCGATCAGCTTCAGGTAGGCGTCGAACGAGAGCGTCTGGTGGTCGATGTCGAGGTCGCGGTCGGCCCACGGGCTGATCAGCATGCCAGGCACCCGGAGTCCGTAGCCGGCTTCGTCCACGCGCGGCGGCACGGCGTGGTCGTAGAACCCGCCCCAGTCGTCCCACGTGAGGAAGATCGCCGACCGTTCCCAGGCCGGGCTGCGCATGACCGCGTTGATCAGCTTCGTGACGTAGGCCTGCCCGATCGTCACCGGCGCCCCGGTGCCGGGATGCTCGCTGAGCCCGCCACGCCCCGGCACGATCCACGTCACCGAGGGCAGGTCGTTCGATCGCACGGCATCGTAGAAGTCAGAGTGCGTCCGGATGTTCCCGAGCTGCCCGGTCTCCTGCACGTCGGAGAATCCGGTCAACACGTTCTGGTTGCGTGAGGCGCCGCGCGCGTCGCATTCCTTCCGGGTGTCCTCGGGACGCCGGCAGAGCACGCCACCCGCGTAGTAGCCCCAGCTCACACCGTGCCGGCTGAGCAGCCACGTGATGTCTGTCCAGCCGAACAGGGTGGGGTGCTCGTACCAGGGCAGGCCGGCGAAGATGTCCCCCATCTCGAGGTCGGTCGAGCACGTGAACGCGTCGGTCGGGTCGGTGCATCGGGCCGACCACGCGGAGACGAGGAACAGGTGGGCCGGCAGGGTCCACGAGTCGGTGGGCGCGAACATCGCGTCCTGCAGCACGTACGTCCTCGCGTAGGCCCAGTAGTTCGGGATCGTTCGATCGTCGTGGTAGCTCATGATGTCGGGCTGGCCGTCGGGCCCGAAGGACGGACCGCACCTCGAAGCGTCGCGGTCGCGGATGCAGGCGCGGCCGGCCGCCGCCTCGATGAAGCCGACCATGGCTCCGTCGCCCACGCACAGCACCGAGGCCTCGTGGTTGTGCGGGCCGCCGAGGTTCACGAGCTCGGTCGTGCGGTACGGCGGCACGCACCGGTCGAGCACCGGGTCCTGCGCGCACACGGTCGGCTCGCCCTGGTCGTCCACCGGGATGCCGTCGGCCCCCGGGAACGAGCCGAAGTAGTGATCGAACGAACGGTTCTCCTGAACGATGAAGATCAGGTGGTCGAGGTTCATGATGCCGGCCTCTGGGTCGACGGGCGCGCCGGGTGCGTGAGACGGGGCGGAGCCCGACGCACCCGAGCCCCCCGACGTGGCGGCGCTCCCGGTGCAGGCGGCGGCCGCGAGGGCAGCGACCGCCACCGCCGCCGCGAACATCCTTCGAGACCGCCCACCGCCGTCCATCATCGACGCGGGCTCGGATCGAGGTGCGTCCAGGGGATCGGCGCCTGGGAGAAGTCGAAGATCCTGGCGAGATCGGCGAGGATGCCGACCTCCTCGCGCGTGGTCGGCCTCGGGTCGCGCCACCCCTGGTTCCATCCGTTCAGGCGGGCGCCGTCGAGGAACCGATCCTCGATCAGCTTCAGGAACGCGTCGAACGAGTAGGTGCGGTGGTCGACGCCGAGCCCTCGGTCGGCGTACGGGCTGATCACGATCGACGGAACGCGCAGCCCGTAGCCGAGCCCGTCCACACGCGGCGGACGAACGTGGTCGTAGAAGCCACCCCAGTCGTCCCAGGTGAGGAACACGGCCGTCCGCTCGGCGTCGGGCCCTTCCATCGCGGCGTTCACCACACGGCTCACCCACTTCTGTCCGGTCGCGATGCGATCGGAGGGATGCTCGCCTCGGCCTCGGCTCGGCATCACCCATGCGACGCTCGGCAGCGATCCGTCACGCGCCGACTCGAGGTAGGCGGAGTTGTCCCGCACGTTCCGCAGCCCCGTGTGCTCCCGCACGGTGCGGAACCCGGGCAGGGGGTTCTGCGCCGGCACGGTCGTGAGCTCGTCGTAGGGCTCACCGCACCGTGGCCGCACGGTGCACGTGTGGGGCCCCACGTAGTAAGCCCAGCTGACGTCGTGACGGTGCAACAACCACGTGATGTCGGCCCACGCGTACGGGGCCGGTGCGTCCATGCCCTTCTCGAGGTACCACTTCGTCCAGAGCCACGGGTCCCTCGCGTCGGAGACGCAGGTCATCGGATCCTTGGGGTGGCGACAGGTCGCGGACCATCCGGAGACGAGGTAGAGGTGCGAGGGCAGGGTCCACGAGTCCACGGGGGCGAACATCCGGTCCTGCAGCACGTAGCGCCGGGCGAGCGCCCAGTAGTTCGGGATCTCGTGGCGGGTGTGGAAGCCCATCACGTCGGGCGTGCCGCCGGGGCCCGGCTTGGCTGCGCGGCACGAGAAGGGAGGGTCGGGATCGTTCGTGCAGGGCGTCCCCTTCAGGCGGAACGCCCGGAGGTGACCGTCCATGTGGCCTCCGTGCACGCTGATCCGCGATGCGTCGAGCCCGTGCGGACCGCCGATGTCGAACTGGTTCGTGTCGTGGTACGGCCGCCGGCAGCGTCCCTTCGCCGGGTCGGGAACGCACACCGCGAAGGATCCGTCGGGGCGAGTGGGAAGGCCGTTCGCGCCCGGGAACGTGCCGAAGTAGTGATCGAACGACCGGTTCTCCTGCACCACGAAGATCAGGTGATCGAGGTTCATGATGCCAGCGGCCGGATCGATGGCCCGGTCGCCACCGCTCGCCGTGTCATCGTCGGCGGCGAGCCCCGGCGAGGACGAGAGCGAGGCAGCGAGGCCGAGGGCCGCGACCAGGAGCGCGGCCGGCGCGACGCGGCGCAGCCGTGCGGCACCCTCTGCCATCGAGCCGCATGCTACCCCGACGCGCGTCTGCGCCAAGGAGCCCGAGCTACGATGACCCACACGACCATCCGAGCTCGAGGAGGCCCGCGTGAGCGAGACCGACGTACCTGTTCGAATCCCGGTGACGCTGATCCCCGGCGACGGCATCGGCCCCGAGGTGGTGGCCTCGACCCGCGCGATCGTGGAGGCGGCCGGCGCCCCCATCGACTGGGAGGAAGCCGAGGCGGGCGCGGAGGTCTTCAAGCGAGGCGTCGCCTCGGGCGTGCCTCAGGAGACGATGGACTCGATCGCGCGCACGCGCGTGGCCCTCAAGGGCCCGCTCGAGACGCCGGTCGGGTTCGGGGAGAAGAGCGCGAACGTCACGCTGCGCAAGCTCTACGAGACCTACGCGAACGTGCGGCCCGTGCGCGAGATGCCGGGCGTCACCACGCCGTATTCGGGCCGGGGCATCGACATGGTGATGGTGCGCGAGAACATCGAGGACCTCTACGCCGGCATCGAGTACATGCAGACGCCCGGCGTCGCGCAGGCCCTGAAGCTGATCAGCGTCAAGGGCTCGGAGAAGATCGCTCGGTTCGCGTTCGAGTACGCGCGAAGCGAGGGCCGGCCCTCCGTCGCGTGCGCGACCAAGGCCAACATCATGAAGTTCAGCGAGGGGACCCTGAAGCGCGTGTTCGAGGCGGTGGCGCCCGACTACCCCGACATCGAGTCCTGGCACGTGATCGTCGACAACGCCGCGCACCAGCTCGTCAAGCGCCCCGAGCAGTTCGACGTGATCGTCACGACGAACATGAACGGCGACATCCTCTCCGACCTGTCCTCCGCCCTGATCGGCGGGCTCGGGTTCGCGCCGAGTGCCAACATCGGCAACGAGGTCGCGATCTTCGAGGCGGTGCACGGCTCGGCGCCGAAGTACGCGGGCAAGGACGTGATCAACCCGACGGCGGTGATCCTGTCGGCGGTGCTGATGCTCCGCCACCTCGGCCTGTTCTCCGAGGCGTCCGCGATCGAGCACGCGGTCTTCGTGACGCTCGAGTCGGGAACGCTCACCGGCGACGTCGTCGGCTACGACCGCGGCACCCCGACGACGGCCTACACCGGGGCGATCATCGGCAACCTCGGGAGGAAGACCGATAACTGGACCGTGCGCGAGGTCAAGCCCCTCGAGCTCCCGGTGCTGTCCTCGGACCCCGATTACGTGAAGCCCTCCGACCGCAACGTCGTCGGCCTCGACGTGTTCGTGGAGTCACCGCTCACCGCCGAGGAGCTCGGCGCCTCGCTCACCGAGCTCGCCGAGGGCACCAGGCTCGAGCTGAAGATGATCTCGAGCCGGGGCACGAAGGTGTACCCGGCCACGGGCGCGATCACGGACACGCTCGACCACTGGCGGTGCCGCTTCATCATCCGCGAGAACCCCGGCGACCTGTGGGACGAGGACGTGCACCAGCTGCTGGCACGCATCTCCCGCCGGCACACCTGGATGCACATCGAGAAGCTGATGGAGTTCGACGGGGAGCTGGGCTTCACCCGCGACCAGGGCGAGAACTGACGACGCGAGGCAAGACGGCCGAGGCCGGGCGTCGTGGTGAGCGAGCCTGTTCCGGGTCCGACGCCGAACGACTACGATGTCGGTGGAGGCGGCCCTGTGGTTGTGACGTTGCGCCCTACCGCTCCTCGGAGCGCCGTCGTGGGGATCGGTCTCTCCTTTGCGTTTGCCGTCGCCGTGGCGATCCTCCGCGCCGTCAACGCCGAACCCGTCGAGCGGGCCGCCGAGATCCCCGGCGGTGTTGCGTTCGCGGTGGTGTTCGCCGCGCCCGCCCTGCTGGCGCTCCTCGGTCTCCGCGGTCGACCGTCGCTCCTGGTCGCGGCCGGCGTCCTGGACCTCGGGCTCGCGTTCGTGACGCTGATGTCGCTCATCGGACTCGTCTTCATCACCCCCGGGGTGCTGTTCTTCGTCGCCGCGGGCGAGATGCGAGGCCGCGGAGGGAGCCCGACGAGGTCGATCGCCGCGGTGCTCGTCGCGGTGATCCTCGGCACCGCCGCGTTCTTGGCCCTCTTCACACGCGATGACCCGATCTGCTGGGCTACGAACGCAACCACGGGCGAGTCGGTCCGCCTGAACGCCGACAGGTTCGTCCATGGTGCGACGATCTCGATCGACCCTCCGCCAGGTGCGACCGAGGCCGGATGCTCGAGCGACTCGATCTCGACCGCTGAGGCCGTCGCCGGGATCGCCCTCGTCGCGACGCTTCTCGGGGTGGTGTGGGTGCTTTCGAAACCGCCCGAGCCTCGCGCCGGGCCGGCCCCTACGATGGGCTAGCAGCTGCTGCTGAGGAGTTCAGGGCTCCACGCGAAGCTGAACCGCGGGGAACTCAGGGACGGCCGAGGCCGGGGCGTCGTGGTGAGCGACGTGCCCCGGCCCAACCGTTCGCACCGGCGGGAAGCCGGTCCTGCCGGAGGCCCGCTTCCCCCGGCGCTCGCGCGCGAGGGAACCCGACCATCCGGACGATCACCGCACCGGACGCGGCCGCCGCTGGGGCGAGATGCCCTCGCGGCGAGTGCGGATCCGGCGACGGCCGCTACGGAGGCGCTCGGTGGCGTCCCGCAGCTCCCGCTCCCGATGGCGGAACAGATCGTCGGTCCACCCGAAGATCATCACTGCACCTCCCTTTCCCGGCCGACTTGCACTTCCATTCGGCGTTTGCTACAACGTTTCAAGACGCAGGATAGGGGTGCGCAACCGGATACGAAAGCATTTAAGCTAACCCGAAATCATCATGGCGATCAGCATCCACCTCTCGAGCGACGACCTGGCGGAGATGCGGTTCGCCTTCTCCCCGATCTGGGAGCTCGGCATGAGCTTGTACAAGCCCATGCGCGACCCCTCGAAACACGCTCTGCACCTCCCCTGGGTGCAGGAGGCCAAGGAAGCTATCCAAGGGCGCGAGCTCGGGGTGCTGTTCGCCGTGTTGCCGCCGCCGGGGCTCGCGGGGCCGGTGCACGCGTACATCCCCGACTTCCTCACGCCGGCGCCCGAGACCCCGTTCCCTCAGTTCGAGGAGGAGCTCGAGGCGGTCGCCCGAACCGAGCCCGCGCGCATCAGCGAGGAGCTGGCGCACATGATCGACTCGCTCCAGGGCGCCGAGGTGCCGGCTCTCACGCAGGAGATCCTGGAGGACCCCGAGCCGTACGTCGGACGGCTCGTCGAACAGATGCGCGAGTACTGGAAGCTCACGATCGAGCCGCACTGGCCGCGCATCCGGGCGCTGCACGAGGCCGACGTGACCTACCGCGCCCGACAGATGGCGCTCGGCGGGGCCGAGCTGCTCTTCGCCGACCTTCACCCGTCGCTGACGTGGTCGGGCGAAGCCCTCGTGATCGACAAGCAGATGTGCGAGGAGGTCGACCCGGGCGGACGAGGGCTCGTGCTCATCCCGGCCGTGTTCGACTGGCCGGGCATCGCGATCCTGATGGGGAAGGACCTGCAGCCGACCGTGTCGTATTCGCCGCGCGGCATCGCTCAGATCTGGGACGAGCCCGAGGCCGTTCGCGGCGACCGGGCGATGGATGATCTCATCGGTGGCACGCGGGCCGACATCCTTCGGATGCTGACGGTCCCGATGACCACGAGCGAGCTCGCGAACCGTCTGCACCTGACGCCTGCCGCCGTCTCGCAGCAGCTCGGCGTGCTCCGTCGGGCCGAGGTCGTGGATGCTCGGCGCCAGGGCCGCGAGGTCTACTCGGAGCTCACGGCCAGCGGCCGGCGGCTGCTGGACCTGCTGGGCTGAGGATCGGCCGCGCCGTTCCTCCTTGCAGCCTCGAGCGGATCGCCCGGGTGTTGGCGCTGCTCGCCTGCAACGATGTCGCCGACCGAGGAGCGCCACTCGGCGCTCGGAACATCGACAACGAGGAGGAGGAGCCATGGACGTTCGACCGCCCGATGGCGCGCCGCCCGGCTCGACGAGCGAACGCCGCTCGATCCCGGAGCTTGTGCGAAGCGTGGTCGACGGCATCACGCAGCTGTTCCGACAGGAGGTCGCCTTGGCGAAGATCGAGGTGACCGAGGCGATCTCCGAACGGGCCTTCGGCATCGGCGCCTTCGTGCTCGGCGGCGTCTTCATCGCGCTCGTCATCGTCTACCTCGCGGCCGCGGGCGTCGCCGCGCTCGACCTCGTGATGCCCGCGTGGGCTTCGCGACTCCTCGTGGCGGCGGTGTGCCTCGCGCTGGGAGGCATCGCGTTCCTCGTCGGCCGCAGGGCGATCCGGACTGCCGGGGGCGTGGAGCTCACCAAGGAGAGCGTCAAGGAGGACCTGGAATGGGCGAAGCAGCAGATCGCGTCGTGACCGAGATCGAACAGACGAGGGCACGGATCGAGCACGACCTCGGCGAGCTCGAGGCCCGTCTCCCCGGCCGCATCAGGAGCACCAAGGTGGCGTTGGGGGCGGTCGTCGGCAGCTCGACCGCAGCGGGCATCGCCAGCTGGCTGCTGCGACAGCGCCGAGCGAGTCAGGAAGCCAAAGCCCGCTCCACCGAGGTCGTCGTGCGCATCGTCACGGAGCCGAGGACTCCCGAGAAGGACTGAGCCGACGGCACGTGTTCGAGTCTCGCGAACCCGCCTGCTGACCGTTCGATACACTGAGGCGGCGTCCGGGCGGCACGAGCGGACCGTCGCCGCTCTGTGAAACCCCCGCGGGCCTCCGAGGCAGAGGCTGAACTGAATACCGAGGTCAGAACGACTCGGTCCCATCGTCTAGGGGCCTAGGACACCACCCTCTCAAGGTGGAGACACGGGTTCAAATCCCGTTGGGACTACCATCGAGCCCTTGTGTGAAC
>JBOGVO010000009.1:0-5207 GCA_050692855.1 Actinomycetota bacterium | reverse complement strand
GTTGCGACGTGCAGGCCCTCACGCACCGCGCCCACCAGCGGCCGCTCGTCGGGCGTGACCGGCCGCAGTCCCCACCACGACGATCGAACGTCGGCATCGAGCAGCGCGGGCACCAGCTGAGCCGCGGCCTCGAGCAGCCGCCCGACGATCGCCTCCTCGTGCGGCTCCGGGGTGATCCACGTCTGCCGGGTCGAGCCGATCACGATCGTGCGACCGTCGGCGTACGGATGCAGCAACGAGCCGATGTCGCTCCGGGGTTCGCCTTCCTCGATGACCTCCGCCGCGGTCGGCCACCGGGCGCCGCCCTCCTCGTGGAGCGCCGAATGGGGACCGGGTGCCTCCACGAGGTGGCTCAACAGGTGCGGCTCGCGCGGGGCGACCCGCACCAGCCATCCCCTAGCCCCGACGATCGGCAGGTGCAGCCCTGCCTGCTCGAGCAGCGTCGATGACCATGGCCCTGCCGCCACGACCGTGGTGCCCGCGTCGATCGGTCCGTCGTCGGTCACCACGCCCCGCACCGTCTCCCCGAGCACATGGAGGCCGCGGGCGTGCGTGTGGTGGCGGATCTCGGCGCCCCGGTCCCGGGCCGCCAGCGCGAGGGCGACCGTGAGCGCTCCCGGATCGAGGCGGTAGCCGTCGTGCACGAGCCACGCGCCCGCGAGGTTCCGCGCCAGCGCGGGCTCGTGCTCCCGCAGGTCGGCGGGCGACCCGATCTCGTCGGCGGTGATGCCGTGGCGTTCTGCCCGCGCCACCGTGGCCTCGGCGACGCTCGCGTCGAGCGCGTTCGTGGCTGCGAGCACCGTGCCCACGGGCTCGGTGTCGAGCCGCAGGTCGAGCGGGGACTCCGGCGCGAGACGCAGGTAGGTCTCGAGGCTGGCTCGCGCCATCGGCACGTTCACGTCGTCGTCGGGCAGCACCCAGAGGCCCTGGTTGCGACCGGACGCGTGTGCCGCGAGGTGGTCGCGCTCCACGAGCGTGACGGAGGCGCCACGGCCGGCCAGCTCGGACGCGCAGGCGGCGCCGATCACGCCGCCTCCCACGATCACCACGTCGGGCATGGTGCGAAGCCTACCGAGTGGCCCACCTCCCTCGGCCTTTCGAAGGTCGGTAGACTCGTCGACGGAGACGTGCCTGAGTGGCCGAAAGGAGCCGCCTGCTAAGCGGTTAGGGGGTGAAAGCTCCCTCCCGGGTTCGAATCCCGGCGTCTCCGCCACGGATCATCTACACGAGGTCGAGCCTCCGGAGCGTTTCGGGGCCCATCTTCATCGTGCGCACTCGGCCGTCGGCATCGCGTTCGAACACCGCGGGCTCCCCGGATCCGCGGAACCCTCGGATCACGAAGACGTCGGGATCGTCGGTGGGCTCGAGGGTGGGGTGCCATTCGGGCGAGTCCGGATCGCGGAGCTCGAGCCTTCCGTCGCGCCACTCCAGCCGGATCACCAGCGATTCCTCGGTGATGAGATACAGGCCGATCAGGGACGCGAAGGCCTCGGGCATCGGCGCCGGCGGCTTCGCCGGCTCCACGATCCGGCGCACCTCGGTCAGCGCCAGCTCGGCGAGATCCATCGCCAGGTCGGCAGCCTCGGCGTTCCCGTTCAACAGGACGATCGCCCCGAGGCGGTCCTCGACGCGGAAGCACACGTTCGTGATGAAGCCGTACAGCCCGCCGGAGTGCTGGGTCCAGATCACGTCGCCGCGACGCACGGCGTACCAGGAGAGGGCGAAGGCCTCGGTCCACGTCTCGTTGGAGAGGTAGCGCGGCGTGTGCATCTCACGGAGCGTGGAGCCGGCCAACACCTGCGCTCCCGCTCGGTCGCTGCCGTCCTCTCGGAACTGGAACGAGATCCACCTGGCGAGGTCCTCGACGCAGGAGATGAGCCCGCCCTCCGCCCAGACGATGGGGTTCTCCCTCGCGAGTGAGAGCTCGTCGGAGAGCCAGCGCGCCGCGTATCCCGTCGCCAGTCGCTCCGTGAGCTCGGGGGGGAGCGGTTCGAACACGGTCGAGGACATGCCGAGCGGTTCGAGGATGCTGTCTCGCAGGTAGTGCTGGTACGGCATGCCGGCCGTCCGTGCGACGACCTCGCCGAGGATCTGGTACCCCAGGTTTGAGTACTTGCTGAGGGTGAACGGGGGGATGCGGACTCCGATCTCGCCGACCCGCTCCACGGTTCGCGCGAACGTGCCTTCGTACTCACCCGTTGCCCAGTCGGCGCCGGGAGGATCGCCGAGCAGACCGGACTCGTGAGACAACAAGCCGCGGATCGTGACGCGCTCGATCGGCGCGACACCCGCGGCGGCGCTCCGGAGCTCCGGCACGTGCTCGACGACCGGATCGTCGAGCGAGAGCTCCCCCTCGTCCCGGAGCTGCAGGATCGCCGTGCCCGTGAACGTCTTCGTGATCGAGGCGATGCGAAAGAGGGTTCGTGCGTCGGGCCGGCGCCGATCTTCCACGTCGGCGAACCCGTATCCGAAGCTCCACACGAGCTCGTCGCCGTGCACGAGGCCCGTGGCGGCTCCCGGGAGGCGATGCTTCGTCACGAAGGTCGCTACCGTGGACTCGAGCTGCGGCGAAAGGTGCTCCATCCAGTCGCTCACCCGTGATCCCTCCCCGCCGCCCGCATCAGGGGATGCTACGTCGGTGGCGGTGGCTGCAGCAGAGGGCGCAAATCGAGCTCACGAGAGGAGGGGAGAGCCATGAGCGATCGCTACGACCTTGTGGTCGTCGGCGCAGGGCCGGCGGGAGAGAAGGGGGCCGCGCAGGCCGCCTATTTCGGCAAGCGGGTGGCCGTGGTGGACCGGCTGCCCCACGCCGGCGGGGCACCTGTCGCCTCCACCGGGATCCCCACGAAGACGTTGCGGGAGACCGCGCTCTACGTCACCGGCTTCCGCAATCGGGACGTGTACGGTCTCAGCCTCGAGCTCGACCCGGAGCTCGTCCTTCAGCGACTCGTGGCGCGCAAGAGCGAGGTCGCGAGCACGATGGCGAGGGCGGTCGACGACAACCTGAAGCGCCACGGCATCCGTTACGTCCAGGGCGAGGCGCGGCTCGGACCCGATCGCACCGTCCACGTGGTCGTCGACGCGGGAGAGCTCGTATTGCAGGCCGAGACCGTGCTGGTCGCCTCGGGGTCTCGGCCCTACCGGCCACGGGCGGTCCCGTTCGACGACCCCGACGTGCACGACTCCGAAGAGGTCCTCGAGATGCGGCGGATCCCACGGACCATGGTGGTGGTCGGCGGCGGTCCGGTCGGGTGCGAGTACGCCTCGATCTTCACCGCGTTGGGGGCGAAGGTCACGCTGCTCGACGCCGCCGAGCGGATCCTGCCGTTCATGGACCATGAGATCTCCCGGCTGCTGGCCGAGGTGTTCGAACGGATGGGGATGCGCGTCATGCTGGGGTCGGGGGTGGCCACGATCGAGCGGTCACGAGGAGAGCTCCAGGTGCGGGTCGAGAGCGGGGAGGTCATCCGGCCGGAGCAGGTGCTCTTCGCTGCGGGGCGATCGGGCAACACCGAAGGGCTGGATCTGGAGGGGCTCGGGGTGGCGTTGGATGCCAGGGGAAGGGTGAAGGTGGACGAGACCTTCCGGACCTCCGCGCCGGGGATCTACGCCGCGGGAGACGTGATCGGTCCACCCGCGCTGGCCTCCGTCTCCATGGAGCAAGGGCGCGTGGCCGTGTGCCACGCGTTCGATATCCCCTTCAAGGAGACCGTGGATCCGCTCCCACCGTTCGGCGTCTACTCGATCCCCGAGGCGGCCATGGTCGGCCTTACCGAGGAGGCGGCCCGATCCCGGGGAGCGGATCACGACGTGGGCAGAGGATGGTTCGCGGACAACGCGAAGGCCACGATCTCGGGGTTCACCGAGGGGCTGGTGAAGCTGGTGTTCAGACGCGACGACAGAACGCTCCTGGGCGTCCACATCCTCGGCGACGGCGCCAGCGAGCTCATCCACACGGGGCAGGCCGTGATCCATGCGGGCGGGACGATCGATCGGTTCATCCACACGACGTTCTGCTCTCCGACGCGGAGCGAGGCCTTCAAGTACGCGGCCTACGACGGTCTCCAGCGGTTGTCGGGCAGGTCGATCGGATCCGTCGTCGAGCGTTCCCGCGATCCCTGACGCAGCCTGGCTCGGCTCGTTCAGCAGGCGAACGTCAGGCGTGCCTTCGATGGGCTGTGCTCCGAGTCTCGGAAGTACCGCACGACGATGCGGCACGTGCGGGCCGAGGGCCGGTCGAACCTGGTCTTGTACCGGCTCGCGGCGTTGACGGTCGGGGTCTCGACCTCGAGCTCCCGCCACGTGCCGGAGCGCTTCCTCAGCAGCGTCACCCGCACGTCGGCTCCGGGCAGGCTCGGGTGGAGCGTGCCCCGCGCCCGGATCCGCTCCTTCAGGACGCGGACCTTCACCGTGAGGTCGGTGGGGGTACAGCCATCTTCTCCGGATCCCTCGGAGAACGGGCACAGATCGTCGGCATCGAGCACCGAGTCGTCGTCGTCGTCGGGGTCGCAGGCGTCTCCCTGTCCGTCACCGTCGTGGTTCGCCTGGCCCGGGTTCGGCGTCGAGACGCAGTTGTCGTCGCCGTTGGGAACCCCGTCGTCGTCGTCGTCGGCGGGCGGTGGGAGCGCGTCGAGCGTGTACCGAGCGAAGCCCTGCTGTTGTATGCCGGAGATCGACGTGAAGAAGCCGGTCACCCAGAGCTGCGATGGAGTGCTCAGCATCGCCCACGCTCCCGTGAAGTTGCGGTAGTGCGGGTCGATCTGCGGTACCCAGTTGCAATCGAGATCGCCCGTCGAGGGGTCCAGCCTCACGAGGCCGGCGAGCAGGGTGCCTCCGCAGACCTCGCGGTCGCCGACCGCCGTGCCGAAGTGGCCGGCGACGAACAGCCCGTTGCCGGCGAGGGCGACACCCTGAACGTTCCCCGGGAACGACTCCTTCCAGAGCTCGGTCCCCACCGTGTCATCGTCCGATCGGTAGGCGCCCGCCCAGGCGCCGCTGGCGCCGAACGCGACGTAGAGGCGCGTCGGGGTAGCGACCATGTCCCACGCCATCAGGCCGGCGGGGATCTCGCCGTCGGGGATCGCCCACGGGCGCAGGGAACCGTCGGCCGCGCTCACGCGCGCGACCGAGTTGCGAGCCACGCCATCGATCGTCGTGTACTTGCCGCCGATGAAGATCGAGTCGCCGTCGGAGGAGAGCGTCAGGTC
>JBOGVO010000008.1:0-9025 GCA_050692855.1 Actinomycetota bacterium | reverse complement strand
TCGACGAGCTCCTCCTGTGTCATGGCGTCGACCGCCTCCAGCAGCTCGCGGACCTCCTCGAGCCGCACCTCGAGGCGAGCTCGGTGATCGCGGAGGATCCGTCGCCGTTCCTCTTCGTTCGCCCCGGCGACGATGCGGCGGATCTCGGCGATCGGCATATCGACCGATCGCAGCAGCGCGATGATGCGGGCCGCGCCCGTCTGCCCGCTGCTGTAGTAGCGGTAGCGGTAGCCCGATCCCGCATCGCGGGCCGCGGCGTCCAGGGAGACGCATTCGATCGTATCGCCTGAGCTGCGGGATGCTCAGCCCGACGAGCTCCGCGAACTCCCCGATCCGGATGCGGTCCTGATCGTGCATGCAGACATTCTCCGAGGCTCACCTACGTGAGGGTCAAGGAGCGAGCGAACGTCCATAACTGAGGGTGAGGACTGAGGGGATGGTCAGCGTCCTTCGAGGAGGATCTCGATGGCCTCGGCGACACCTCGGTCGAAGCCGTTCCGCCCCCCTGGTCATCCTTCCGGGTCCATCGCGTAGGCCAGAGCCTCGTCGGTCGTCATGGCCTTGCCCTCTTCGTAGAAGACCTGCGCCTGCTCCGAGGGAAGCGAGGTCCACATGCGGGCGAGCACTCCACCGATGTCCGTGGCTGTCACGCCGAGCCCGACGCCCGAGCGTTCCTCGATCACAGCAGCGGCGCCGTTCAGCCGCAGTCCCCGTTCGACATCGCCGCGGAGCGTCGCCTGGACCGCGAAGTCGTTCAGCAGGATCGACAGCGCCGATCGATCGTCGGCCGCGAGGAACAGATCCAGCGACGCCCGCATGTGGGTCTCCGCATCGTCGACCGAACCGGTGAGCGCCTCGGCGAGTCCGAGCATGTGGAGGGCCCACGCCTCGCCGAAACGATCCCCCACCTCGCGGTAGAAGGCGAGGCTCTCGCGAAACGGTTCGAGCGCATCGGCCGGACGCACGTCCACGACGTTGCCACCCGTCGCCCAGAGCACCTTCGCGAGCCCGAGCCGATCGTCCTGCTCGCGGAAGATCGTGAGCGCCTCCGCGAGCAGCTCTTCGGCACGTTCGACGGACCGGAACGGCCCGGGGCCGTAGACGGCGATGCACGCCAGGTTGTACGCGGCTTCCGCTCTCGGCCTCGCATCGCCGATCTCGCGCCGCAGCGCGAGACAGTCGTCATATCGAGCCGCCGCGGTCGACCAGTCGGCCATCCAGTACGCGATCCCTCCCGCAGCCTCGAGCGCGTCGGCGTGCTGGGCCGGCAGAGCATCGACGCCGGGCATCGCGAGGACCTCGTCGAGTCGCTCGCGTGCCTCGTGTAGATGGCCTCGCATCTGCCAGAAGCGCCAGCATCGAGAGACGAGGCCGAGCGCGATCGACGTCTCGCCCGCATGGATCGCCCACGGGATCGCCGAGCGGAGGTTGTCGTGCTCGCGGTCGAGCTCGTCGAGCCACATCGACTGGTCCGCCCCGAAGAGCTTCGGCGCGGCCACACGGAGAAGCTCGATCAGGAACAGCGCGTGTCGACGGCGGATCGTCGACTCCTCGTCTTCCTCAGCAAGCCGCTCCTTCGCGAACTCTCGGATCACGTAAAGCAGCTCGAATCGCGGCTCGCCCTCGCGCTCGGCGCGCTGGAGCAAGCTCTTGTCGACGAGCGATCCGAGGAGCTGGAGCGCGTCGGCACCCGAGCTTCCCTGCGGGTCGCACACGCGCTCGGCGGCCTCCAGCGTGCAGCCCCCGCGGAACACCGCGAGCCGGCGGAAGAAGGTTCGCTCGGGAACGTCGAGCAGGTCGTAGCTCCACGCGATCGCGTCACGCAACGTCTGCTGACGCACCGGGCGGTCGCGGCCGCCACCGCTCAGGACGGGCAACGCCGCGTCGAGGCGGTCGGCGATCTGACGCGGCGTGAGCACGCGAACCCGAGCGGCCGCGAGCTCGATCGCGAGAGGCAGTCCATCGAGGCGGGCGCAGATCTCCGCGACCGCTCGAGCGTTCTCGCTGACGAGGGTGAAGCTCGGGCGGATGCTCCGAGCACGGTCGAGGAACAGCGCCACGGACTCGCATGAGGCAAGCTCCTCGGGCGTTGGGAGGTTCGAGGGGTCGACGACGGCCATAGGCGGCACCGCGTACTCCTGTTCGCCGCGAACGCGGAGCGGTTCCCGACTCGTGGCGACCACCTGGAGGCCTGGGGCTGCCCGGAGCAGCTCGGGCACGATCGGGGCCGCGTCGATCACCTGCTCGACGTTGTCGAGGACGAGGAAGACGTCCTTGTCGGCCAGGTCGTCGCGGATCGACTCCAGCACGGGCCGCCCCGCCTCTCCCACCACTTTGAGCGCCTTCGCGATCGCATCGGGCACGAGCTCGGGGTCGACGATCGGGTCGAGCTGCACGAAGTAGGACCCGTCCGGGCAGACGGAGAGCGCCTCGTGGGCGAGCTGGAGCGAGAGCCGTGTCTTCCCGGAACCGCCGGGGCCCGTCAGGGTGACGAGGCGGTGGTCACGACAGAGGTCGCGCACGTCCTCCAGGACCTGCTCCCGGCCGATGAACGGGGTGAGGTCCGGCGGGAGGTTGCCTGGCCGAACGTCGAGCGATCGAGGTGGCGGAAAGTCGTCGGGGAGGCCCTCGATCCGGAGGCGATGGAGGCGTTCGGGTCGATCGAGGTCCTTCAGCCTGTGTTCACCGAGATCGCGGAGATGCAGTCCGTCGGCCAGCACGGGCTCCACCAGGGCCCGCGTCGCATCGGAGAGCAGGATCTCCCCTCCGTGGGCGGCCCCGGCGATGCGTGCCGCCCGATTCACGTCGATCCCTGCGTACTCTCCGCCGGCGAGCGCGCCCTCACCGCTGTGCAGCCCCATGCGAACCTTCACCCTGGCCCCTGCGGGCCATCCGTGGTCGCCGAGGAGCCGCTGGGCTCGCACCGCCGCGTCGACGGCGGCGGGTGCGGATCGGAAGACCACGAAGAAGGCATCACCCTCCGTGCCGGACACGTAGCCCTCGCGGCACGCCTCGCGCAGAAGGCGGTTGTGGTCGTCGATCAAGGCTCGGTAATCGTCGCCAAGTCGTTGGAGCAGGGCGGTCGAGCCTTCGATATCGGTGAACAGGAACGTCACCGTTCCGGTGGGTGGGTCGCTCGGCGGGCCGATCACTGAACGATTATGGGGAGCGACGGGCGCCACGGTCCAGGCATGTCTCGTCATCAGGTCACAGGGAACGGCGGCTGCCACCACCACGGCGTGACCTGCAGCTCGATCCGATCGACCCACTTCACCCACCAGAAGCCGCGTCGGCCCGGCGCCACCAGGCGGAGCGGGAACCCGTGACCCTCCGACAGGGATGCTCCTGCCACGCGGGTCGCGAGCAGGAGGCGGTCGAGGTCCTGGACCGGGAAGCGGATGCCGTACCCAGTCGACGATCGCACATGGAGGCTTCGGGCTTCGCCGGCGTTCATGACGAGGGTCGAGACGAACACGCCCTCCCAGTCCTGCTCCGCATACCACCCGCCGGTGCAGTCGAGGATCGCTCGAAAGCGGTCGTCGAAGATGCCCAGCTCGGCGAGCGAGAGCACGCGCTCACCGGCCGCGTCGGCGACCTCCAGGCGCCAGGTGTCGGGGTCGATCGCCGGGGAAGAGTCGTTCAGCCAGATCGTGTTCGGCATCGCTTCCGGGTCGAAGGAGCCGGTCTCGTGCGATCCGGTGAACCGACGGTCGGCGCCCGGCAACCCGGCGAGCCGGACCGCCGAGTTCGTCACCACGTAGAACCCGGCTGCCGCAGCGCCGACCGTGCCCGCCCGGAGCAGGCTCCGGCGAGAGAGGTCTGTCTTCCGTGGACGCGTGGGGCGGGCGACCACGTGCCAGATCACGAGCGGTGCGGCCAGCAGCGCGGCAGCGACGTGAACCCACAGCGCCGTCCTGCCGGCGAGCGATCGCACGAGCCCGGTCGCGGAACCCAGGCCCGTGAGGAGCGCGATCACGACGAGCGCCGCGAGCCCGAGTGAGAGCCACCTGGACGGTCGTGTCCGGCGGAGACCGCGCCGGACGATCCGTGTCTTCCACGGCGAGAGCAGGACGACTGTCACACCCGCCACGCCGTGCGCGAGGACGACCCACCGGCCGGACCACGACCCCGCAGCTAGGGCTCCGATCCCCGTCGCGAACGCCAGCACCAGAGCGAGCAGCAATCCCAGGTTCGTCTTGCGTCCGGGTGGGGCTCTCACGGCGGGTCCTCGCCTGTTCCGTGGCTCGATGGCCTCCGCAACACCGTCGACGATACTCGGGCGTCGCGTCCCGAGTAGGGTTGATCGACGCGCACGTCGTCTAGCTGGACGTCGGCCCTAGGTGCGCCCGGGCGGCCGCCCGGCAGAGGTGGAGCAGATCGTCTCGGCTCAGGCCCGGGGACCCGAGCGTCAGTTGGATCGACAGCCCGTCGATCAGCGCCGACAGCAAACGCGCGGTCTCGTCGGGATCCTCGGCCTCGAAAGCTTTCCGTTCGCAGCCGTACCTGATCACGTCGCTCAGGATGGCCCGCCACCGGCCGTCGAGCTCGTCGTGGACCAGGGCGACGTCAGGATCGAGCGCGGCGTTCGACCACACCTCGAACCAGAGCACCCACCCTTGGTCGCCGGGGCCGTTCGCGGCGGAGAGCTCGACGAGCTTGTCGAGGCGCTTCCAGGGGTCGCGGATCCGCTGGATCTCCTCGGCGACAAGCTCCGAGAGCGATCCCTCGCTCTGGCGGATCGCCTGCATCAGCAGGTCCGTCTTCGACGGGAAATAGTACGTGACATGGCCGGGGCTCATCCCCGCTCGCTCGGCGACATCCGAGACGCGAACGTTCGCGAGGCCGAGCTCTGCGATCGCTTGGGAGGCAGCGCCAACGACCAGCTCTTCGCGGGCCTTCCCTTTCGCACGCCGCTTGGTCACTGGATGCCTTCCCTGCTCATGGAGCTACGAGCCCAGCCCGGCAGGTCCCCTCGGTGCGGACGATCGGGGACCAGGATCCGCCGGCGGGTTACCGGCCGGAGCGGTCCACGCGAAATGGCAAGCGGCCCTCTGCAGGGGCGAGGGACCCATCAGCTCAGGATCGACGGCGCGACACACCTCCTGCGCCAGCCTGCACCTTGGATGGAAGCGACATCCTGACGGGATCACGAGCATGCTGGGCGGCTCACCGGGGAGGGCCGCCTCCCCGGATCGCTTCTTCGAGCCCAGCTGTGGGGCGGCTGCCATCAACGCGACGGTGTACGGGTGCTGCGGGTCCGCGAATAGATCCTCCGTGGGACGATCCTCGACCACCCGACCGAGGTACATCACGACGACCCGTTCACTGATATGTCGGACGACGGCCAGGTCGTGTGAGATGAACAAGAGCGTCAGCCCGAGATCTCGCCGGAGCTTCGCCAGGAGGTTCAGAACCGCCGCCTGCACCGACACGTCGAGAGCCGCGACCGCCTCGTCGGCGATCAAGATGTCTGGCTCGAGCGCGAGCGCACGCGCGATGCCCACGCGTTGCCGCTGGCCGCCCGAGAGGCGGCGGGGATACGCGGCCAGGAGCGACCGCGGCAGCTCGACGAGCTCCAGGAGCTCGGCTGCACGCGACCGAGTCTGATCGCTAGGCACCATCCGGTGCACACGTAGCAGCTCCGTGAGCGTCTGGCCCACGGTCCGGGCGGGGTTGAGCGAGGAGCTCGGATCCTGGAAGACCATCTGGATCCGACGCATCGTCGCTCGGTCCCGGCGATCGCTGAGTGGCGAGCCGTCGAACACGATCGAGCCGCCAGACAGGGGCACGAGACCGACCAGCGACCGCGCGAGGGTCGTCTTGCCGCACCCCGATTCCCCCACGATGCCGACCGAGGCACCTCGTTCAACGTCGAGGTCGACGCCGTCGACGGCGGTCAGCGTGGGAACCGCCCGTCCGCGAAGGCGAGCCACGAAGGCCGATCCCGCCCGGAACCTCACGGACACCTCCCTCGCCTCGAGCAGCGGCATCACGATCGTTGGCCTTCCAGCACCTCGGGGTGGATGCACGCGGTCGCCTGCCCGCCGAAGGGGATCAGCTGGTGCGGCGCCTGGCGGCAGTCGCCGCGCGCGAACCGGCAGCGAGGAGCGAAACGACACCCGGGTGGGAACGCTCGCGGATCCGGCGGCCTCCCTCCGATGGCGTCGAGCGGTCCCGAGCTGCCGCGGAACGACGGCGCCGAGCCGATCAGTGCGGCCGTATACGGGTGACGCGGAGACGCGAGCACGGCGTCGACGTCTCCGATCTCGACGATCCGGCCCGCGTACATGACAGCGACCCTGTCGCAGACCTCGGCGATCACCGCGAGGTCATGCGTGACGTACACGATGGCCATCGCGAGATCACGGCGCAGCTGTGCAAGCAGTCCGAGGATCTGATCCTGGATCGTGACGTCCAGCGCTGTCGTCGGCTCATCGCAGAGGAGGAGCTCGGGCTCGGTCGAGAGCGCCACCGCTATCATCACCCGCTGCCGAAGCCCGCCCGACAGCTCATGAGGCCACATCCGTGCGCGACGTCCGGGGTCCGGGACGCCGACAGATCGCAGCAGCTCTACCGCCCGCCGAGCGGCGGCAGCACGCGAGAGCCCCTCGCGGCTCCGCACTCCCTCCGCAACAAGGTTGCCTACGCGCATCGTCGGGTTGAGAGCAGTGATCGGTTCCTGGAAGACCATGGCGACGCCGTGGCCCCGAACGTCCTCAGGGGTGGCCGCGTACGTCCTGTCCCGAGAGGTGAAGCGGAGATCGCCCTCGATCGTCCCGCCCGACGGCAGCAATCCGAGGATCGATCGCAGGGTGAGACTCTTGCCCGACCCCGACTCGCCGACGATGCCCAACGCCTCGCCCGGCTCGACCGTGAAGGACACCCCGTCCACCGGCGTGATCTGCCGGTCCCCGAGTATGAGGTGGACCCTGAGATCACCGACCGCAAGCAGTGGCCCGGTCATCGTCGTGACCACTCCTCGACCCCTTCGCCGATGAGGCTGAGACCCAACCCGAACCCGACGACCACGAGACCAGGTACGGTCGACAGCCACCACTGATCGCGGATGTAAGGCTGGCCGGCGGCGATCATCGCTCCCCATTCGGGGGTGGGCGGTCTGATCCCAAGCCCAAGGAACGACAGCGCTGCAAGGCCGAGTGTGGCGATCACGATGTCGGAAGGAAGGTACACGAGCGTCTGTCCCGCGGCGTTGGGGAAGACGTGGAGCCACAGGATCCGCCGGGACGGCAAACCTGCAGCCCGAGCCGCCTCGACGTAGTCCGAGCCTCGCACACGCAGGATCTCGCTCCTTATGAGTCGTGCATATGCGACCCAGGCGATGATCGTGAACGCGACGAGGATAGAAGCCACTCCCTGACCGAGCGCGAACACGAGCGCGATGATCAAGATGTAGGTCGGGAACGCCTGAACGACATCGGCGGTTCGCATCGTGAGCGAGTCCCGCCATCCTCCGTGGTACGCGGCGATCGCCCCGAGCGCCGTGCCGACGACCGCGGGCAGCAACGCGCCGAGGAAGCCTACGAGGAGGTCGACCCGCGCAGCGAAGATCAGCCGCGATAGAACGTCACGCCCCAGCTCGTCGGTTCCGACCAGATGGGCTCGGCTGGGCGAGGCGAGCGCGTCGAGGGGGTCCTGTGCGAGCGGGTCGTACGGCGCCAGGAGCGGTGCGAACACGGCGACTAGCACGTAGGCGAGAACGATCGCGGTCCCGACCCAGACGCGACGAGGCACCTTCTGCCGCTCGGTCTCCAGGCCGTGAGACTGCTCGGACACTGCCTGCTCCCTGGTCAGGTCATCTGCGAGGCTCACGACTCGATCTCCACCCTGGGGTCGACGATCGCGGTGAGGATGTCGGCGAGCAGGTAGACAGCCACGACGATCAGCGCGAACAGCAACGTGTAGCCCTGGATCGCCGGGAGGTCTCGCTGCCTCGCGGCCAGGACCAGCCCCTGCCCGATCCCGGGAAGCGCGAACGTCGTCTCTATCACGACCGCGCCGAACAAGAGGAAGCCGATATCGAGCGCCATGATCGCGATCGTCGGGGGGACTGCATTCCGCATCACGAAGCGGCGCATGAGACGCGAAGGAGGTATCCCCAGGGACCGTCCCGTCGTGACGTGGTCCGATCCAAGGACGGTGATGATGCTTGCGCGCAGGCTCCGGATCTGGATCGGTGCGATCGCGATCGCGAGCGTGATGGCCGGCAGCACGATCGAACGAAGGTGTTCCGGGCCGGTCTCCCCGAAGCCCCCCACGGGGAAGAGCCCGGTGGGTAGGGCGATGGTAAGGATGAGGATGATCCCGACCCAGAACGAGGGCATCGTCAACCCCACGAGGCCTGCACCCCTCACGACGTGATCGATGGCACGATCGCGCCGGAGTGCAGACACGATCCCGAGTGGAACCGAAATCACGAGCGAGAAGGTCAGCCCGAACCCGAGCAGCCACACAGTCGCGGGGAGTCGATCCGCGATCAGCGCTGCGACGGGCTCCCTGGACTTGAAGGAGTAGCCTAGATCACCCTGGATGACATCAGCCGCATACCTGGTGTATTGGATCAGCACCGGATCGTTCAGCCCCAGCTCCTCGCGCACCAGCTGCAGCTGTTCCTCGGAAGCTCGCAAGCCGACGATCTGCCGCGCAGGGTCCCCAGGCGTGACCTGGAGGATCAGGAACACGAGAAGCACGATCCCGAACAGGAGGGGTACGGTCAGGACCAGCCGTTTGAGGACGAACCAGAACCTACCCAACGCCAATCAGCTCTCGAGCCAGATCGGATCCCAATAGTAGATGCCCCACGGCGCGGAGGCGAAGCCGTTGACCTTCTCCCCGGCGGCGTGCAGCACCTGGAACTCGGTGAGGCTGATCGCCTGGGCGTTCTCGATGGCCTGGTCCTGGATCTCGGTGATGATCTCCTGCTTCTCCTGCGTGGACGCGGTCGCCGTGTACGCGAAGAATTCATCCAGCAGCGTGTCGGTCTCGTAGCCGGTGAACAGCCACGAGG
>JBOGVO010000007.1:0-13109 GCA_050692855.1 Actinomycetota bacterium | reverse complement strand
CGCCCGAGCAGCTGGTCGAGATGTCGATCCAGCCCATCATGTTCCTCACGCTGTTCGTCTACGTGTTCGGGGGCGCGATCGCGGGCTCGAGCCGCGAGTACCTCCAGTTCGCCTTGCCGGGCATCCTCATCCAGAGCGTGGCGTTCCTGCCCTTCACGACCGCGCTCGCGCTGAACACCGACTTCCAGCGCGGCGTGATCGACCGGTTCCGCTCGCTGCCGATCGCGCGCTCGGCCGTGATCGGTGGCCGCATCATGGCCGACGGGGTGCGCATCGTGTGGAGCGTCGTGATCATCACGGCCTTCGCGATGGTGCTGGGCTTCCGATTCGGCGGGGGCGCGGCCGGCGCCGTCGGAGCCATAGCGATCGCGACGGCGTTCGGACTCACGATGTGCTGGCCCATGGCCTTCATCGGCATCGCGGCCCGCACGACGGAATCGGTGAACACGTGGGGATTCATGATCATCCTGCCGCTGACGTTCGCGAGCTCGGCGTTCGTGCCCACCGAGAGCATGCCCGGGTGGCTGCAGGCGTTCGCCGAGGCGAACCCGGTGACCGCAGCCATCGACGCCACCCGCGGACTGATGCTCGGAGGTCAGGTGGCCCAGCCCGTGATCGAGGCCTTGATCTGGATGGCGGTCATCCAGATCGTGTTCGCGCCGCTCACGATCGCGCGCTACCGCCGCCGCATTTGACAGGTCTTCGGCCGCAAGGGCCTTCCGGCCCGGTCCCTTGCGGGATCGGGCCGGCTCCCGGGGATCCTGGGCGGTTGCGCTTGCAGATGTATCGTGTTGCGATACGATGCTCCGGTGCCCAGACCCCCACGCCGGCGCCGTGAGCCGGCGGATCGACCAGCACGATCGTTGCGTCGTTCGTCTCGTCCTCAGGCGCCGCGGCAGGGCACGTTCCGGCTCCGCAGGAGTCGTGCGATGACCCCCCGTGGGGAGGAGCCCCACACGAACAGGAAGGAGCAATGGATGGAGCGCATCCGCCTTCGCCGGCCGTCGGCATCGACGGTCGTCTCGATCTTCGCGCTGGTGCTGGCATGCACCGGTTCGGCGGTCGCCGGCTCGATGATCACTAGCCAGCAGATCCGGGACGACACGATCCGGAGCGAGGACATCAAGGATCGCACGATCCGCGGCGAGGACCTGAGCAGCTCGGCCAGGACGGCCAAGAAGGCCCAGCAGCCCAAGTACCGCAACCCCCAGTGGGGCATCATCGACCGCAACACGATCGGATCCGCCGTCGCGGACCTGCGCGGCGGGCCGATCGCTCAGACCGTCAGCGGGCTCACCGAGCCGCCGTTCGGCATCGGCAGCCTCGGCATCCAGACGAGCGACGCCGCCACGTCGGCCGCACCCGCGTCGGAGAAGATCTCGTTCGGCAACGAGGTCGATTTCGTGGGTGACCCGGTGAGCGGGATCACTTCGATCGGCTTCCACGTCTTCACCACGGGGGAGAACATCGGCGCTGGGGCTCCCAACCCCAACATCACGCTGGAGATCGACCCGAACCTGGCGGCGTCGGCCTCGAACTACAGCTCGATGGTGTTCAACCCCCCCGCCCCCACCGCGATCAACGCGTGGAGCGGCTACATCGACGCGACGGCCTCCGGCGAGTGGTACCTCACCGGCGCCGCGGGCACCGCATCCGGCTGTAGCCAGGCCACGACGTGCACGTTCTCCGAGCTCCAGACGGCCCTCGGCGACGGCGGCGACGGAGCCGCGATCCTCACGATCGCGGTCTCCAAGGGCCGCGACTCGACGTTCGCGGGCGCCGTGGACGGTCTGCGCGTGAACAACAGGGTCTACGACTTCGAGCCCTTCGGGGTGCGCAAGCGCAAGGCCTGATCGGGATGTGCCCGCGAGGCCCGGGACCGTCAGGTCCCGGGCCTCCCCGCCTTCGCGTTCATCGAGTTCGTGCCGACCGGAGCCCGCCCGGCCGTCGAGGCCCCGGGCATACTGACCGCATGATTGGTCCGATCCGCGTGACCCACTCGATCGTCGTGCCCGAACGGGAGCTGCGCTGGCGGTTCAGCCGTTCGTCGGGCCCGGGCGGCCAGTCGGTGAACACCGCCGACTCGCGGGTCGAGCTGAGCCTCGACCTCGCCACGACCTCCGCGCTCGATCCCGCGCTGCGGACCCGAGCCCTGGAGCGGCTCGCCGGCAGGCTCGTCGACGGCGTGCTGACCGTCACCGCGTCGGAGCACCGCTCGCAGCTCCGCAATCGCGAAGCCGCCGTGGAACGGCTCGCGAAGACCCTCCGCGCCGCCGTCGTGGCCCCGCCGCCTCGACGTCGGTCGACGCAGGTGAGTCGCGGGGCGGTCGAGCGCCGGTTGGCCGAGAAGAAGCGGCGCGGCCGGACGAAGCAGCTTCGTCGCGTCGGCCCCGACGACGAGTGAAGATCGCGACCGGGACTGCCGGTCCGGTGCTCGGGAGTGCCTCGGGCGTCAGCCCTGGGCCGGTGTGGGCATCGGCGGCATCTCCGGCGTCGCGGGGGGCTCTGGTACGGATCTGCGAGCTGCCACCCAGAGCACGCCCAGCCCGAAGATCGACGCGAGGATCCACACGAGCCCGCCGACGACTGGGATCAGGCCGAGCCCGCGCAGGATCGCCCATCCGGCGAGGAACGCGAGGAACCGCGACGTGGGCGGCGCGGCGAGCCGGCGCCCGAGGGCATGCGCGGCCACGACGTAGCTGACCGTGTACAGCAGCGCGAGCGCGAGCAACAGGAAGAGGCCGAGCGGGATCGCCACCACGATCACCAGGAAGAGCACGGCGGCGAGCGGCAGCAGGAAGAACGCGGCGGCGCCGAGGCCGATCGAGGCGCCGGTCTTCTCTCGAGCGGCCCGAGCGATCGCGACGTCCAGCGCCGGCGCCACCAGGAGCAGCAGCATGCCCAGCAACAGCGTCGACACGGAGTAGCCGACCCACCAGGCGAAGCGGCCGGCGAACCCGATGTCGCCGAGATCGAACCGGCCCTGCACGCCTCGCTGCTCCCCGCGGATCGTGGCGCCCGGTTCGACGGTGGGGGTCTCGACGGTGACGAGATCGCCGCCGATCGTCGCGCCGGAACGCACCACGACCGGACCGTTGAACACGACCACGTCGCCGTCGACCGTTCCCGAGATCTCGGCCCGGCCGTCGAAGACCACGAGGGACTCACGCACCGTGCCGTCGATCGTCGCCGGGCCGTGGAAGATCACCGCGGCCTCGACGCTCTCGCCCTCGGCGATCACCAGCCGGCCGCTCAGCACGATCTGCTCGTCGAGGGGCGGCTGATCGGTCCCCTGGGCCGAGGCGGATCCGCTGAGGAGCAGGCACGACACGACGAGCGTCGTTCCCGTCTCGATCGCCGTGCGGACGATGCGAGGGCGCACTCGGACCTGCTCCTTCGAGTCGGAGCCACCACGGTAGGGCGGTGCCCAGGGTCCACGCAAATCGGATCGCGCCCCGCCGATCGGGACCACGGCGCGGCGGCGGGGTCGACGCCGATCGGTGACGAAGGGTTGACCATTTCGACATCGAGGGATAGGAAGGAACGAGCCCGATCGCAACGCCCGCAGGGGGAGGCACGCATGTTCCGGCGGAGATCGTTCGGTCGACGGTTCGCATGGCTCGCGCTCACGATGGCGGCGGCGCTCGCGGTCCCGGCGTCGGTGAGCGCCGGCACGGCGAGCGACGTGAAGGTCGTCGCGTCGGGTCTCGACAACCCCAGGGGCATCGATCTGCGTCCCGGTGGCGCGATCTGGGTGGCCGAGGCCGGCAGGGGTGGCAGCGGACCCTGCGTCACCGGCCCCGAAGGAGAGGCGTGCTTCGGGCTCTCGGGAGCCCTCACGCGCGTGACGAGGCCCGCGTGGGAGCGCATCGTCGACGGGCTGCCGTCGCACGCGGCGCCCGACGGATCGGGCGCCCTCGGTCCCCACGATGTGGCGAAGGACGGCGCAACGGTGTTCGCCACGATCGGACTCGGCGGTGACGAGGCGACCCGAGATGCCTTCGGCGCCGACGCCGCGATGTTCGGCACGCTCGTTCGGTGGACGAGGTCGCGTGGCGTGCGCGTCGTGGCCGACCTCGCGGCCTACGAGGAGGCGAACGACCCCGCCGGCGAGGGGGTCGACTCGAACCCCTACGGATTGCTCCGCCTCGGCCGCGCATCGATCGTGACCGACGCGGGCGGCAACTCGCTGCTGCGTGTGAGCGATCGCGGGCACATCTCGACGATCGCGACCTTCCCGAGTCGCATGGTCACGGTCGACGGCGAGCAGTTCACGATGGACGCGGTGCCGACCAGCGTCGTGAAGGGACCCGACGGCGCCTTCTACGTGGGTCAGCTCACTGGGTTCCCGTTCCCACGGCATGGCGCCCGGGTGTATCGCGTGGAGCCGGGAGGGAGCCCGACGATCTACGCGAGAGGGTTCACGAACATCATCGACATCGCCTTCGACGACGACGGCAACCTCTACGTCCTGGAGATCTCGCACCGGGGCCTCGCCGACCCCGCCCCGCCCGTCGGAGCCCTGATCAAGGTCGGGCCCGGCGGCGACAAGGAGATCCTCGTGAAGGACGGGCTGTTCTTCCCGACGAGCTTCGAGCTCGCTCGCGGAGCCAGTCGCGTCTTCCTCACGAACTGCGGGGTCTGCCCCGGTGGCGGCGAGGTGTGGCGGGTGGACCTGTAGCGACCTATCGATCCGCCGGGATGACGGACGGGCGAGGGGGCGGGAATCGCGTGCGGAGCCCCCTCGCCTCGACCTGGTAGAGCGCTTCGGGCCGCGCGAGGCCCGCGAGGTGGTGCCGGCCGAGGCTTCGGAGCTTCACGCCGGCCGGCAGCGAGTCCTTCGCGGTCGCCCTGGTCCTGCTCGAGACCACGATCTGGCCGCCGTGCCCGACGAAGCACACCCGAGCCACGGTGTTGAGCGCGAGCCCCACGTACCCCGAGTCGGTGAGCGTCGGACGTCCGCTGTGAACGCCGGCGCGCACCCGGACCTCGAGTTCGCCCCTGAACCGGCGCTCTCGGAGTGCCCGCTGCAGGTCGACGGCGGCCTCGATGGCCGGCGCGGGGCGCTCGAACACGGCGAGGAAGCCGTCGCCGTGGGTATCGACCTTGAGCCCGCCGCATCGGCGCACGGCGTCGCGGATCACCCCGCGCACGTCTCGGAGGAGGGCCGCGTAGTCGTCGCCGAGGCGCCGAAGCAACACCGTCGACCCCTCGATGTCGGTGAGCAGGAACGTGAGCGAGCCGGTCGGGAACGTCGAGAAGTCGGGCGAGCGGGCGCTCCGTTCCGATCGCAGCTGGCCGTCGATGAACCCGACCGGCACGATGCCGAACCGCTTGGCCGCGTTCAACAGACGCCGTCGCGCTCGTTCCCGAGCGGCGTCGTTCTCGAAGGCCACTCGCTCGAACCGGGCGAGCGCGTTCCGCACATGAGACTCGTCGTGGATCGGCAGCAACCGCCGGCCGGTGGAGTCGATGTAGGCGAACGAGCGGTCGGGAAGGCTCGCTCGCTCGCGCGCGCTGAGCGTCGCCATCATGTGACGATACCTGCAGCCGGTGACGCGTCGTGCGAGCGCGGACCGGCACGCGTAGGCTCGCCCGAGCGAAGGGGGGAACGATGGCCGACGACGAGGCCGGGTCGATCGTCGAACAGCTCTGGACGAGGATCGGCGCGGGGGACTACGGCGGAGCGAGGGCGCTCATGGGCGAGGACTTCGTGCTGGAGTGGCCGCAGTCCGGCGAGCGGATCGAGGGTCCCGACAACGCGCTCGAGATCGATCGGAACTTCCCCGGCGGGCTTCCGTCGATGCGGTTCCGCCGAACGGTGGCGGGCGGCGACCTCGCGGTGCTCGAGGTCGAGCTCACCTACGCGGACGGCAGCGTCTACCAGGCGGTGAGCATCGCCGAGGTGCGCGACGGCAAGGTGAGGAAGCAGACCGAGTACTTCGCGGAGCCGTTCGAGGCGCCGCAGTGGCGGGCCCAGTGGGTCACGCGGATCCCGGGGTGAGCACGGGCGTGGACGCCCGAGGCGCCCCGGTCATGACGCCCTCCCGCAAGCGATGGACGATGGTGGCCGTCGTCCTCGGGTCGGCGGTGGTGTTCCTCGACACGTCGGTCGTGAACCTCGCGTTGCCGCGCATCGGCGAGGAGCTCCCCTCCGACCTGTTCGGGACGCTCGAGGCGCAGTCCTACGTCGCGTACGGCTACTTCGTCACGTTGAGCGCGCTGCTGATCCTGGCCGGGGGCCTCACCGACTACCACGGACGGCGCAAGATGTTCTCCCTCGGCCTGCTCGGCTTCGGGGCGACCTCGCTGCTATGCGGCGTGGCCCCGTCGATGGAGTTCCTGATCGCGGCGCGGGTGCTGCAGGGTGCGGCGGGAGCGCTCGTCGTGCCGGGTTCGCTCGCGATCATCACCGCGAGCTTCGAGGGCGAGGAACGCGGCCGAGCCTTCGGCGTGTGGGCGGGCGCCTCGGCGGCCACGACGATCCTCGGCCCCTTCATCGGGGGCATGCTGGTCAACACGATCTCCTGGCGCATGGCGTTCCTGGTGAACCTGCCGCTGCTGGTGATCGCCTACCTCGCCACGATCCGCGCCGTGCCCGAATCGCGCGACCCCAACGCGACCGGGCACTTCGACTGGCTCGGCTCGGTCGTGATCGTGCTCGCGGTCGGCGGGCTCGCGTTCGGCACGATCAGGGGCGAGCAGCAGGGCTGGGGGGAGCCGGTCGCGGTCGGGAGCCTCGTGGTCGGCGGCATCGCGGCGATCGCGTTCCCGTTCCTGATGCTGCACCGGCGGGATCCGCTCGTTCCTCCACGGTTGTTCCGATCGCGGAACTTCACCGTCACGAACCTCTCGACGCTCGTGATCTACGGCGCGCTGTATGTCTCCTTGACCTTCGAGGGCATCTTCCTGATCGGCACGCTCGGATACAACGAGCAGGGCGCCGGCATCGCGGGGATCCCGTCGTCGCTGTTGCTCGTGCTGTTCTCGACCCGGTTCGGGAAGCTTGCCGCGAGGCACGGTCCCCGGCTGTACATGGCCGCCGGCCCCGCGATCATGGCGCTGGGGTTGCTGTGGTTCGTGCGGCTGCCGTCCGACAGCGCGGGATGGGTGTTCGGCGGTGGCCAGGGCTCGTCGATCCTGCCGCCCGCCGACTACTTCGTCGACCTGTTGCCCGCCCTCCTCGTGTTCGGCGCCGGGCTGATGGTCATGGTCGCGCCGCTCACCACCGCGCTCATGACCTCGGTGCCCGAGAGCAACGCCGGCGTGGCCTCCGCGATCAACAACGCGATCTCGAGGGTGGGCTCGCCGCTCGTGACCGCGGTGATCTTCGTGGCGGTCGCATCGAGCTTCTACGCCTCGATCGCCACGCAGGTGCCCGGAGCAGACGTCGACTCGCGGGAGTTCCGCGCCGACGTCGCTCCGTTGAACCAGCCCTCGGCCGGTGTGTCCGCCGAGATCCGTACGGCGGCGCGGTCGGCGTCGACCGATGCCTTCCACCTCGCGATGATCGTGTCGGCGGCCCTGCTGCTCGTCGGCGCGGCGATCAACGCGGTGGGCATCCGCAACCCGTCGGCCGCAGGACGCCGGGGGGGCCCCGGCGGGGAACAGCCCCCGGGACGGGAGGGCGCGGGCGCCGGCGGACCGGTTCGGGGCTCGCCGGAAGGCTTTCGAGGCGACGGTGAGCCGCCCCGCGAGCGGACCGGCCCCGCCCGCGACGTCTAGGGAGCCGAGCGGGTCCGGCGGTCGGGACGGACGTGATCCTCCTCGGACTCGTTCCAGACCTCGTCGACGTTCTCGACGTTGAACCCGTACTCGAAGACGAGCGTCCCGCCGTAGGCGGCGCCGAAGACCACCAGCAGTCCCGCCAGCACCGATAGGACGAGCCAGGCGGGCTGCGTCTGGGCTTCCTCGAAGCTCGGGATCCGCAGGAGGAGGTCGACGAACGTGAGCACCGTGGCCGTCACCATCACGGTCGCGTGCCAGTTGATCGTGCGCCACACCTGCGTATGCTTCGCGCGACCGATCGGCCCGGACCTCCGGTCGCGCGGGATGCCCTTCCACCAGTCCCAGAACCCCGTGGTCACCGCGCCCAGGCTCACGATGAACCCCGCCACCATGACGAACGTGGCCGCGGCGAAGAAGTCCTGCGCCTTCGGATCGTCCGAGCCCGAGGCGAAGGAGATCACGTCGAAGAGGGCGGCCAGCGAGAAGCAGACGACCGGGAAGTCGGTGAGTGGTGGATGGAACGGTTTGCCGGTGAACCCCCGGATGCCCTGGAACCGGCGTCCCTTCAGGCTCATGGTGGGGCGGATCGAGAACAACCTGGCCATGGGCTCCTCCTCTCGCCGGGCTCGAGGAGCCGGGGAGTCTCCTCGGCGAGCCGCCATCATGCCACGCGGCCCCGCCATGTGCGGCGGAGGTCGCCTCAGCGGCCCGTGAGCGAGAAGTGCATGTAGTCCTCGAGGGTGACCCAGTCGCCCCCCCATTCCCAGCCGATCCTCGCGAACGCCCGCACGACGACGTCACCCGGGCGGATCATGCCCGGCTCGTGCAAGGACCGGTCGGTGTAGGGCTTCGCGGCGCGGCGGAGCACCGAGCCGTCCGGCGCGACGTAGGGGTTCTGCAGCGGGTTGATGTCGATCGCCCATCCGTAGGAATGGTGCGAGAGGGAACCGGGGTTGCCGGTCGCGGGCCGGCAATTGAACGCCGCCGTGCGGTTCCGCGTGTTCGTCCAGTCGTCCCGCCGGGGTGGTCGGTAGCGGGGCGGCAGCTTGATGCGATGGATCGGGAACCCCGTCTGGAACAACCGACGGAACACCGACAGGACGTCGTCGGCCACCGTCTCGTGCACGATCAGCGGCCCCGAGCGGACGTGGCCGGTGAAGTCCCAGTAGCTCACCTCGACGTGCCGCAGGTCGCCGATCCCGACCGGGCATCCGGGTCGCCAGTTCCTGCCGACCAGGCGCTCGCGCAGGAACGGACCGATGCGCGACACCCCGCCCTCGAATGCATCCCTGGACCTCTCGGGCGACGCCGACGCGGACGGTGACGGAGGCGGTGACGGAGGCGGGGATGGCGACCGCGACACGGCGGCGCGCTCCGCCCCAGCCTGGTCGAGCCCCGGAGCCGGGCTGCGGGCGGGTTCCGCGGCGGGCGCCGTGCTGCAGGCGGCACCGGTCACGACGGTCAGCGCGATCACGAGGGCGAGACGTCGCATGGAGACCATGGTGCCATCGCCCATGTGCAGGAGACCCCGCGTGCGCCCCTCGGGTTCCGTGGCGCGGGCCGATCGGCGCCGGAAGCGGGTCTCGCGGCCCGCTTCCTCACGTCCCTAAGATGTCTCGATGTCCTTGAGCGGGATCCGGCAGGCCGGACAGTCGCAGCCCGGCAAGAGGATGCTCCTGGCCCAGCTCGCCTCACCGCTCCGTGCCTTCCTGCTGACCGAGGCCGGCAGCGCGGGCATCCTGCTGGCGGCGACGATCCTCGCTCTGGTGTGGGCGAACTCACCGTGGTCGGACCTCTACGAGTCACTGTGGAGCACCGAGCTCGGGATCCGGGTCGGAGAGCGGGCGCTCGACATGGATCTCGGTCACTGGATCAACGACGGGCTGATGGCGGTGTTCTTCTTCGTGGTCGGGCTCGAGGTGCGACGCGAGCTCTCCGTCGGCGAGCTGACGGACCGTCGCCGAGTGGTCGTGCCGGCGATCGCCGCGGTGGGCGGGCTGATCGTGCCCGCGGCGCTGTACCTGGCGCTGAACCCGTCGGGCGAGGCTGCGAACGGATGGGGCGTGGTGATCGGCACCGACACCGCCTTCCTGCTGGGCGCCCTCGCGCTCGTCGGCCCGGCCTTCCCCACGCAGCTGCGAGTGTTCCTGCTCACGCTCACGATCGCCGACGACGTGGTGGCCGTGAGCGTGATCGGCCTCGTCTACTCCGAGTCGATCGACCTCGTGGCCTTGGCCGTGGCGTTGGCCTGCCTGGGGGCGCTCGCGTCCTTCCGGCGACTCAGTGTCTGGCGGAGCTGGGCCTATGGCGTGGTGGGGTTCGTCATGTGGGTGGCCACCCTTCTGTCGGGGCTGCATCCCACGATCGCGGGCATGGCGGCAGGGCTCGCGATCGGGGCCACGCTTCCCCGGCGCGCGGAGGTCGAGCGCGCAGCCTCGCTCTTCCGAGCCTTCCGGCAGTCGCCCTTGCCGAGCGTCGGGCAGTCCGCCACGCGCGGCCTGCAGCGCGCGGTCTCGGCGAACGAGCGGTTCCAGGTGATGCTGCATCCCTGGACGAGCTACGTGATCGTGCCGCTGTTCGCCCTGGCCAACGCGGGCGTGGACCTGCGCGGCGGGGTGCTCGGCGACGCGCTGCGGTCGCCCGTGACGTGGGGAATCGTGGTCGGCCTCGTCGTCGGGAAGCTGGTCGGCATCGGCGGCGGGGCCCTCGGCTCGATCAAGCTCGGCGTCGGGTCGCTGCCGCAGGGCGTCGGCGAGGGGCAGGTGCTGGGCGGCGCCGCGCTCTCGGGCATCGGCTTCACGGTGTCGTTGCTCATCGCCGGCCTCGCCTTCACCACCCCCGCGCTCCACGATCGGGCGACGGTCGGGGTGCTGATGTCCGCGGCGCTCTCGGTGCTCACCGGATGGGTCATCTTCCGCCTCGCGGCCGTGCTCCGCGGAGAGCGCACGGCCAGCCTGCCGATGGTGCTCGATCGTCCGGTCGAAGTGAGCCGCGACCACATCCGCGGCCCCGCGGACGCCCCGCTCACGCTCGTCGAGTACGGCGACTTCGAGTGCCCGTTCTGTGGCCGGGCGACCGGGGTCGTGCGCGAGCTCCGGGAACGGTTCGGCGAGGAGCTCCGGTACGTCTTCCGCCATCTGCCCCTGACCGACGTGCACGAGCACGCCGAGCTCGCGGCGCGCGCGGCGGAGGCGGCGGCGGCTCAGGGACGGTTCTGGGAGATGCACGACCTGTTGTTCCGGCACCAGGACCAGCTCGAGTTCGAGGATCTGGTCGGCTACGCGGGCGAGGTGCAGCTCGATGTCGAGGACTTCGTCCGCGATCTCGAGGACGAGGAACGCCACGCCGAGCGCATCCGGGAGGACGTGATGAGCGCCGAGGCCAGCGGCGCCCGAGGCACACCCACATTCTTCGTCGGCGAGGCTCGCCACGTCGGTCCGTACGACGCCGAGGCGTTGGCGCGGGAGCTGGGTGCGGGCCGGCGGGTCTAGCCCGAGAGGTGGCCGCGGAGGCCGACCGCCGCGGCTCGCACCGCCGCTGCGTCGACGCCGTGCTCGATGCCGAGCCGGTCGAGCCGATCGCACAGCGCCTCGGTCGCGAGGTTGCCGGGAGCGCCCGGCGCGAACGGGCACCCGCCCGTGCCGCCGGCCGACGAGTCGTAGATCGACACCCCGTGCTCGAGACCGGCCTCCACGTTCTCGAGCGCCCTGCCGCGCGTGTCGTGCAGGTGCAGGGCGAGCCGTTGCACGGGGATCCACTCGAGCAGCACCTCGCACACCCTGCGAACGTCATGCGGTTCGGCCACCCCGATCGTGTCACCCACCGAGATCTCCTCGCAGCCGAGTTCGATGAGCGCTTCGCAGACCTGCAGGACCTTCGAGGGCTCGACCGCACCCGAGTACGGGCAGCCGAAGGCGGTCGAGACGTAGCCGCGTCGCCACCACCCGAGCGCTCTGGCTCGGTCGAGCACGGGTTCGAACGCCGTGAGCGACTCCGCGATCGACATGCCGATGTTCCGCTCGTTGAAGGCCTCGGAGGCGGCTGTGAACACGGCGACGGCCTCGGCGCCGGCGCGCTCCGCGCGCTCCATGCCTCGCATGTTCGGCACGAGCACCGGGTAGCGCACGTCCTCTCGCCGCCGGACCCGCGGGTACACCTCGTCGGCGTCCGCGAGCTGCGGCACGGCGCTGGGGCTCACGAACGACGTCACCTCGACGACCGGGAGCCCGGCGTCGGCGAGCGCTTCGACGAAGGCGACCTTGGCGTCGACCGGCACGAGCGCGCTCTCGTTCTGCAGGCCGTCGCGCGGCCCCACCTCGACGATGCGGACGCGGCCGGGCCCCGCCGTCGAGGCCTGCGTCGGGCCGCCACCTGCGTCGCTCATCCGGGTTCCTCCACCTCGACCAGCGGGTCGCCGCCGGCGACGACATCGCCCGCCCTCACGTGCACGGCGCGGACGGTGCCCCCCGTGGGCGCCGTCACCTGCATCTGGATCTTCATCGCCTCGAGCACGACGACGACCTGGCCGCCGGTGACCTCGTCGCCGGCCTCGACGTCGACGCGGATGACGTTGGCGGGCATCGGGGCCGACAGCGATCCGCCCGGCGGGGCGAGCTCGGTCGGCTCGAGCTCGTCGTCGCCGAGCGCGTAGGCCCACCCCCGATACTGCGCCCAGGCGCCGGCGACCGTGACGTCGCGCTCGGGGTCAGGTGCTCGGTCACCGCCGAAGGCGATCCACGGATCCCGGCGGGCGTCGCCGCCCGTGGCCGCGCGCACGCTCGCGGGCAGCGGCGGCACCCGCGGCGTCCACACCGCCTCGACCCAGTCGGTGTCGGCGACCCCGCCGACCACGTCGGGATGGGCGAGTGCCTCGAGCAGGAAGCCGAGGTTCGTCCTCACACCGACCACGCGCACCTCGGCGAGCGCGGCGCGCAGCCGTGCGAGCGCGGCCGGCCGGTCCTCGTCCCACGCGATCACCTTCGCGAGGAGGGGATCGAAGCCGAGGCCGACCACGTCGCCCTCGCGGAGGGCGGTATCGATGCGCACCCCGGGCCAGTGAGGCAGCTCGAGCACCTCCACGCGACCGCCCGCCGGCAGGAACCCGTTCGCGGGATCCTCGGCGTACACGCGCGCCTCCACGGCGTGACCGCGCATCGCCACCGAGCGCTGGTCGATCGAGAGCGGGCGGCCCGCCGCGATCTCGAGCTGGGCGCGCACGAGGTCGAGGCCCGTGACGGCCTCCGTGACGGGGTGCTCCACCTGCAGACGCGCGTTCATCTCCAGGAACCACCAGGACCCGTCGCGCGCGAGCAGGAACTCGGCCGTGCCCGCCCCCCGGTATCCGGCTCGCTCGGCGACGGCCACCGCGCCCTCCCCGAGCG
>JBOGVO010000006.1:0-25276 GCA_050692855.1 Actinomycetota bacterium | reverse complement strand
CGTTCGAGCGCCTCGGCCGGTCCGATCGGTACGCGGTGATCCTGCCGCTGCTCAAGGCGCGCACCTCGGAGACGCGTGCCAGGATCCTGACTCGGACGGTCGCTCGGCTGGCGGCTCAGGAGTAGGTCCGCGTCCCTCAGCTCGCGTTGCGCGCCGGCGAGGCTCGTGGTACGACCCTCCCCCGCATCCGAGGAGGCAGACCGTGGCCCGTCGATCTCAGCCCGAGCCGTCCGATCCGACCGAGCGACACCCCGTCGGGCGCAGGCGGTTCCTGCAGGGAGCGGCGGCCACCACCGCGGCAGCCCTGCCGATCCTACGCGCGGGCTCCGCGCGGGCGGGAGCCGGCTGCTCCCTGTACGGCACCCCGGCGAGCTTCATGGGCGCGGTGCCCGATCCGGAGAGCGTGCTCGGGTTCCCCATCGGGGTCGACCGCGAGGTGACCGCCGCGGAGGCCAACCAGTACCTGCAGGCGGTGGTCGCGGCCAGCAACCGCGCGCGCGGAGGCGTCGTCGGCACGAGCGTGCAGGGGCGCGACATCCGATACGCGGTGCTCGGTCACCCGGACAACGTCACCCCCTCGGGGCTCGAGGCGGTGCGCCAGGCGAACCTCGAGATCCGGGATCCGTCGACGCGCCCGGGGCGAGTGGACGAGCTGGCCCGCACGACGCCGGCGATCGCCTGGATCGAGGGGAACGTGCACGGCTCCGAGGAGAGTGGCGCCGACGCGGCGTTGCAGCTCGTGTACGAGCTCGCCGACCGTGACGACTGCGTCGTCGAGAAGCTGCTCGCGACCCTGGTGGTCGTCGTGATCCCCGTGCAGAACCCCGATGGCCGGGAGCTCGATCAGCGCCGCAATGGCTACGGGTTCGACCTCAACCGGGACTTCTTCGCGCGCACCCAAGTCGAGACCGACGACCGGGTCGAGCTGATGCGGACGTACCCGCCCGTGCTGAACCTCGACCACCACGAGTTCGGCTACTACCGGTCGTTCTTCCCGCCCAACGCCGACCCGGTGCACCACGAGGTGCCCGAGCAGGTGATGCGTCAGATCGACGACCTCTATGGGCCGGCGATGGCTCGGTTGTTCCATCGCAACGATTGGCCCTTCTTCAACGGCGGGATCTACGACTTCCTCGCGCCCCAGTTCAACGACACGGGCACGGCGCTCGGGTTCAACGGCGTCGGCATGACGATCGAGGTCTACAACGAGGCGCCGCTGGACCGGCGGTTCGCGCGGCAGCTCGGCATCCAGATGGCATGCCTGTGGCAGGCCGCGAACAACCGCCGGCGCATCCTGCGGGCGTGGCACGACGCGAGCGTGACGGCCGTGGAGCAGGGCAAGGCGGGCAAGCGCGAGCCGAACAAGCGGTACTTCATGCCCGATCTGAAGGTGCGCACGCCCGTACCGAAGGCGCCGCTTCGGCACTATTTCGTGCTCGACACGCGACGGACGCGCGACGAGGTGTCGCTGTTGATCCGCCGGCTGCAGCGGATGGACGTCGAGGTCTACCGCCTCGATGAGCCGCTGCGTGTGCCCGACTTCCACGAGCTGGCCTCGTCGAACGATCGGGTGCAGTACCGCGTGGGTGAGCGCACCCTGCCGGTCGGCACCGTGTGGATCCCGATGGCGCAGCTCCAGAAGCACTGGATCGAGGCCCTCATGGCGGAGCAGCCATACCTGCCGACCTACTACACGTACGGCCTCTCGGGCTGGAGCTTGCCGTTCTGTATGAACCTCGAGGCGGGGTCGTCGGGCGCCAAGCTTCGACCGACCGCGACGCAGCTGTCGCCCGAGCCAGAGCCGGGAGCCCTGCCGATCCCGGGTAGCGTGCCGTCGATCGGCCTCTACCGCATGTCGAGCGGGGGCTACGCGGCGGAATCCTTCGGACCGGCCCAGTGGCTGTTCGACCGCTGGAACGTGCCGTACACGTACCTCGAGGCGCCCGAGATCGTCGGGGGCGGCCTCGACGGCCTCGACGTGCTGGTCGTGCCCGGAGGGGACTGGCCGACCGCCGTGCGGCGGCTCGGCGACGCGGGCACGCGAGCGATCCGCCGATGGGTCCGCGGAGGCGGCCGGTACGTGGGATACCGAGGGGGCGGCGCCAAGCTCGCGCAGGCGCTGGGGCTCACGACCGCGTTGTTCCGCGATCCGCTCGCCTCCGTGCCCGGCAGCATCGTGCGCGTCGAGCTCGACCGTGGCCATCCTCTCGCCGAGGGCGTCGGCCGATGGTGCTGGATGCTCCTTGACTACGACGACATCGTCACGGAATGGACGCGAGGCACGGCTCCCGTGCGGTTCCCGAAGGGGGCGCGCAACGGGTTCTACGTCTCCGGCCTCGTCGACGGCGAGCGGCACCTCTACGGCACGCCGGCGGTGATCGACGAGCCCTCCCGCGACGGTCGGGTCGTGCTGATGCCGAGCGATCCCTTCTCGGGCGCGCACATGGAGGGCTCGCGCAAGATCTTGTGGAACGCCATCTTCGGCCCCGATCCGCACGGAGTGGCGAGGATCGACACCGCCGCCTACGAACGCGCGACCGGCCGGGCGAGGCGTGCGGCGTTCGCCGATCCCGGCTGGCCGATGGCGATCCGCGTGAACGTGGCGGCGAGCGACGAGGACGAGGTGCGGCGCATCCTGCGCCGGTTCCCGGCCCGCTACGTCGTGCGACACGACGGCGGCGTCGCGCAGTTCCGCATCAGGAACTCGCGCGAGCTCACGCTCGAGGAGCACCCGTGGGCGACCGACCTCGCGCTCGCGTTGCAGCGATCGCGGGTCGACGTGCGCGGGTTCCACGCCCACTGAGGTCGGTCCGATCCGTCACGGCACATCCCTTGCACCCGCGCCTCCGTGCCCCTACGTTCGTGGTTCTCGACGAAAGTGGGGAGGCGTGAGGGTCCGTCGGCTGGCGGTCGTGGTGGTTGTCGGCTGTCTTGCCACGGCAGCGTCGGCGTCTGCCGCGAGCGCCGTCGTGGTGGATCGCGATACTGGCTACGACCCTCGGGACGTCGAACCGCGCGACGGGTTCTACCCTCCCGACGTCTCATCGACCACGCGCAGGCTCACGGCGGTCGATGGGCGACGCGTCCTGGCGCTCATCGTTCGTTTCCACCAACGTTCGGGCCGAGGTCACATCGAGGTGCGCCTCGATTCCGAGGGCGATCGGCGTGTCGATCATCTGATGCTGATCACCGATTTCGCCGATCCCGTGTGCTGGATCTGGCCCAAAGGCGCACGCGGTGATCGCGTCGAGGGACGCCTCGCGTGGCGCAGCGGCGCTCGCGTCGCGTGCCGCGCGCCCGCCAGGACCGTGCATCCCCGCAAGTCGATCCGCTGGAAGGTCACCGCCGAGCCCAACGACGGTGGCTTCGAGCCGGACCACGCTCCCGACGATCGGGGCTGGTACGGCTGACGCACGGTCTGTTCGTCGACCGAGTCAGTCGCCGGCGATCGCGGCCACGAGCTCGCGGCAGAAGTCGGGGATGTCCTCGACCACGCGGCCCCACACGATGTTGCCGTCCCGGAACGCGGCCTCGTCGACCCACGTCGCGCCGGCGTTCACGAGGTCGTCCTTGATGCCGAGCGAGCCCGTCGCTCGACCGCCGTCGACGATGTCCGCCGAGATGCCGACGAGGCCGGCGTGGCAGATCAGCCCGACGATCGCGCCGCGGTCGTGCGCCTTGCGGACGAGGTCCTTCACCGAGTCGTAGCGGCGGAGCCTGTCGGGCGCCCATCCGCCCGGCACGACGACCGCGTCGAACGTCTCGCCGTCGATCGAGTCGACCGTGGCCTCGGCCGCGGCCGAGAGGCCGTGCTTGCCCACCACCTCGTCGGTGGAGAGGCCGGCAACCGTGACCGCGGCGCCTTCCTCCTGCAGCCGCATCCTCGGCACGTGGAACTCGAGGTCCTCGAATCCCTCGGCCAACAGCACCACGACGCGCTTGCCTTCGAGCCTTCCGGTCATGTCCAAGCACCTCCCGTTCCTCCACGGTAGCGGGCTCGCCGGCGAACCGTGTTCGAGGATCGGCTTCGGCGACGCTTCGTAGACTGGGGGCGTGAGCTCGGCCCCCTTCCGTGACCGGTTCCTGCGCGCCTGCCGCCTGCAGCCCGTGGACCGCACCCCCGTGTGGTTCATGCGCCAGGCCGGGCGCTACCTCCCCGAGTACCGGGAGGTCCGGGGCGACCGCGACATCTTGGAGACGTGCAAGGACCCGGCGCAGGTGGTGGAGATCTCGCTGCAGCCGTTGCGCCGCATGGACCTCGACGCCGCGATCGTCTTCAGCGACATCATGGTGCCGCTCGCGGGCGTCGGCGTCGACGTGCGCATCGAGCCCGGCCTCGGTCCCGTGGTCGGCGCGCCCCTACGGACGGCGGCCGACGTCGAGCGGCTGCGCCCGCTGCAACCCGACCACGACGTGCCCGAGGCGCTCGAGGCGATCCGGCTGCTCCGCAAGGAGCTCGCGGTGCCGCTGATCGGGTTCGCGGGCGCGCCGTTCACGCTCGCGAGCTACCTGGTCGAGGGCGGCGCGAGCCGCACGCACGAGCGCACGAAGGCCCTGATGCACGGGGATCACGTCACCTGGGACGCCCTGATGCGCACGCTGGTCGCGATCGTGCTGCCGCACCTGCGCGCGCAGGTGGACGCCGGCGCGCAGGCGGTGCAGGTCTTCGACTCCTGGGTCGGCGTGCTCGACCGCGACGACTACCGGCGCCGGGTGCAGCCGCACATGTCGGCATTGTTCGCCGGACTCGCCGACCTCGGGGTGCCGGTGATCCACTTCGGGGTCGGCACGGGCGAGCTGCTCGGGGAGATGGCCGTCGCCGGGGGCGACGTGCTCGGCATCGACTGGCGCACGCCGATCGACGAGGCCCGGGATCGGGTCGGCCACGACCGTGCAGTGCAGGGCAACCTCGACCCCGCCGTGCTGCGCGGTCCGTGGGACGTCGTCGAGCGCAAGGCGCTCGACGTGCTCCGTCGAGCGGGTGGCCGAGACGGCCACGTCTTCAACCTCGGCCACGGCGTGCTTCCCGACACGCAGGCGGACCAGCTCGCGCGTCTGGTCGACGTCGTGCACGCCGAGACGGAGAGGAGCACCGCGTGAGCGACGCCCCGATCGGCGTGCTCGTGATGGCGTACGGCACGGCCGCCGGCCCCGACGACATCGAGCGGTACTACACCGACATCAGGGGCGGTCGGCCGCCGACCCCGGAGCACCTGCAGGAGCTGCGCGACCGGTACGAAGCGATCGGCAACGTCTTCCCGCTCGGCGAGACGACGCGCGCGCAGGCCGAGGGGCTCGTCGAGCGCCTGAACGCCGATGGGGACGGCGTCACGTACCGCGCGTATCTCGGTATGAAGCATTCGCCTCCGTTCGTCACCGACGGGGTGGAGGCGATGAGGAACGACGGCATCGAGCGCGGCATCGGCATCGTGATGGCGCCTCATTGGTCGGGCATGTCGGTCGAGTCCTACATCGAACGCGTCGTGCAGGCGGTGGACGACCACGGCGAGACACCGCGGTTCACGTTCGTGCGCGGCTACCACGACCACCCGGCGTTCGTGGCGTTCCTCGCCGAGCGCGTTCGCGATGGGCTCGCCACCCTTCCCGAAGAGACCCGGGACGGCGCGGCGGTCATCTTCAGCGCGCATTCCCTGCCTGTGCGGGCGGTCGCCGACGGCACGCAGCGGTGCACGCGCTGCGATTGCGACGACTCGTGCCGCTACCGCGACGGCCTGCAGGAGACCGCCGACCTCGTGGCCGAACGGCTCGGCCTCGAGTACCCCGTCATCGCGTGGCAGAGCGCCGGACGCACGGCCGATCCGTGGTGGGGACCACCGGTCGAGGACGTGATCCAGCAGCTCGCGATGGTCGGTCACCCGGCCGTGCTCGTCTGCAGCGCCGGGTTCGTGGCCGACCACCTCGAGGTCCTCTACGACCTCGACATCGAGGCGCGCCAGATCGCGGTGGAAGCCGGACTCGCCTTCGCTCGCACGCGGATGCCGAACGCCGATCCCGAGTACCTCGACGTGCTCGCGCAGGTCGTGCGCGACCACATGGCGCAGGTGCCGGCGGGGTGAGCCGCCAGGGCGCGCGCCGCGCGATCGTCGTCGGCGGCGGGGTCACCGGCCTCACCGTCGGGTACCGCCTCATGCAGGCGGCCGATCCGCTCGACGTCTCGGTGCTCGAGGCTGGTCCCATCCCCGGAGGGAAGCTCCGCAGCGTCGCGGTCGGCGACCTCGTCCTGCCCGCGGGCGCCGATTCGTTCCTGGCGCGCAAGCCGTGGGCGGTCGATCTCTGCCACGAGCTCGGCGTCGAGCTCGAGACGCCGGGCGCGTCCGGCGCCTACCTGTGGACCGACTCCGGACTCGTGCCGCTGCTCAAGGACGCGCCGTTCGGCATCCCCGGCGACGTCGGCGACCTGTTCCGATGGCCCGGGCTCTCCCGCGCAGGGAAGCGCCGCGCCGCCCAGGACCTGCTGCGCCGGGCGCGCAAGGACGAGGCGGACGAGTCACTGGGCTCGTTGCTGCGGCGGCGGCTGGGCGACGAGGCGACCGACCTCGCGGTGGGCCCGCTGCTCGCGGGGCTCCATGCGGGCGATGTCGACCGACTGAGCGTGGCGGCGACGTTCCCCGACCTCGCGGCGTGGGAGCGTTGGCAGGGGAGCCTGATCCGCGGCTCCCAGGCGACGTCGAAGGCGGCCGCACGCGCGTCGCTCGGGCCGATGTTCGCGCGGCCTCGAGGGGGTGTCGACCGCCTCACCGACGTGCTCGCCGGGCGCCTGGGCGACCGCGTCCGAACCGGCGCAGTGGTCACCGCCGTCGACGCCGATGGCGCTCGCCCCCATGTGACCCTCGAAGGCGGCGAGACGATCGAGGCCGACACCGTCGTGGTCACGACCCCGGCGCACGAAGCCTCGCGCGTGCTCGGCGCCGGGGCGCCGACGGCCGCCACGGCCCTCGCCGGCATCTCGTACGCATCGACCGGGGTCGTGCTGATGGCCTACCCCGAGGGCACGCAGGCGGGCCTCCCCGACGGCACCGGCTTCGTCGTGCCCAGCGGCAAGGCGCCGATGACCGCGGTGACCTGGCTCAGCAGCAAGTGGCCGTCGCCGGCGTTCGGCTCCCGGGCGATCGTGCGCTGCTACGTCGGCGCCGTCGGTGAGGAGGACATCCTCGATGCCGCCGACCAGGAGCTGATCGAGGCCTGCGCGCGCCACCTGGCGGCGGTCGTGCGGCTGCCCGACATGCCCCTGCATGCGGCCGTCGTGCGCTGGCCCGCGTCGATGCCCCAGTACGAGGTGGGGCACCTGGACCGGGTGGCGCGCATCCGCGAGGAGCTCCCTCCCGGTATCGTCGTGGGGGGGCAGGCCTACGACGGGATCGGCGTTCCCGATTGCGTGCGAGCCGCCGGCGAGGTCGCCGCCCGCGTCGCCACCGCTGCGACCGAATCGACCGATCACGAGGAGACGGTTCCATGACCGACCAGTCCGACACGATCTTCACGCTGGACCCCGTGTTCCGAGCCTCTCCGGAGCTTCGGACGGAGCTCGCCGAGGCCGACGAGCTGCGCGATGCGGTGCAGGAGGTCGAGAACCTCTACAAGGCGTGGGAAGGCCGCGTCGACGTGCGCGGCACGTACTCGTCCGTCGGGTTCCGCGCCGACGCCGACCTGTTGCTCTGGCTCGTGGGCAGCTCGCCCCAGGACCTGCAGCGGTTCATGGTGGAGCTCCGCCGCACACGGGCAGGGCGCCTGATGGGTCTGTCGTGGTCGTTCATGGGCGCAGTGAAGCCGGCCGAGTTCACGCCCGACCATCAGCCGGCGTTCGTGAAGGGAACACCGCCGCAGACATTCCTCTGCGTCTACCCGTTCGTGCGCACGCCCGAGTGGTACTTGCTCCCTCGCGAGGAACGCGGCGCGCTGCTGCGCGAGCACGGCGAGCTCGGGCGCGAGTTCCCCGACGTGCTCGCGAACACGACGAGTGGGTTCGGGCTGGGCGACTGGGAATGGATCCTGGCGTTCGAGGCCGAGCGCGCCGACCGCATCGTCGACCTGATCCGCCACCTGCGCGACACCAGGGCTCGCCTCTACACGAAGGTCGAGATCCCGTTCGTCACGGGCATCCGCAAGCCCGTCGGGGAAGCCTTCGACGACCTGGTCTGACGAGACTCGTCCAGCCCAGACTACCGCCTCCCGTTGGGCTAGTCCAGCTCAGACTACTTACTCTGTTTGATCGCACGGAGCACGCCGTCGGCGTGATCGGGCACATATGTATAAAGGTCGCGGGGAGGGCGCACGTACCCCTCGTCGCGCTGGCGATCCGGCATCACGATCTCGGGCACGGGCCTCGGCTCGTAGGGCACCTTCGACAGCAGGTGCGAGATGCAGTTGAGGCGCGCCTTCTTCTTATTGTCGGCGTCGACCACGTACCACGGGGCCTCGGGGATGTCGGTGTGCACGAACATCTCGTCCTTGGCTCGTGAGTAGTCGATCCACTTCGTGCGCGAGTACAGGTCGGTCTCGCTGAGCTTCCACCGACGGAGCGGGTCATCGATGCGCTTGGCGAACCTCCGTTCCTGTTCCTCGTCGCTCACCGAGAACCAGTACTTGAACAAGATGACGCCGTCCTCCACGAGCAGCCGCTCGAAGATCGGCGTCTGCCGCAGGAACCGGTAGTACTCGGCCTGCGTGCAGAAGCCGAGCACCCGCTCCACGCCAGCCCGGTTGTACCAGCTGCGATCGAACAAGACGAGCTCGCCGGCGGCGGGCATCTGTTCCACGTACCGCTGGAAGTACCACTGGGTGCGCTCACGGTCTGACGGCTTCGGCAACGCGACGTGTTTCGTGATGCGCGGGTTCGTGTGCTCGGTGATGCGTTGGATCGCGCCTCCCTTGCCGGCGGCGTCGCGCCCCTCGAAGACCGCGACGACCCGGGCGCCGGTGTCGGCCACCCACCGCTCCATCTTCACGAGCTCTTCCTGGAGCCGGAACAGCTCGCGCTCGTACACCTTGTTGGGGTACTTCTCCCTGCCGGACCCCGTGCGCTCCATCGCTTCGGACATGGAACCTCACCTCTCGAGCTCGTCGTGACCCGAGTCTATGTGTCTTACCCTGGTCGCGATGCCGCACCATCCGACGGACCTCGACGTGCTCGCCGACACGCGGGCGCTGCGCGAGATCCCGATCCACGAGCGCCCGAAGCCGCGCATGCGGGGGAGGCTGCACCACGGGGCGTTCATCGCGTCGATCCCCGCGGGCGTGCTGCTGGTGCTGCTCGCCGGCGATGCTCGAGCGCGCGTCGCCACGCTGATCTACGCGCTCACGCTCACCGGCCTGTTCGGCGTGAGCGCCGCCTACCACCTGGGTGACTGGACCGTGGCTGCGCACCGGCGCATGCAACGGCTCGACCATTCCATGATCTTCGTGTTGATCGCGGGCACGTACACGCCGTACTGCCTGCTCGTGCTGCAGGGGACCCTCGCGACCGCCGTGCTCGTCGCGGTGTGGGTGGGCGCGGCGGTGGGTGTCGCGACGAAGTTCTATCGGGTCGACCTGCACGTGCTGTCGGGCTTCATGTACGTCGGCCTCGGTTGGCTCGTGGCGGTGAGCTTCCCGGCGCTGCTGCGAGGTCTCGACATCCCCGAGACGTTGCTCGTGGTGGCCGGTGGGCTCCTCTACTCGCTCGGCGCCCTTGCGCTCGCCACGCACCGTCCCAACCCGTGGCCGCGCACGTTCGGCTACCACGAGGTGTGGCACGCCGCCACGATCGCGGCCGCGGCGTGCCAGTACGTCTCGATCCTGCTCGTGGTGCTCGGCCTTCGAGGCTGAGCGTTCAGTCGAGCAACGGCGCGAGGGACTCGATCGGACTGTGTCCGTTGAGCTCGAACGGTCGACCCTCGAGCGCCTCCTCCGGCCGCAGGATGAGCAGCGTCTGCAGACCGACGGCGGCCGCCCCGTCGCAGTAGACGACCTGGTCGTCGACGAAGACCGATCGGGAAGGGTCGGGGTCGCCCAGGCGAGCGAGCGCCTCGCGGTAGATCGCGGGGTCGGGCTTCATCGCCCCCACCTCGAACGACAGGATCAGTGCGTCGAACTCCCGCTCGAGCCCCAGCCGCTCCACGATGGGACGCGTGTTGTGTGAGCAGTTGCTGACGAGCGCCGTCGGCACGCCTCGCTCGCGCAGGCCACGAACGACCTCCAGGGAATCGTCGTACAGACGCACGGACGCTCCCATCTCGTCTTCCAGCTCTACCATCTCGGCGACGAGATCCGGCGTGGGCTCGATGTCGGCGGCCACGAGGACCGACGTGAGGTCTCCTTGGACATCGGGATGGGCGCCGGTGCTGCGAGCCGGTCTCGACCGGCTGAAGGCCGCGCTCATCGCGTCGGACGTGAGACCGAGCACGTCGGCCAGTCTGCCCTGCCACGCGTACCAATCGCTCCATACGAGCGTGTCGTAGAGGTCGAGCAGCACGGCGTCGTATGTCATCGTCGAACAGGGTACCGACCCAGGAGCGACCGCCTGCCTGTCACACTCGCCGCGTGATCATCGCTAGCGACGTCGTCGAGATCCTTGGTCGTCTGCGTCGGTCCGGCGTGGACGTGTGGCTCGACGGCGGCTGGGGAGTGGACGCGCTGCTCGGTGAGCAGACGCGGCCGCATGAGGATCTTGATCTCATCGTTCGGGTCGGGGAAGTACTCGAAGTCATCGACCGGTTGGGGAACGCCGGCTTCCAACTCGCTCAGGGCGAGCCCACGTCCAACTTCGTGCTTCGCGACGAGCGGATGCGAGAGATCGACGTGCACCCCGTCGCGTTCGGCGACTCGGGAGACGGCATCTATCTCATGGCCGACGGCGATGATCGGGTCTATCCGGCGAGCGGATTCCTCGGCACCGGATCCGTCAGGGGCCAGCGGGTGCGTTGCTTGACGGCGGAAGTGCAGGTGTTGTGCCATGCCCAGGGCCACGAACCGACCGAGACCGACTTCCACGACATGCGACTGCTCCACGAACGGCTCGGGACCGAGCTTCTCCCGCCCTACTCCGACCAGAGGCCGGCGAGGTAGGCATCGACATCGACGCTTCCGGTGAGGTCGACGACGTCCGAGTCCTTCGCATCGACCGCCGGGCCGATCTCCTCGAAGGTCGAGCGCACCTCGGGCGGCGTGAGGAAACGCGAGAGCTGCGAGTAGGAGTGCGGGTCGCCCCTGGGCTTGCGGTAGTAGCGCATCGGGCGGTACACGTGCAGGGTGTCGCGCGCCCGGGTCAGCGCCACGTACAGCAGGCGTCGTTCCTCCTCGATCTCGTCGTCGTCACCGGTCGACATGTCGCTCGGGATCATGCCGTCGGCGGCGTGGATCACATGGACGACGTCCCACTCGAGGCCCTTCGCGGAGTGGATCGTGGAGAGCACGAGCCAGTCCTCGTCGAGGATGGGAGGTCCGGCGAGATCGCCGGTGCTCGACGGGGGATCGAGCGTGAGCTCCGCCAGGAACGGGCCGCGAGCCTCGTAGCCGGCGGCGAGCGCGGCGAGCTGGTCGAGGTCGCGCAGGCGAGCCGCCGAGGCGTCGTATCGCCGGGTGAAGACCGGTGCGAGGAACGCTCGCAGCCGTTCGATCTGGGCGGCGGGCGAGAGCACCGACTCGTCGGAGCATCCGCGCAGCGCCGAGCGCAGCTCCTGCACGTCGCCGAGCGCCGGGCGGGGTACCTCGATCGACTCGTCGAGGAATCGAGCGAGCGGCGAGGTCGACCGGTCTGCGTCGGCGGTCGCCCGCACGCCGATCGCCTCCATGAGTCGACGCGCCGTCGCGGGCCCCAGGCCTTCGGGAAGCTGGAGCACCCGGAACCAAGCGATCTCGTCGTGCGGGTTCTCGAGCACGCGGAGGATCGCGAGGGTGTCCTTCAGGTGGGCGGCTTCCATGAACTTCAGGCCGCCGTACTTCACGAACGGGATGTTCCGCCGCGTGAGCTCGACCTCGAGGTGATCGCTGTGATGCGCGGCGCGGAAGAGCACGGCCTGCTCCTTCAGGGGCACGCCCTTTTCGCGATGGCCGAGCACCGCCCCACAGACCGCGTCGCATTGCTCTGCCTCGTCGAGGCAGGTGCGAAGCGTGGGCGCGAGGTCGCCGCGCCGGGCGGACCACAACGTCTTCTCGTGGCGCTGCGGACTCGGCGCGATGACGGCATTCGACGAGTCGAGGATCGGCGGAGTCGACCGATAGTTCTGCTCGAGCCGCACGACCGCGGCCCCCGGGAACCGCGTCGGGAACTCCAGGATGTTGCGCACGGTCGCCGCGCGGAACCCGTAGATCGCCTGTGCGTCGTCACCGACCACGGTGAGGTTGCGCGGCGTGCCCTCGGGCCGGAGCCCCTCGAGGATGTCGGCCTGCAGCGCGTTCGTGTCCTGATACTCGTCGACGAGCACGTGGTCGAACATCTCGGCGAGCTGGGTGCGCGTCGCCCGAGCGGTCGCGAGCGCCTTCCAGAACAGCAGCAGGTCGTCGTAGTCGAGCACGTGGTGCGTGCGCTTGCGATCGGTGTAGGCCCGGAAGATCTCGCGGATGTCGTCGACCTCGTCGAGGCACCACGGATAGTGGCGTTTCAGGACGTCGCCGAGCGGTTCGCCCGTGTTCACCGTGCGCGAGCAGATGCCCGCCAGGGTCTCCTTCCGCGGGAAGCGCCGCTCCCGTCCGCCGAACCCGAGCTCGTCGCGGAGCAGGTTCATCACGTCGGCCGCGTCGGCCTGATCGAGCACCGTGAACGACGGATCGAGCCCGAGCGCCCGGCCGTGCAGGCGGAGCAGCCGGTTGCCGATCGCATGGAAGGTGCCGCTCCAGATGCGGGAGGCGTCGATGCCGCCGTCGCTCGCCCCGGCGATGCGTTCGGCCCGCGACGTCATCCCGCGTGCCGCCCGCCGGCTGAACGTGAGCAGCAGCAGCCTCTCGGGTGCCACACCACGGGCGAGCAGCCAGGCCACGCGGGAGGCGAGCGTGGTCGTCTTGCCCGTGCCCGCCCCGGCCACGATCAGCAGCGGGCCCTCGCCGTACGTCGCCGCTTCCCGTTGTTCCTGATTCAGGTCCTCGAACATGCGTTCGAGCATGCTACACCCTGCCGGGCATCGGCCGAACGACGTGACACCTGGACGGAACGCGGCGACGATGGAAGACGATGGAAGACGTGACTGCACCCGACCAGGCCGTGCCCGAGATCCAGATCCGGGAGAACGGCCCGTACCGGGTCTGCGGCGGCGTGCCGTTGAGCCGGACGGCGCAGGTCGAGACCGAGCACGGCGAGCCGGTGGGATGGGTGCCCGACGAGTTCCTGGACGAGGACGACGAGAGCTACGACCTGTGCCGGTGCGGCGCCTCGAACGACAAGCCGTTCTGCGACGGAAGCCACGAGACGAACGGGTTCGACGGCACCGAGACCGCGGACCGCTCAGATATCGCCGATCGGCGCTTCGAGTTCCCCGCGGGGGAAGGGGTCGTGAGCTTCGACCTCGCGACCTGCGAGCACGCCGGCTACTGCGGCGACCGGTTCACGAACTGGCGACGCCTCGCGCGAGAGGCCGGCGACCCCACCGTGCGCGAACGGTTGATGCAGATGGTGCGGCTCTGCCCCTCGGGCGCCCTCGAGATGCGGCCCGACGCCGACGGAGAGCAGCTCGAGCCCGCGCTGCCGGTCAGCATCGGCGTCATCCGTGACGGCCCGTACTGGGTGCGCGGACGCATCCGGGTCCGGGCCGCCGACGGCGACACGTACGAGGTTCGGAACAGGGTCACGCTGTGCCGGTGCGGGCAGTCGGAGACCAAGCCGCTCTGCGACGGGAGCCACAAGCACGTGGGGTTCCGCGACGGATGACCTAGGTGGCGGGCGTCTCGGCGAGGCCGAGGCGATCCAGCAGCCCCGCGGGCAACACGTGGCAGTACGGCTCGTGGCCCGTCATCTCGTAGTAGCGCTGGTGATAGTCCTCGGCGGCGTAGAACGGCCCGGCGTCGACGATCTCGGTCGCGATGGGCCGCTCGAAGCTCGGCTGCGCGCGATCGCGTGAGGCTTCGGCGGCGGCGCGCTGCTCGGCGGAGTGCGCGAGGATCACGCTGCGGTACTGAGAGCCCACGTCGGGGCCCTGCCGATCCACCTGGGTCGGGTCGTGCATCGCCCAGAACACCTCGAGCAGTTGGTCGTAGGTGACGATCTCCGGGTCGAACTCGACCTGCACCACCTCGGCGTGCCCGGTGGTGCCGGTGCACACGAGCCGGTAGTCGGGGTCCTCGACGAAGCCGCCGGCGTACCCCGATACTGCCTCGATGACGCCGGGCACCTGGCGGTACACCCACTCGACACCCCAGAAGCACCCTGCTCCGAACGTCGCGACCTCAGTCATGATTGCCCGTCCTCCGTGGTTCGGGTTCAACACCATGGTCTCGTATCCCCGCGTTTCCGTTACGCCCGCCACGCCGATCCCAGAGGGTGACGTTCAGCACCGCGCCGGCCACGACAGCACGGCCGGAGAAGTAGAGCCACGCGAGCGCGACCACCGCGATCCCGAGCGAGCCGTAGGCCGAGGAAGCCCTGTCGAACTTCCCCGGGAGGTAGACGAGGCTCACGAGGTGCAGGAGCTCGACGACGGCGCCGACGAGCAGGGCACCAGGCACGAGCGCCCGCATCGGCACACCGTCGGGCCTGGGCACGATCCACAGGAAGACGCGGAACGCGACGGCACTCGCGAGCAGGCCACCGGCGAGCAGGCGATCTCGGCTCACGACCTGGAACGCGGCATCGATCAGCGGGTGGTCCACGCGGGCCGCTACGAGGCGCGTCGACCCTTCGTGGAGAGAGCGACGCACGCGGTCCAGCCGACCGGGTTCGCTCGAACCCTCGCCGGGGGGTTCGCTCACGGAACCGCGACGTCGGCCTGGTCGGTTACCCGATCCTGCAGGTAGGTCAGCGCGAACCAGGCCGCGGCCACGAGCACGACGACGATGACGAGTGAGGCCCATCCGAGGTTCCCGAAGAACAGGATGAGGGCGCCGATCACGATCGCGATCACGCGGAGCGCGGGCGCATGCTCCCCGATCCACCTGACCGTCGCGGAGTCGCGCGGCGCGAATCCCTCACCGCGGCGCTCGAGCGCTCGCGTCAGCCACGGAGGACGTCCCGCGAGGTAAGCCCCGATGCCGATCAGCAATGCCGCGACCAGCATCAAGGTCGTGAAGTTCCGCAGATCCTGGAACACGTCGGTCGTCACCGAATCGACCGCCGCCCGGTTCGTGCTGCCGGTGACACGGTCGACGATCGCGTCGTCGACGCGCAGCGCCAGCCTGCGCACGACGATCAGCCCGATCGCGGCTCCGAACCCGAGCCAGAGCGCCGTTCGGAGCCGGCGTGTCGACAGCACGAATGCGACGATCGCGAGCACGATCGTGAGGGCGACGAGCAGATAGATCGATCGATCGGCGGTGGCGACCGCGGCCTGAGCCGCCGGGAGCGCGTCGGACTCGAAGACCTTGATCCTTCCGAAGTCATCGGGGAGCTGCACGCCGAACTGCTCCTCCAGCAAGGACGTGGCCTGTGACACGTTGTCGGCCGTGATCGTGGGGATGTCGATCGAGCGGTTGAAGATGTCGGACAGCGGCTGCTCCAATGTTTGCAGGGCGTTGTTCATCATCGGCAGGAGGTCGACGTAGACGGCGTCGCCTTCGACCGTCGCCGCCCCGGAGTCGTCTCCCCGGAGCAGGGCGACGGCTCGCTCGTGGGCTCGCGTCAGCGCCTCGAACCACAGCGTGCGGACCGCGTCGCTCGCGAGGAACTGCTCCGTTCGTTCGAGCAGCACGTTGCGGATGCCGTCGGCGATCGGCCCGGCGAGCAGGGAAGGAGGCACGGGCAGGTTTTCGGGTGCCAGGTTCGAGATCGCCGACGAGACCCGATCCTCGATCTGTAGCCCCTCCATCACCCGGTCGGTCAGCCGCACGCTCAGGGCTCGCTGCACCGCGGGCTCGTCGATCGCCGGGCCGACGGTCGCCACGAATCGATCCGTGTCGAGCACCACCGCGCGACCCCACGCGCCGACCACGGTGATGATGAGCGACAGCACCGTGAGGAACACGAACAGTCCCGAAAGGCGACGTCGGAGCTTGAGTCGGCCCGGTTCCCCACGAAGCGAGGTTCCACACGCCGGACAGAAGCCCACATCGTCGTCTGTCTCGACCCGCCCGCATCGAGGACAGGTGACGCCTGTTCGTGCTTCGCTCACGATCGATCCCTTCTCATCGTGGTCGTGGTGGAACCATGTGGCCCATTATCGTCGGCGGCGCGGTCCGCGGGCTCACCCCGATGGCACGATGTCGGCCTGGATGCTGCGCCTACCGCTTGGCTCGACGCTCGGTGTACGCTGCTCCGAACGATTGAACGGAGATTCAAATGATGGCGCAGCCGATGGACGGGACGACCAACCGATACGACGCGGTCGTGGTCGGCGGTGGTCACAACGGACTGGTGGCGGCCGCCCTGCTCGCGAAGCGCGGAGCTCGAACGCTCGTGCTCGAGAAGCGGCACAAGACCGGGGGTGCGGCCGACACGAGCGAGCCGTGGCCGGACGAGCTTCCCAGGGTGAAGGTCAACACCCTGAGCTACACGATGTCGTTGATGCCGCCGTCGCTCCGGCGCGAGCTGCAACTCGAGCGGTTCGGCTTCAAGCTGCTGCCGCTCGGCCAGGGCTACATGCCGATCCGCGGCGGTGGATCGATCATCCAAGCCGAGGACGACCGGACGACGCGCGATTCGATCGCGAAGGTCTCCAAGCGCGACGCCGACGCCTACTTCGAGTTCTACGCCTGGATCTCGCGGATCTCCGACATCCTGGGCCCGATGCTGATGGAGACCCCGCCGCATGTCGGATCCAAGAAGCCCGCCGACCTCTGGAACCTCGGCAAGCTCGCATGGAAGCTCCGCTCGCACGTCGACGAGGCCACGGTGGGCGACATCACCCGGCTGTTCACGATGAGCGCCACGGAGCTGCTCGAGCGGTGGTTCGAGTCCCCCGAGATGAAGGGGTTCATGGCGGTCAACGGCATCATCGGCACCTGGGCCGGCCCCGATGCGCCCGGCACGGCCTACGTGCTGATGCATCACTCGGTGGGCGACATCGGCGACGGGCAGGTGGCGAGCTGGGGCTTCATCGAAGGCGGTATGGGCGCCGTGTCGAAGGCGTGCGAGGAGTCGGCCCGGTTCTTCGGCGCCGAGATCCGCGTGAACGCCCCGGTCCGGAAGATCACGACCTCGAACGGCCGCGTGACCGGGGTCGTGCTCGATGGGGGTGAGGAGCTGCTGGCGCCGCTCGTGGTCACCGCATGCCACCCCAAGATCACCTTCCTGGAGCAGCTCGACCGCAGCGAGCTGCCGAGCGGGTTCGTGCGGGACATCGAGCATTGGAAGACCCGCAGCGGCACCGTGAAGGTGAACCTGGCGATCGACCGGCTCCCGACGTTCACCGCCGACCCGGACTTCGACCCCGAGATCCACGGCGGGGCGATCGAGCTGCTCGACGACGTCGAGCAGCTCGAACAGGCGTACCAACAGGCGCGCTTCGGCGAGGCCGCGACCCGACCGTTCAGCGACACCGAGATCCCGACGGTCGTCGACCGCACGCTCGCCCCCGAGGGCATCCACACGGTCTCGATGTTCACGCAGTGGTGCCCGGCCGACTGGGCCGACGACGAGGACGATCACACCGAGGAGCTCGAGGCCTACGCCGACCGCCTGGTCGAGCACCTGGAGGAGGTCGCGCCCGGGTTCCGCGACAGCGTGCTCGCCCGTCAGATCATCGGTCCGAAGCAGATGCAGGAAGGATGGGACCTGATCGGGGGGAACATCTTCCATGGGGAGCTCACGGTCGATCAGCTGTTCCACATGCGGCCCGCGGTGGGCTACGCCGACTACCGGACCCCGATCGACGGCCTGTACCAGGCGTCGAGCGCGACCCACGCAGGCGGCGGGGTGACCGGGCTCCCGGGTCATCACTGCGTGAGGGAGATCGTCAAGGACAGGAAGGCCAGGAGGCGGAAGCTCCTGGGTGGTGAGTGAGGCGGTAGTGTCATCGACTACAGCGCGGGGGGGGATGGCATGGCGATCGGACCGAAGACGAAGCAGATCCTCGGCAGCTGACCCGATGAGCGCCGCGTGCTGCGCCCCGCGGGGGCCGAGATCCGACGCGAACACCGATCGCAACGAGGGCGAGGCGGTTCGAGCGGGATCGACGCCGGCGACCGGCTCGACCGAGGTCATGGTCGAGCTCGGCGGGGGAACGTTCCTGATGGGCACGGACGGCCCCCAACGCTTCCCGTCCGACCGGGAGGGACCGGCCCGTGAGGTCGCCGTCTCGCCGTTCTGGATCGGGGAGACGGCGGTCACGAACGATCGTTTCGCGCGGTTCGTCGAGGCGACCGGGCACGTCACCACCGCGGAGCGCGAGGGATGGTCGTTCGTGTTCGCGGGCCTGCTGCCCGACGACTTCGAGGACACCCGAGGGGTCGTCGGCGCCGAGTGGTGGCGTCAGGTCTTCGGCGCCGACTGGCGACGGCCGCAGGGTCCTCGGAGCTCCATCGACGGCCGGGGGGAGCATCCGGTCGTGCACGTGTCGTGGCACGACGCTCAGGCGTACTGCGGCTGGGCCGACCTGCGCCTGCCGACCGAGGCCGAGTGGGAGTTCGCGGCCCGTGGCGGTCTCGAGCAGGCGCGGTTCGCGTGGGGGGACGACCTCACACCCGGCGGCCGGTGGATGTGCAACATCTGGCAGGGCACGTTCCCGTCGCGGAACACGCTGGATGACGGATTCATCGGCACGTCGCCCACAGGGTCGTTCCCGGCGAACGGGTTCGGGCTGCACGACGTCGCCGGCAACACCTGGGACTGGATCGAGGATCGGTTCGACCCGTCGGCGAGCGGTTCGCGGGTGATCCGCGGCGGCTCGTACCTGTGTCACGACTCGTATTGCGATCGATACCGAGTGTCGGCCCGCAGCTCCAACGATCCGACGAGCACGACCGGGAACATGGGGTTCCGGTGCGCTCGCGACCGTTCCGTGGATCTCGCGAATCTCTCCGCGTGACCCGGCCCACCCTCTCGGCCGGTCGATGACTAGGCCCATCGGCCGATGCGCGAAGAACCGTCGAAGGTCCTATGCGGAAGCGCCCCTCCGCTACCCGAAAACAGGTAACGAAGCGTCCCCGAACCTCGGGAGGGGTGAGAGTCATGCGACAGTGGGAACTGATCGGCATCACCGACACGGTGCCGATCCCACAGGCACCGCCGCCTCCGCGCTCGCGGTTCTCGAATGCGGAGACGATCGGGGCGGCGGCCGAAGGCCGTCCCGTGTTCTTCTGGAGCACCGACACGGCCCTGCGTGTGCGGACCGTGACGGGAGCGGCGACCGAAGTGATCGGACTGCCGTTCTCGAAGGTCGAGGGCCGTGATCTGATCGCGGTCTTCGGCATGGAAGGCCCGAACCTCGCGCTACTCGACGCGCACGTGGCCGCCCTGAACGGCGAGACCGCCTCGTTCACGCTCGAAGGAGCGCGAGCGACGGTGCGCTGTCAGGTCGCGCCGACGCACGACGCGCTCGACCGCGTGATCGGCACCTTCTGCCTGGCGACCAAGGTCGAGCGGGTCGACCTCCGCGAGGTTCCCCAGCCCGTCGCGGTCGCCTGAGAGCCATACCACTCCGGCGTCAGACCGCCCGTCCGGCGCCGGAGGAACCGGGATCGACCAGCCTGCCGCGTCAGTCCCGGAACGACGACACGGCCCCGAGGATCCTCTCCGTCTCCTCGGGGCCGTGCGTCGTGCTCAGGGTCCACAGCTCGTAGCCCGACGGCGGCAGGGCCACACCGTTGGCGAGCATGTGATGGAAGAATCGCCCGAATCGGTCGTGGTCGGCTGCGCGAGCGCCGGCGAAGTCACGAACGGGCTCGCCGGTGAAGAACACGCTCAGCATCGAGCCGGCGCGGTTGACCGTCACGGCGATGTCCGCGGACGCGAAGGTGGTCTCGAGCTCGCCGGCGAGCGCTTCGGCCGTGGCTTCGAGCCCCTCGTACGGATCGGTGGTCCTCGCGAGATCGAGTGCCGCGATGCCCGCGGCGACCGCGACCGGGTTCCCGCTCAGGGTGCCGGCCTGGTACACGGGCCCTTCCGGCGCGAGGTGGGCCATCAGCTCGGCGCGACCGCCGAAGGCCGCGCAGGGGAACCCTCCGCCCATGACCTTGCCGAGCGCCGTGAGGTCGGGCGTGATGCCGTAGTACGCCTGCGCCCCCCCGAAGGCGATGCGGAACCCGGTGATCACCTCGTCGAACAGCAGCAGGCACCCGTGACCGTCACAGAGCTCTCGGAGCCCTTCGAGGAACCCGGGCTCCGGCGGCACCACGCCCATGTTCGCGGCCACCGGCTCGACGATCACGACGGCGACCTCGCGGCCGCGCTCGGCGAGGATCGTGCGCACCGCGTCGAGGTCGTTGAACGGCGCGGTGAGCGTGTCGTGCGCCGCACCCCCGGTCACCCCCGGCGACGAGGGGATGCCGAGCGTCGCGAGCCCGCTGCCCGCGCCCCTCGCGAGGAGCGAGTCGGAGTGCCCGTGGTAGCACCCCTCGAACTTCACGATCAGGTCGCGGCCGGTCGCGGCGCGCGCCAGCCGGATCGCGCTCATCGCCGCCTCGGTGCCGCTGTTCACGAGGCGAACGCGCTCCACGCCGGGCACGGCCTCGACGATGCGCTCGGCGAGCTCGACCTCGCCACGCGTGGGCGCTCCGAACGAGGTGCCCTTCGCGGCGGCGGCCGTCGCCGCCTCCACGATCTCCTTCCGAGCATGACCGAACAGCAGCGCGCCCCACGACTGCACGAGGTCGACGTACCGGTTGCCGTCGACATCGATCACGCAGGCGCCTTCACCCCGGTCGATGAACACCGGCGTGCCGCCCACGGCCCCGAACGCTCGCACGGGCGAGTCCACCCCGCCGGGGATCACCGCGAGGGCTCGATCGAACAGTTCCTCGGAACGCGAGCTCACGGGCTCGAGGCGAGCCACTCGGCTGCGTCCCGGGCGTGGTAGGTGAGGACGAGGTCTGCGCCCGCCCGCCGGATCGACGTGAGCGTCTCGAGCACCGTGCGTCGTTCGTCGAGCCATCCGTTGGCGGCCGCGGCCTTCAGCATCGCGTACTCGCCGCTCACGTGGTACGCGGCGACGGGGAACCCGGTCTCGCGCTTCGCGCGGTGCACCACGTCGAGGTATGGGAGCGCCGGCTTCACCATCACGATGTCGGCGCCCTCGTCGATGTCGGCGCGGATCTCTCGCAAGGCCTCGTCGGCGTTCGCGGGATCCTGCTGATATCCGGTGCGGTCGCCGAACCTCGGCGCGCCCTCGGCCGCTTCCCGGAAAGGACCGTAGAAGGCGCTCGCGAACTTCGCCGCGTAGGCCATGATGACGACGTCGTCGTGGCCGGCCGCGTCGAGGGCGCTTCGGATCGCGCCGACCTGCCCGTCCATCATGCCGCTGGGGCCCACCACATGCGTGCCCGCCTCGGCCTGCTCGACCGCGATGCGCCGGTAGAGCTCGACCGTGGCGTCGTTGTCCACCTCGTTCCGGTCGTTCAGCACGCCGCAGTGCCCGTGGTCGGTGTACTCATCGAGGCAGAGATCGCTCATCACGACCGCGTCGACGCCGAACTCTTCCCTCAGGGCCGAGATCGCCCGTTGGGCGATGCCTCCCGGGTTCCATGCCTCGGACCCCTCTGCGTCCTTGCGCGAGGGCACGCCGAAGAGCATGAACGCGCGAACGCCCCTCTCGGCGATCGAGACCGCTTCCTTGCGGAGCGACTCGAGGGAGTGCTGGAACTGCCCGGGCATCGACGAGATCGCCACCGGTTCGGCGATGCCTTCCTTGCAGAACAGGGGTGCGATCAGGTCCTCTGGGTGCAGCCGTGTCTCGCGGACCAGGGCTCGCAACGCCGGCGTGCGGCGCAGCCGGCGCGGGCGGTGCTCCGGGAAGCTCATCGGTTCAGCGTACCGGCGTCGACGACGACACGTTCGAGCTCGAGCCCACAGCTCGGGCGGGTCGAGGCCTTCCGGTATCTCTAGCGAACGGTCACGCGAGGCCGTCTCGGTGCGAGCGCTCGTTCGAGCGCGACGACCAGCCCTTCGATCGTGTGCGGCCTCGCGACGGCGTGCACCGTGAGCCCGTGTGACCGAGCCTCCCTCGACGTGACCGGACCGATGCACACGACCTTCGGGGCTCCCCTGATCGTTCCGAGGGCTCCGACGAACCCGCGCACGGTCGACGCGCTCGTGAACGTGATCGCGTCGACCTCGGCCGCGGCGAGCGCGTCGCGAGCCTCCTTGGGGAGCGACCGCGGCATGCGCGTGCGGTACGCGTCGACGCGCGTGGGGGACCAGCCCTTGGCCGCCAGGCCGTCCTCGAGCCCGGGGGGCGCGATGTCCGCTCGCGCACACAACACCCGGCCGCTCCCGCGAGGGAACGCTCGCACCAACCCGGTGGTCGTGAAGGACGCTGGGACGAGGTCGGGCCCGCGACGGGCCCACCGGCGGAGGGCCTCGGAGGTGCCGTCTCCGATCGCCGCCACCTTGGTCTTGCCGAGCGCCCGAGCCGATGCAAGCCTCGAGGCCAGCATCTCCACCGTCGTCCGGCTCGTCAGCGTCACCCACTCGAACGCTCCCGCCTCGAGGTCGGCGAGCGCGCCGGTGAGCGCGGCCGACCGCGCGGGCACGAGCTCGATCGACGGCGCGACGATCGCCCTGGCGCCTCGGCGGCGGAGCGCGGTGACCAGCGAGGCCGACTGCTCGGCGGGGCGCGTGATGAGCACCGTGCGCCCGGTGAGGCTGCTCACTCCTGGCCGACCTCGGCCAGGATGCGCTCGGCGCCCTGCGCGATCAGGTCCTTGGCCGCGGCCGCCGCGACATCCTCGACCGTCGCCCCGTCGATCGCGGTCTTCAGGACCGTCGTGCCGTCGGGCGTCCCGATCACCGCGACGAGCGAGATGGATTCGGCGTCGACCGTCGCGTACGCGCCGAGGGGAAGGGCGCAGCCTCCGCCCAGGCGCCACATCAGCGACCGCTCGGCATCGAGCGCCCGGTGGCTCGGCTCGTGATCGAGCGACGCGACGGCCGCCGACGTGTCCTCGTCGTCATCCCGCGTCTGGATCGCGAGGCATCCCTGTCCCGGAGCCGGCACCATCATCGTCACCGGGAGCGGCCGGGCGTTCGGTGGCGCGAGCCCGAGTCGCTCCAGGCCGGCGGCCGCGAGCACCGCGGCGTCGACCTCACCTTCCTCGACCTTGCGCAGCCGCGTGCCGACGTTCCCTCGCAGGTCGACGACCTCGAGGCCCGGGAACGCCGCCAACAGTTGCGCTCGACGCCGCAGGCTCGACGTGCCGATCAGCGCGCCGTCCCGCAGCTCGCCCTCCACCCGACACACGAGCACATCGGCGGGCTCGACCCGGGGAGGCACGGCCGCGATCGTGAAACCCTCGTCGTCCTCGGCCGGCAGGTCCTTCGCCGAATGCACCGCCAGGTCGATGTCGCCGGCCTCGAGCGCGTCGAGGATCGTGTCGATCCACATGCCCTTGAGGCCCTGCCGGGGCGGCGACGCGGGCAGCTCCTCGTCGCCGGAGGTGCTCATCGGCACGATCTCGGCGTGCACGCCGGTGCCCTCGAGCCTGACCCTGACCTCGTCGGCTTGCGCGAGCGCGAGCGGCGAGCGGCGAGTGCCGATCCGGAGCGCGCTCACTCGTCCGAGTCGAGGGTGTCGCCGTCGACCCCGAGGAGCTCGGCGAGGATGCGGGCGTGCGCTCGGTCGGTCCCCGGCTCCGAACGTTCCTTGAGGGCCACGATCGGATCGTGCAGGAGCTTGGCCGAGATGCCGCGAGCCAGACCTTCCACGGCCTCCCGCTCGTCGGGCGTCAACCGGTCGAGACGCGAGGCGAAGCGATCGAGCTCGCCCCGCACGATCTCGTCGCCGCGACGCCGGATCGCCGTGATCAGGGGGGCGAGCTCGTCGCCGCGGCGTCGCACGACGTAGCGGCGCACCTCCTCCTCGACGATCTCGCGCGCTCGGGCGATGTCCGTGGCCGTCTTGGTGCCGTGCTCGGCGAGCCGATCACGCAGCGAGACGATGTCGATCACCCGCACACCTTCGACGGAGCCGGTCCCGGGCTCGACGTCCCTCGGCACGGCGAGGTCCAGGAGGACGAGGGGCCGCTCGTCGCCTCGCGCGGCCACGGCGTCCGCCACCACCGAGCGATGGAGGACGATGCCGGCCGCGCCGGTGGCGCTCACCACCAGGTCGCAGCGGCGGAGGGCCTCGGGCAGCGCATCGAGCTCACCGTGATCGGCCTCGGTGCGCTCCGCCAGCGCGCGCGCGTGCTCCAGGGAGCGGTTCAAGATGTGCACGGGCCCGACCCCGCCGCGGCGCAGGCGCTTCACCGCCAGGGCGGCCATCGTGCCGGCGCCCACGACGACGACATCCTTGCCGGCGAGCCCGCCGATCGCGTCCTCCGCGAGGTCGGCCCCCAGACCCACGAACGCGTCCGGCGCCGTCCCCAACGAGGTCTCCTGCCGAACGCGGCGACCGGCTCGGTTCGCGGCGTGGAACAACCCCGTGAGCGAGGTGGCCGAAGCGTCGTCGGCTTCGGCTCGTCTCAGCGCCTCGCGCACCTGTGCGGCGATCTGGGTCTCGCCCAGCACCATCGAATCGAGCCCGCTCGCGACGGAGAACAGGTGGTCGGCGGCGTCGCGCTCCCAGTGGGCGTACAGGGGCTCGACCACCTCCTCGACCGCGATGCCGCGCGTCTCGGTGAGCACCCGTTTCAGGGCCAGGAAGCCGGCGTGGTAGCTCGCGACCTCGCCGTAGACCTCCACCCTGTTGCAGGTCGACAGGACCACGGCTCCGTCGACCCCATCGAGATCCTCTGCGCTCCGATAGGCCTTCGTCAGGTCGTCATCGGTGAACGAGAGCCGCTCCAGCAGCTCGATCGGCGCACGACGGAAGGAGACCCCGAGGGTGAGGATGGGCATGGGTAGGTAGGCGTGCATGGTATCGCCGGACGTCGCGGCATGTCTCCCGAGCGCGACGATCAGGCCTGGGATCGCAACGGATCGTACGGGGAGGCATCGAACGTGGGTGCCTCGCCCGCGATCTGGGCCGCGACGAGCTGCGCCGTGCCCGCGCCGAGGATCACGCCCTCCGATCCGTGGCCCGTTGCGACGTGCAGGCCCTCACGC
>JBOGVO010000005.1:0-23614 GCA_050692855.1 Actinomycetota bacterium | reverse complement strand
GGTATCGGTCGAACTGCGGCACCGTGAACGCCGTCAGACCCCGCTTCGGGGCGTAGACGAGACCCTTGTCGATGAGCCGGGCCCTCGTGGTGGCGACCCGCTCGACGGGGCGTCCCAGCTCGTGGGCGACCGACCCCGCGCGTTGCGGTTCCGAGCCCAACCGCGCCAGCGCTCGCATGTAGACCACCTCGGCGTCGCTGGCGCGCTCGAGGCGCGTGCCGAAGAAGTCCGCGTCGAGCTTCGCCTCGACGACCGCCTGTGCTTCCACCGCCTCGATGGCGCCGATCGGCGAGCGGGTCGCGTGATCCCAGAGCACGCGGCCGTACTCCTGCACGAAGTAGGGGTACCCCTCCGTGTAGGCGAGGACCGTCCGGACCGCCCTGGGATCGAACTCGACGCCGAACTCCCGGGCGGGGTCGACGAGCGCTGCCGCGGCGGCCGCGTCGTCGAGCCGGCCGATGCGGGGGAAGCGGAACAGCCGCTCGGCGTAGGACTTGGCCTCCCCGGCCAGCCGCGGCAGCTGCGGAAGCCCGGCGCCGACCAGGGTGATCGGCAGCTGCCGCTGCACCGTCTTGTGGATCGCCGCGATCAGGGCCTCGAACTCCGGCACGTCGAGGAACTGGATCTCGTCGAGCAGGAACACGACCCCGCGCTCGTGCTCGGCCGCGGCCTCCCCCAGCGCCACGAGCAGGTCGGTCAGATCTTCACCGAGGTCGCCGCTGTCGGCCCTGCCGGCCAACGGCTCGAGATCGAGACTGCCGGTGACGGAGCCATCTGTCGTGACCGTGAGCGAGAACGACTGCAGGATGCGGGCCGCGCGGCGAGCTCGCTCCTTCCATCGCTTGGCCGGCGCGATCTCCAGCAACGCCCGCTTCGTGAGGTGCGCCATGCGGCCGGCGAACCGCGTCGTCCGGGTGATCTCCGTCTCCACGGAGATCCAGCCGGCGAGATGGGCTCGATCCTGGAACACCCCGAGGAGGACGGTCTTGCCGACCCCTCGGAGGCCCGTGACGAGCAGCGACTGCTCGGCCCGCCCCCGCTGCAACCGAGCGAGCAGCACGTCGAACGCCTCGATCTCGTCGTCGCGCCCCACCAGGGCGGGCGGCCTCGCCCCAGCGTTCGGTGTGTACGGATCGAGGCCCGGGTCCATCGTCCGCAACCTTACCGTTCTTACCGTGACTTATCAACGTCGGATAAGTGGTGATAAGACCTGGTCGCACGGCCCCCGAGGAAGGCGGTCAACGCCTGCGTTCGGGAAGGGTCGACGGTCCGACGTTCGTCCGCAGCCATGCATCGATCGGCTGAGCCCGTCGGAGGAACCCGACCACCCGGTCCTTCGCCTTGTGGGTGCCGAGCCACGCGCCGGGCGGCCAATCGCGCCACGCGACCACGCCCTTGTACCGCAGGAGCTCGATCCGGGCGTGGTCCTTGGGGTATCCCCTCGGGGCCGTCTTCAACGCCCCGTGGGCCATGACCTGCAGACCGGCCGCCCGTGCCTCCGCCACGAGGTCCGTGAGGTCGTCGCCCGATCGGTCGTCGGCGACCGCTGCCCGGTAGCGCTCGAGCTGATCCGGTGCCATCTCCCACATGCCGCAGCCCGCGCCCAGGCCCTCGGCGCTCAGCTGCACGTACCCCTCGCCGATCACGGCGCCGATGTGCGTCTTGTACGGCGACTTGTCGCGACTGAATCGGACGTCGCGGTACGGGCGGAAGATCCTGCCCTCGCCCCATTCCGGCTCGAGCTCGGCGAGCAGCGCTTCCATCGGAGCCCGGACGAGCTCCTCGTAGACGCCCTTGTTCCGCTGCCAGTACGCCTTCGAGTTGGCCGCCTCGAGCCCGTCGAAGAATTCGAGGGCCTCGGCTCGCCCTCCTCGGAACGCCTCAGCGGCACGACCTTCCTGTCTCGCGACCGTTCCCTCGACCTTATCCGACCGCGCGCAACCGAGGCTCAACGGGTACCGTCTTCCGTACGTCATGCGCCCGGCATTCGTCATCGCGCGGAATCCCGAGGAGGACGCGTGAACGAGGACTTCACGATCTCCTACGACGGCTACGAGCCGGATGAGGAGAGCCTTCGCGAGGCGCTCACCTCCACCGGCAACGGCTCCTTCTGTACGCGGGGGTTCGCCGAGTGGGAAGAGGGCGACGGCGTGCACTACCCGGGGACCTACGCCCACGGTGTCTACAACCGCGAGACGACCATCATGGGCGGCATGCCCGTCCTCAACGAGGACCTCGTCAACCTGCCCAACTGGACGGTGCTCAAGCTGCGCATCGAGGGCGAAGAGGTGCTCCGGCTCGACAGCATCGAGCTGCTCGACTACCGGCACGAGTACGACCTGCGAGGCGCGATCCTGTCGCGGACGCTCCGTTTCCGAGACAGGGTCGGTCGGGAGGCGACGCTGCAAAGCCGCCGGTTCGTGAGCATGGCGCACGTGCACCAGGCGGGCGTCGAGTGGACGATCACGCCCCACAACTGGTCGGGGCGGATCGAGATCGTCTCCGCCCTCGACGGTCGCGTGACCAACGCCGGCGTGGCGCGCTATCGCCAGCTCGAGGGGCGGCATCTGGAGCCGGTCTTCCCGCGGACGTTCGGACCCGACGTGATCGGCCTGATGGCGCGCACGCGCCAGTCGCGGATCCACGTCGCCGAAGCGGCGCGCACGCTGGTGTTCGCCGGCGACGAGCCGGTCGATGTGGAACGCCGCCTCTTCCAGACGGAAGACTACGCCCAGCACGTCCTCGGGTTCGACGTGCGGGAGGGAGAACCGGCGCGGGTCGAGAAGATCGTCGCCTTCTACACGTCTCGCGACCAGGCGATCAGCGACCCACTGGCGAATGCCGGGAAGTCGGTCCTCGGCTATCCGTCGTTCGCCGAGATGCTCTCCGACCATCTCCGCGCGTGGCACGAGCTCTGGGAGGTGTGCGATCTGACCTTCCCCGGCGATGAGCGCGTGCAGCTCCTGCTGCGGTTCCACATCTCGCACGTCCTGCAGGTCTGCTCTCCACACACCGCGGAGCTGGACGCGGGCGTCGTCGCGCGTGGGCTGAACGGCGAGGCGTACCGGGGGCACGTGTTCTGGGACGAGCTGTACGTCTTCCCGTACCTCAACCTGCGACTGCCTCGAGTGACCCGGCACCTGTTGCAGTATCGGGCGCACCGGTTGGGGGAGGCTCGCCGCGCCGCGCGGGCTGCCGGTTATCGGGGCGCGATGTACCCGTGGCAGAGCGGCAGTGACGGTCAGGAGGAGACCCAGGTCGTGCACCTCAACCCGCTCTCAGGTCGTTGGGAGCGCGATCTCAGCCGCAACCAGCGTCACGTCAACGCCGCGATCTTCTACAACGTCTGGCAGTACTACCGGGCGACCGGGGACGTGGAGTTCATGCTCGATTACGGGGCGGAGATGATGCTCGAGATCGTCCGCTTCTGGGCCTCGCTCGCGCACTACAACCCCGAGCGCGAGCGCTACGAGATCCATGGGGTGATGGGTCCCGACGAGTTCCACGAGAAATATCCGGGAGCGAAGGAAGGCGGGCTGCGCAACAATGCGTACACGAACGTGATGGTCGCCTGGATCTGCGAGACCGCGCAGAGGGTGCTCGACCTGCTCCCGGCCAGCCGGGTCGCGGCGCTCCGCTCCAGGATCGGTCTCGCCGACGAGGAGCTCACCACGTGGGCGCGCATGAGCCGCGAGATGTTCGTCCCGTTCCACGGCGACGGCATCATCAGCCAGTTCGAGGGCTACGAGCAGCTCGAGGAGCTCGATTGGGATGCCTACCGTGAGCGCTACGACGGCAAGATCGCGCGGCTGGACAGGATCCTTCGGGCGGAGGGGGACGATCCCGATCGATACAAGGTCGCCAAGCAGGCCGACACGCTCATGGTGTTCTTCCTGTTCTCCGAGGAGGAGCTCGGTGAGCTCTTCGATCGGCTCGGCTACGAGTTCGGGCCTGACACCGCACGGAATAACATCGACTATTACGAGCGGCGAACATCGCACGGCTCCACGCTCAGCTACGTCACGCATGCGGCTCTGTTGGCGGGACTGGACCCCGAGAGCTCATGGGAGCGCTTCCTCGTGGCGCTCGAGAGCGACATCGGCGACGTCCAGGGCGGCACGACCCAGGAGGGCATCCATGTGGGCGTGATGTCGGGCACGCTCGATCTGATCCAGCGCGGATACTTCGGGACGGAGGTCCATGATGACGTCCTGACCTTCGCGCCGCGTTCGATCGACCGTCTCGACGGCCTCTCGTTCCACATGCAGTTCCGAGGGATGCCGATCCACGTGGACCTCGTGGGCCGTCACCTCACGGTGAGGGCCCACACCGAGGGCGTCGGCCGAACGATCCAGGTCGGCGTCGGAGGTGACGTCCAGGAGCTCGGCCCGGGCGACAGCCGCACCTTCACGCTCGGCGAGGGGTCCACGAGCGCTCCCGACGAGGAGGGTCGCGCCCGTGACCGCCGGATTTGACGGCGTGATCTTCGACGTCGACGGAGTGCTCGTCGACTCGCCGCACGAGCGCGCGTGGCGCGAGGCGCTCCAGGAGTTGATGGAAGGCGACTGGCGCGACATCCGCGACGAGACCACGTGGTCACCCGAGCGATTCACCCACGAGGTCTACGAGCGATCCATGTCGGGCAAGCCGCGCATGAGCGGCGCTCGCGCCGCGCTGGAGCACTTCGGGGTGCCCGACGTCGATGTGCGGGTCGACGCGTACGCGAAGCGCAAACAGTCGATCCTGATCGCGCTGATCGAGGCGGGGAAGTTCGAGGCGTATCCCGACGCGCTTCGCTTCGTGCTGGCGATCCGTGCCCTGGGGATCCGCACCGCAGCTGCGTCGTCGTCGAAGAACGCCGGTCGGTTCCTGCGTCGGATCCGCCTCGACACGTTCGCGGAGGAGCAGGGCCTCGACTACGACTTCGTGACGCCTGGCCTCGGACTGCTCGAGTTCTTCGACGTCGACGTCTCGGGCCGCGACTTCGCCCGTGGAAAACCGGACCCCGAGATCTTCCTGACCGCCGCCTCCGAGCTCGGCAGCCCTCCTCAGCGATGCTGCGTCGTGGAGGATGCGGCCTCGGGCATCCAGGCGGCCAAGGCCGGGACGATGGCCGCGTTGGGCGTCGCCAGGGCGGACGACGAGCAACTGCTCGCCGGGGCGGGGGCGGATCTCGTGGTCACGTCGCTGGATGACGTCGACGTCGCGAGCCTGACGGACGGACGCCTGGCCCCGCACGATCGTGAGGGCGGTTGACCGTGGCGGACGGACCAGGGCCGACGGTCGGGAGCCTGCCCCGCGCGTTGGATCACCGGGACGAGATCCGGGACCGTCTCGCCGGGTCCACGCCCGCCGTGTTCCTCGACTACGACGGCACCCTGACCCCGATCGTCGAGCGACCCGAGGACGCCCTGCTCTCCGATGATGCTCGCCGAGCGATCGAACGTCTCGCCGCCCGCTGCCCGGTGGCGGTCATCAGCGGCCGCGACCTGGCGGACGTCCGGCGGATGGTGGGTGTGGAAGACATCGCCTACGCGGGAAGCCACGGCTTCGACATCGCCGGGCCTGGAGGGGTGGCGGAACAGCACGGCGTCGAGTTCCTGCCGGACCTGGACCGGGCCGAGGATGAGCTCCGAGCCTCGCTCGGTCGCATCCCCGGCATCCGGGTCGAGCGGAAGAGGTTCGCGATCGCTGTCCACGTCCGCCAGGTCGAGGATCGGCGGATCCCCGAGGTCGAGACCGCCGTCGACCGCGTCGCGCGGGCGCACGCGCGACTCCGCAGGACGGGCGGCAAGAAGGTCTTCGAGCTTCGCCCGAACGAGGAGTGGGACAAGGGTCGCGCCCTGCTTCGACTGATGCAGATCCTCCGCGTCGACCGCGTGGACGTGGTGCCGATCTACGTGGGTGACGATGCGACCGACGAAGACGCGTTCCGAGCCATCGCAGAGCGTGGGATCGGACTCGTGGTGCAGGGGGAAGGCGACTCCTGGGTCACGGCCGCGCGCTACTCGCTCGCCGACACCGAAGAGGTCCGGGTGTTCCTCGAGGAGCTTGCCTCCCCGGCGATGTTCACCGCGTAAGGCCTCGTCCTATTCCTGCTTCGACGTCAGCGCAGCACCAGGAAGATCGCGATCGCCACGACGTAGCCGGCCACGACGAGGGCGATGCCACGAAGCTCCACGAGCCGGCCCTCGCCGCCGGCCGGAGTCAGCCAGGACCTGAAGGCGCGGTTCGCACCCGGCATCAGGACCCACGTGAGCACGGCCACGCTCACCGCGTTGCCGATGAAGATCGCGATCGCCACCGGCAGGGAAGCGAGCCGGGGCGAGAGGAACCGGTCCATGAACGCGACGATCGGATACAGCACCAGCAGCACGATCATGGCCTGCTTCCAGTTCGGCGGCGCAGCCGCCCGGTCGGGCCCGGTCGAGCCCGACGCGAACCACCCGGGGAACGAGCCGCTGAAGCCCTCGACCCGGGTCTCGTCCCACAGGCCGGCCGCCTCGTCGACGAGCCGCATGCGGACATCGGACGCGAGCCAGTTCCGCAGGTGCTCGGGCGTGTCGAACCGCAGCAGGGTCACCCACTCGTCCTGAACGTCGGGGACCGGCGGGATCACCTCGTTGCCGAGGAAGCCTGGGTAGCGCGCGGCCTCGGCGTTGATCGTGTCCTGCCAGGCCCGATACTCCCGATCGCGCCCCGGCTTGACCCGGGTGGACACCACCATGGCCGACCCTTGCCCGGCCGCCGGTTCGGCCACGACGTGCCTGCGAGGTTCCTCAGCGAAGAGGTCGCGGCCGCGATCGAGCAGCCGCCCGCGCGTGTCGGAGCTCAGCCACGCGTCGAGATGCCCGAAGCTGTCGAACCGGAAGATCACGACGTGGGCTTGCTGGATGCCGGGGACGGGCGGGATCACCTCGACCCCCTCGAAGCCCGGGAACGTTCGACACGCATCGTTGATCTCCGCCTGCCAGCGCCGGTACTCGTCCTCTCGACCCGGCTTGGGCCGCTGGGCGAGCACCACGGTCGCCGAGACGGGGGCGGTGTCCTTCGTTGTCTCGCTCATCGTTCTGCTCCAGGAGGGAACCGTGATATCACAGCGGCCACTTGTATTGCCCATGTGTAATGGGCCCGTGTAATAAGGTAATCATCATGCGGGATCGTGAGCTCGATCGAGACGAAGAGCCCCTGGATGCGTACTCGCGGGTGGTCACGTCGGTCGCCGAGCGGCTGAGCCCCTCGGTCGCAAGTCTGCGGGTCAGACAACGGACGCGCCGCGGGAACGCCGAGGGGAGCGGCTCGGGGGTCGTCGTCGCGTCGGACGGGTTCGCCGTGACGTCGGCCCACGTGGTGGACGGAACCGAACGGGGCTCGGCCTCCTTCGTCGACGGCCGCGAGGTGGCCTTCGACGTGACCGGAAGGGATCGCCTCTCCGACCTCGCGGTCCTCCGGTTGCAGGGGTCGGGCTTCACCGCGGCTCGGTTCGGCGACGCGAAGGCTCTGAAGGTCGGCCAGCTCGTCGTCGCGATCGGCAACCCGATGGGGTTCGCCGGATCGGTGACGGCCGGGGTCGTCAGCGCGCTCGGGCGGGCGCTTCCCGTGCACGCCGGCCGTGTCGTCGAGAACGTGATCCAGACGGACGCGGCGCTCAACCCTGGGAACTCGGGAGGCGCCCTCGCCGACGGTCGCGGCCGGGTCGTCGGGATCAACACCGCCGTCGCGGGCTTCGGCCTGGGCCTTGCGGTGCCGATCGACGACTCCACACAACGGATCGTCCATGCCCTCATGACCGAGGGAAGGTTCCACAGGGCCTACATCGGCATCGCCGGCGGAGCCCGCCCGCTTCCTCCTCGGGCTGCTGCCGCCACCGGACGTGCTCACGGCGTGGAGGTCATGGACGTCGTCGAGGGAAGCCCGTCCGCCCGGGCCGGGATCCGGTCGGGCGATCTGATCGTCGAGCTCGACGGCGTCCCGATCGCGGACGCTCGCGACCTCCAACGACTCATGGTGAGCGACGTGATCGGTGGAACCGTCACCGCGCTCGTCTGGCGGAGCGGGGAGATCCACAGGATCGACGTGCACCCGGTCGAGCTGACGCCCGCCTGACGTCGTGTCGAGGGCTCAGGAGAGGAGGTCTGCGGTGGTGAGCTGCTCGGTCAGGAGCCGTGTGAAGTTCCCGGGCTCGCGGTCGGCGAAGTCGCGGCAGAGCCGCCGACCGACCGGATAGGCCGGCACGTACGCCCGCGACGAAGGGTCCATGAGGAACTCGACCGTATGGGCGGTTTTCTCGTCCGGTTCCAGCCCCCAGTCACGCTGGTACGCCTCCGCTTCCTCGGTCGTCGCGCCGTCCTCGTGGAGCATGAAGGCGGCGTTCGTCGCGGTGGCGTACAGGGCGAGCTCGGCCCGGTGCACCTCGTGTGCCTCGATCGGGTCGAACCGCAGATCCAGATCGGCCAGGACGTCCGCGGCGACACCGAAGGGCTGCGGCCCGAGCGCCTCTTCCAATGCGATCAGGGCGATGCCTTCGGAGACGACGGATTCGGGCGCCGGGGTGATCATGACGCTCGTCTCCACACGACCGAGATCCTGATAGAGGTGCGCCTCCTTCGCCGACCGCTCCGTGTGGTGGCCGGGGTACACCTCGTGCGCGACGAGGTCCACCAGGAGCGTGACGGAGACCGGGAGGTCCGTGTTGACCTCGATGCGACTGCGGTGCCCCTCGTACCGGTTGAAGGCGATCCACGGGACGTCCGAGACGAGCTCGTAGTCGGCGGACTCCTCGGCCGGCATCGGCGCGAGCGCGTGCGCTCGGGGAGCCAGGACCTCCTTCAGACGTTCGAGCGCGGGGACGAGCGTCTCGCGCGGCACCGCGTTGTGCCCATCCCAGGCGATGTATCGCTCGCGAACCGTGCCGCTCCCCGGCAGTGCCGCGTCCAACCGTCGGTGGATACCCTCGAAGACGCTCGTGTCGGTCCGCGTCGGCCGCACACCGAGGCATCGTTCGACCTCGTCGGCCCAGGCGATGTCCTCACCCGAGAGGCGCGCGGTGGCGCATCCGATCGCCTCGAGCTGACCGCTCAGTCACCGCCGGCGGTCGTCCTCGAGGTCGGCGTAGACGAGCGCGTCCAACAGGAGCTGCGCTTCATCACGGAGGCGCTTCGGATCGTCGGGTTCGTCTTCGGCGACCGACCCCGCCCATGCCGGCGGGCCGATGAACGCATCGATGAACCAGTCGATGTGACGGCCCACCCGCAAGCAGAGCCGCACGTAGCGTTCGGGGATGTCCACCCCGCCATCCTAGGCGCGAGCCCTAAGATGGTGAGGGACGGTCGTTCAATCGCGCCCCATCCAGGTGGCGACGTCCGCCTCGTTGCCCTCGGCGTCGGCCAGGGTCCACCAGGCGGGCGCGAAAGCGTCGCTGACCAGATGACCGCCGGCGGCGAGGGCGGCCGCGACGCGCGCCTCGGCCTGGTCGTGCGGCACGGCGATGTCCACGTGGATCCGGTTGCGCTGTGGACGCGGCGCGTCCATCTGCTGGAACCAGACCGCGGGCCCGCGCCCGTGAGGATCGACCAGGTCCTGGTTGCCGAGCGGCTCGTAGCCCAGCACGGCTCGCCAGAACGGCATCAAGTCGGGCCCGACGAGCGCGTCGATCGCGAGCTGCACCTGCTGCACAGCGCTCGGGTCGGCGGACACGCCCAGTTCGCGCGCGCCCGCGGAGATCTGCCGAGCGAGCTCGACGTCGCGCTGGCTCAACCCCCCGACCTCGTGAGTGCTCAGCCGCACCGTGACACCGCGGTAGCGGAGATCGACGTCGGGATGATGGTTCGCGGCGTCCGCGAGCAGCCCGATCCGGTCCACGAGCGCGACGCCGGTGGCGAACGATCCTGTGCGGAAGTAGGCCTGCGCTCCATCGAACAGCACCCGCCAGTCGTCGACGCCGTCGGCCCCGTGGAACTGCGCCGGCGTGATCGGCTCCGCCATGGCCGACACCGTATCGCCGAGGGCCGCCTCGCGGCTACCGTTCGAACTCGCGAACGAACGCTTCGGAGATCGTGGCTTTGTCGCCGCTGCGGAGCGCGGCGATCAGGTGCGCGAAGATCGTGCCCGACGGCCGGCCGAACCCGTCGGTCTCGCGGATCCGGTGCTCGACGAAGTCGTAATTATAGAGCCCGAGCCGAGGCGGGTAGACGTCGTCGACGAGCGTCCAGTAGAGGTAGCCCCGGATCGGCACCCCTTCCTTCATGCAACGGACCATCTCCATCAGGTACGTCTTGAGGTAGCGCTCGCGCGTCCAGCCGTCGGGACGTGGGACCGCGGCTTCGCCGATCGGCTGCATGTTCGCGCACGAGTTCTCACCCATGTACACGGGAAGTCCGTGGTTGGAGTCGTTCTTCGCGTGGATGAACGTGCGATAGACCTCGCCGTCCATCGTGTAACGGTCCCACGGCACCCCTCGGCTGGTGTCATCAGGATCTCGGCGAGGTGCTCCGAATGGCTCGTAGACGTTGAGCGAGAGATAGTCGAGCTTCTGTGGACGCGACGAGGCGTAGAGGGCATCGAGGGTCTTCGTGAAGCCCTCGACCGGCAGCATGTTGGCCGCCGATGCGACCGTTGCCTCGTATCGTTCGTACTGGTCGTCGGTGAGCTGCGACCCCGCGAGATCGTCGATCCGGTCGCGCCACGCCGCCCTGCAGAGCGCGATCCGCGACCCGACGGCATCGCGGGGAACCCCCCACTCCCGGAGACGGAGGAGATCGTCGAGTTGCTTGTCGAACTCGTACGCGCAGAGGCTCGCGATCGTGTATCCGACGTGAGGCACACCCCAGCCGCGCTCGTCGAACAGATCGTGGATCCCGTCGTAGGCACGCACGTACCGCGAAAGCATCGAGTCGAATGCCCGCAGCAGGTACTCCGGCCCCTTCAGATCACCCGGGTACCAGTCGGTGGAGTGGTAGAAGAACGGGACGAGGTTCGGCTCGTTGTAGACGAGGAAGTGAGCCATCGGCTTGCCGCCCCGGGCCATCAGCCGCGAGTTGATCTCATCCACGATCGTGAGCTGGGCATCGACGAGGAGATCTGGGCCGTCGTCCTCCAGCCACATGTCCATGCCCAACCACAGCGGATGGGTGAAGTGGTGGAGCGTGATGATCGGCTGCATCCCGTGCTCGATCACGGACTCGACCATGTCGGCGTAGTGATCGAGGGCCCCCTGATCCCACGGCGGCGGATCCGACGGCTCGGTCGAGGCGGATGGCTGACAGCGAGCCCACTCGATCCCCATCCGGAACGCGTTCAGCCCCAATGACGAAGCGAGTGCGATGTGGTCAGCGTACGTGTCCCAGAACCGGATCCCCTCGCTGCCGTCGCGGGCGGGACCCCGCTGCTTCTTCGTCCAGTCGCTGTTCTTGAAGCTCTCATCGGTGTTCAGCCCGCCGCCCTCGCAGTACGGGGCGTACGCCACCCCGAAGAAGAACCGATCGGGCGCGAAGTCTCGTTCGAAGTCGAGGTTCAGCTCGAGCCGCACGTCGATGCCTCCCGCTTCGGTCGGATCGCGTTCGCCGAGACCAACTCCGCGGTGCGGGTGGCGAGGTCCGACACCCGCGAGGGATCGAACCCGCTCACCGAGCTCCTGACGAGGTCGTGGAGCGGCTCGATCCAGTGACCGGGGAGGGCATCGGTCCCGTGCATCACGCCGAACACGGACCCTGCGGTCGCACCATTGCAGTCGGCGTCCCACCCTCCCTCGACCGCGAGACCGATCGAGCGTGAGAAGTCGCCGTCCCCCCAGAGGAGCGCGGCCGCGACCAGCGTCGCGTTGTTGATCGTGTGCACGCCGCTGTAGTGACCGTAGCGCGCCTCGATCGCGTCCCTCGCCTCCTCCCATCCAACATCGCTCGCACGGAGCTCCAGCACGTCTCGGATGGCCGCGGTGAGGCGCGAACGCGACGGTATCGATCCGAGCGAGATCTCGAGCGCCGCTAGGACGTCGTCGGTCACGAAGCTCGCAGCGATCAGGGCGGCGACCCACATCTCCCCGTAGATGCCGTTCCGTGTGTGGCTGATCGATGCATCCCGGAACGCCGCGACCGACGCGCGCACGGGGTCGCCCGGATGGATGTACCCCCACATGTCCGCACGGATCTGGGCTCCGATCCACTCCCGGTACGGGTTGCGGTGGCTCGCGGACCGGGGCGGCGGGACCCCGCCCACGAGGTTCCGGTAGGCGACCCGTTCGGCGGTGTAGACCTGTCCGAACGGCAGGTGATCGAGCCACTCGCCGGCGATCGCGTCCGCACCCACCTCGGGTCCGTGCGACTCCACGGCATGGAGGGCGAGGATCGTGTAGTCGATGTCGTCGTCGCGCGCCATGCAGGTCACGTTGCCCCGCGTCGTCTCGGGCCAGCACGGGTTCAGCGTCAGGTCTTCGTCCGTCGTGTCGATGGCGGGCAGGTAGTCCGTGACCGGATACGCATCGGCGAGCTCGAGGTAGCGTCGGATCCTCGCCCGGCTCCACCCCTCGACCGGCTTGCCCAGGTTGCACCCGGCGCACCGGCCCAGCCACCCGGCGAGGATCCGGTCGCGAACGGCGTGATCGTCGAGCGCGAGCCGAGGTGCCGCCGGGGCCGTGTCCGGACGCTCGTGGTGGATCCGCTCGAGCGACGAGGGCTCGTCGAACGGCCAGTCGGCCCGGATCTCCGTCGCTTCGAGCAGGCGATGCGCCCGGTCGATGCGGTCGTGGTCCGCGCCCTCGAGCGCCGAGCGAACGTCAGGCTCGACGTCGTCGACGCCGTAGCCGGCCTCCGTCCGTTCCGCCAGCTCGGCCGAGAGCATCACCGCCGGATCCAACGCGTCCCACATCCGCTCGTTCTCCCCTCCTACGAGGCTCCCCCGTCGATGCTCATCGGACCGCCCCGTGCCGTCGCTGCGCATCGACCAGCGGCGCGACGACCTCCTCGAAGAACGGCGCGACCCCTCCCTCGTCCGCCGACCAGGGGAGCATCAGGTTCAACCGATCGACGCCCAGCTCTTCGTAGCTCGACGCCACCGTGACGTCCACGGCGTCCGCAGGGGTAACGGTGACCTCGAGCGCGCTCAGCCCTTCGCCTCGACCGACCTGCGCCTCGATCTCGCGGAGCGTCGCCAGGTACCGAGTGGTCGATCCGACGTCGAGTCCCCACCCGTACCATCCGTCGGCCTCGCGGACGGTGCGTCGAAGCACCGCCGGTGCGTACCCGCCCATCACGATCGGAGGATGCGGTGCCTGGAGCGGGTGCGGGAACGCCTGGACGTGATCGAACTGCACGAAGGTGCCCGCGGCCGCCGGGTGACGCTCGCTCCAGATCGAACGCATCGCCGCCAGGTGCTCCTCGAGCAGGGCCCCTCGATCCGTGAACGGAACGCCGATCGCCGCGAACTCCTGCTCGACGTACCCCACGCCGATCCCGACGATCAGCCGTCCGCCCGAGAGGACGTCGACGGTCGCGAGCGCCTTCGCGAGGACCAACGGGTTCCGCAGCGGAAGCACGAGGACGCCGGTCCCGAGCCGGACCGACGAGGTGATCCCGGCCAGGTAGGCCAAGGCCGTCACCGGATCGAGGATCGGGTCCTGGGGATCCATCGGGGATGGCGGCGAGCGGGGGTCCGCGACCACGAGGTGATCCGAGACCCAGATCGACTCGATGCCCGTGGCCTCGGCGAGCTCGGTCAGCGAACGCAGGCTCTCGCGGGTCGTATACGGACCCGAGTTCGCGGAGCAGACCCCGATCTTCACGGCGTCATCCCCCGACCACTGGTCACGCTCCTGCCGCGTCGAGCCGGGCACGCACGCGGTCGAGCGCCTCGACGAAGGGGCGTTCCAGGAACGCCCCGTGATCCGCCTCGGTGTGGTGATGCGTGATCCTGTCCTCCGGATAATGCCTCCCGGACCGCAGGTGCTCTCTGCCCGCCTCGATCTGGGCGAGCATCGACCGCGTCCAGGCGGGATCGGTCCGCGACCACTCGCCGTCGCCGCACGCGACGTAGACCGGCGACGTATGCGCGAAGATCCGGCGATCCCAAGGCCCTCGATGCACGGGACCCTCGAAATACCGCGGTCCACCCGATCGAACCGCGAGCCAGGAGTCGTCGTCGATCCGGACGGCCGCGGTGAGCGAGAGCAAGCGGCCGCCCGAGGCATCTTCACTCGTGGCGATCACCTCACCGTTCCGGACGAGCTCGAGCGATCCCACAGGGAAGATGCTCTCGGCGGCCGCCTCGACCGTGACGCTGCCCCCACCCCGGAGCCGCACGACGTCGCCGGCCTCGTGGCCGTCCACCGTGAATCGGAGGAGCGGGCCCCCGGTGATGAACGTCCTGCCGGCGCGGACGGCCCGGCACCACGCCTCGTACCCGAACCCCTCCTCGTCGTCGACCCTGGCGTAGGTCCGGTACAACCCCACCGGCACGTCCGACGACATCTTGTCGGTCCCGCCGACGAGAGGCAGACGGTAGCCGGCGTTCAGGTAGCCGTAGTACTCGGCATGGAAGGCCGGCCACTGCACGATCATCTCGACGGCGTCGGCGCGGTCGGTCGCGATCAACGTGGCCGGCTCGCCGTTCGGCAGCGGGAAGTGCGGGATCACGACGGTGCCGTCCTGGTCGTGGCACCGATCGGCCCAGTCGCTCATCGTCGTCTCCTGCCACGCGCCGAGATCCGCTTCGGGGGGGCCGTCGGTGCACCACGGCATCACGGGCTCGCGGAGACCCCAGAGCAGCATGTGCCCGAAGAACGGCTGACGGTTCTCCTGGCTGACCCACGTGATGAACCGACCGTCGTCGGTGGCGACCGGTCTTCCGGTGAAGTCCTCGGTGTTGGTGAACAGGCTCCCCCACTGGCTCTGCAGGAGGTTCACGACGTTCAGGTCCTCACCCTGCTGCTCGAGCATCGAGCCCTGGGCCGACAGGAAGTGCACGTGCGAGTCGCCGGAGAACCAGCCGTCGTCGTTCATCGACCTCCATCGCCGGAGCCGGAGCTCCAGCTCGCGCTGACCGGGCGCGATGTGGATCCGCTCGCGGAGGGGTTCGTACTCGAACCCCCGTGCCACGTCGACGAGGACGTCGCCGCGCGGCAACCACCCTTGGCAGGTTCCGTCGATGTACGCGTACGTCGCCTGTCCCAGGCGGAGGTCACCGCCGATGTCGATGTGCCATGTGCCGAGATCGGCGTTCACGTGGTCGTGGTGGCCGTGTGGCTGGTACGGCACTCCGGCTGGCGATCGGAAGTGCACGCGGCAGGGCACCGGCCTTCCGGTCGCATCGTCGACGACGGTGACGTGCACCCAGTTCCGTCCCTGCTCGACGACCTCGACGCGGACGCCGTCCGCACGGACCGGCTCGTCGTAGCCGAGATCCCCCCAGCGGAACGTTCCGACCTCGCGATCGCCGTCCCTGACCGTCACGGTCGCCGACGGGACCGCGGCGATCCGAGCGTACGCGTGGGGGCTGTCGGCGTGCTCGTCCATCCCCCATCCGCGCAGTGGATCATCCAGGAACGACCGGTCGCCGTCACGAGGAAGCCGATACGAGTATCCCGCCACGCCCCTGTCGACCTCGACCGACGGCTCGGTGAACGAGGCGTCCGAGCCCTCGACCGTGAGCCGCACGGTGCGGGCCGCCTCGCGTGCGAACGGATGCTCGCCGAGATCGGCGGTCGTGATCGCGGCAACGAGGATCGCCCCCGTCGTCGCGGTCAGCTCGATGGCCTCGATCGGGACGTTCGGGCTCCGGTTCTCCCAGACCCACAGGAAGTAGTCGGGGAGCTGCGGCTCGAACACTGCCTCGCTCTGCCGCCTGCCGATCTCGTCCCACCGGCCTTCATACCGATCCGGAAGGGTCACCTCGTTGGTGCCCCGCGCATGGAACGGTCCGCTCGAGTCCCATCCTGCGTCGGCCGCCGAGGCGATCTCCATGCGCTCGCGGATCGGGACCCGGTCCGAGGTCCCGTCCGCGAGCCGGATCGTGTACTCGGCCAGGCCCGTGCCCGGAGGCGGTTCCGTTGTCCCCCGCCGAAGGCGGCGGTGCGCCACGACGATCCGATCGGCGACGCGGTCCACGGGCACGGTCACGGCGTCGGACCCCGGCTCCAGCAGGACGAACGGCAAGGCGACGGTGCCCGTCCCGCCGATGCGGAAGGGGATCCCGTGGAAGGCGAGCTCCCCCACCGGCGGGAGCCGCCGCGTATCGATCGCGTCGAGGGCGGCGTTCGCGACGCGGGACAGCTCGACCGGTTCGTACCCGCTCACCGACGCCCCCTCGCTGTTCGCGGTTACTGGAAGAGGACCACGAAGTACATCGGCACGTCTTCGAGCTCGACCCGGTGCATCTCCCGGCGCTCCCGGCTGAACGTCAGCCTCGACGGAACCTCCCCTTGCGGGCTGAGCACCTTCACCATCCTGAACGGCCGCGCGATCCGCACATCGATCGTCATCCGGGCCAGCACCGGGACCTCGTCCCGCTCCTCGTCGTAGTCGTAGCGGATCACGTGGAGCGCGGCTTCCTTGTCCCCGACCTTGTGGATGTTGACCGCGAGGTCGACGGCGGGCTCGATCACCACCTGCGGCCCACCGGCGAGGTCCTCGGCGCGCACGCCGGTCGTCCGGACGAGATGCGGGTGCGCGAAGAGCGCCGTCCGCTGGTCCTCGCCGAGGTTGGCGCCGAGCTCGCCCGACGCGACGACGCGTCCGCCGTGCTCGAGGTACCCACGGGTCGCCTCCACCTGCGCCGGCGTGAGGGAGCTGCACTCGGGCAACACGAGGGTGCGGTACCGCTCGAGGTCCTTCGCCGTGATCCAATCTTCGCGGAGCTTCCCTTCGGGCAGGACGTACACGTCGAACGGCTGCTGCTGCTCGACCAGGCCCTCGGTCGCCGCCCAGAACGGGAACCTCCCCTCCGAGCGCCGATGCTCTTCCCAGTCGTACGCGCTTTGGATGCTGAACAGCACCGCGGCCTCGGAGTAGGTCTCCGTGGTGTAGAGCCGCTCGTTGTCGGTGATGAAGTCCTGGACCTCGACGGTCACGTCGTGCGGGGCCCAGAACGAGTCCTCGATGACGCTCCCCATCCATGCGCCGTACGGCACGCTCATGTTGATGCCGAGCGCCGAGGCCTCGTACTGCATCATCCGGTAGAGGTCGTACCCCCTCCCCTGTTGCAGCTTCGGGAGCAGCTCCGGGCCGACGCCCCCGTAGGGGTTCTCGACGACGATCACGGGCTTGCCCTGCGCGAACCCGGCCGCGTACCGACACCACGCGGGCTGCCGATAGCTCGTGGCGTTCATCTCCGTGACGAGGACGTCGGCCTTCGGCTCGAAGGGGTAGTAATGCGGCGACAGGTAGTAGTAGTTGCCGCACACGAGCACCTCGCGTCCCTTCGACAACCCGTATTCCCTGATGTAGTCCGCGAGCTCGCCGAAGTAGCCGACGATCGTCTCGCGCTGGAACCGGATGTAGTCCCAGTACAGCGGCGTCGATTCGCGGCCGGACTTGAAGTCGTGGCCACGCTCGAGCAGCCACTCGCCGTAGTGGAACGTCTCGAGGTCGGCGTCCTGGAGCGGCTCGGGAAGACGCTCGGGCGGGAGCGCCTGCAGGTACGCGCGGAACAGCTTCATGCAGTCCTTGCAGAAGCATCCCCCGTACCCGGTCGCGAAGATCGGCAGGTCGGCCTCGTCGAGGTGGACCCCTGCGACGCCGGCATCGATCTGGATCCGGATGATCGCCTTCAGGTACTCCCGCCAGACCGGGTTGTTCCGATCCATCAGGTACGCGTAGTGCTCGTTCCCAGGCACTTCGACCCACGTGGAGTGGCACGCGTTGCCGTAGATGTCTCGCGACGTGCATTCCTCGAGGATGTCGGTCACCGTCTCGCCGTCACTGTTCACGAGGCCGTCCGGGAAGTAGTCCTCGAAGGGCTTCCAGATCTTCGGATAGGTGTTCTGCGTGAACTCCCGCAGGCCGAGCCAGGCCTTCTTGCCGACGCCGCGGAGCTCATTCATCGAGAGGACCTCGGTCTCGTCCTCGTTCAGCTCGACCGGGAACTCCCACCCCTGGACCTCGAAGACACAGCCGAAGACCTTGATCCCGCGCTCCTGACACGCGGCGATGAATTCCGAGTCGTTCATGAACCCGTAGAAGCGGAACCGCTCGTCCACCTCACCCCAGGCCTCACGTTCCAGGTACGGGAGCGAGATCGAGCCTCCGCCGAGCGACGCCCAGACGAGCGAGGTGGCGTGGTACGCCTCGAGGTCCTCGATCATCTTCAGCCGTCGCGGCGGAAGGCTCGGGTGGTAGCAGTGCTGGCGCGGGAACCATGCGTCGAAGTACACGCCGCGTTCCATGCCGTTCGAACCCTCCCTCTGCGTCGTGGGGTGCGCCGGTCAGCCCTCGGACCAGTCGAGCACCATGCCGAGCGATCGCTCCGGATGCTCCAACACCATGTCGTAGGCCTCGGCGGCATCCCGGTACGGGATCCGGTGCGTGATCAGCGGTTCGATCACAAGCTCGCCGGTCTTCAGGTCGTCGGCGAGCTCGTCGTTCTCCTCGTCGTCCCATCCGCACGGGAAGGTCACCGACGCCCGCGTGAGGTGGGTGGGATGGAACTCGATCGAGATCGGGTCGGCGTAGTAGCCCTGCATCACGATCTTGCCCTCGTGCCGGACGAGGTCCCGGCAGCGGTCATACATGCTCGCGATGCCCGTGGTGTCGATCACGACGTCGGCGCCGCCCGGCGCCTCTTCGCGGACGGCGTCCTCGAGGGTCCGCTCGGAGCCGTCCACGACGCGATCGGCCGAGTACGTGGTCGCCAGCTCGCGTCGAGCCGCGACGAGGTCGGTCGCGATGACGCGCGCTCCCACCCGCCGGGCCGCCTGCGCGCTCATCTGTCCGATCATGCCGAGGCCGATCAACGCGACCAGATCACCGTGCTGCACCGTGGTTATCCGGATGCCCGATCTGGAGACGCCGGCCATGTGGAAGAGCGACGCCGCGGCGAGATCGACCTCGGGCGCGACCTTCCAGGCAACCGAGGCGTCCGCGATGAGATAGCCAGCGTGGGACCCCTGCATCGGCCCGGGGTACTTGTGATCTGGGTCGACGAAGTGCGTGCCCATCGTCATGACGTGGTCTCCGACGGCGAGGCCCTCGACCTCGGCGCCGACCACCTCGACGACGCCGGCGGCCTGGTAGCCCGGGGAGCAGGGGTAGTGTCCGGGCACGTCCTCGAACCGGTAGTACCTGCCCATGAGGGCCCACCGCTCCGTCCCCTGGCTGACGCCCGAGTAGACGGTCCGGATCCCGATCTGCGCGGGGCCCGGCTCGGGGAGCTCCATCTTCCGGATCTCCAACCGTCCGGGCTCGACGAACACGACCGCCGGCGCCTTCATGTGCTCCGCTCCTTCCGTGGGCGATGCTCGAGGTAGCCCCTCCGACGACGGCCTCCCGCCTGCGGATGTGAGAACGATATCATGCGGTCACTCTGCGCCTGCTCGAGGAGGTCGGAAGGATGGAGTGGTTCCGGCAGATCCAGTTCGTCGCGGCCGTACCGATGCCGCCCGACGGAGCCGATCGCGTCGGCACGACGGTGAACGGCATGTGGGCCAGCCCCAGCCGCTTCCCCGCCGACGAGGTGGCGGACCGGCACGCGAAGGGCGAGCGGATCCTGTTCTCGGTGCCGATGATCGCGCTCGAGCCGCGCGTGTACGAGGCGGAGGAGACGGCCTTCCTCCTCGACGAGGTGTGCAGCGACGTCGACGGCGCTCCCGCCGAGTGCGATTGGTACTACTGGGAGTCGAAACCGGTCTACGCGGCGTGCATCTACAGCGACGCCTTTCGCCGACACCTCATGCAGCGGTGCGAGGAGGGGGTCGACCGCGGGATGGACGTCGTGAACCTCGACGAGATCATGACGAGCGTCGGGCTGATGGATCGCGACCCCGGCGGCACGGGGTTCTGTGTCCGATGCCTCGAGCGCTTCCGCTCGGCGAACACGGAGATGTCGGCGTGGAGCGACGACGACCTCCGCCGCGCGCTCCGTTCCGACGACGGGCTGTATGCGCGGTACCGCCGGTTCCACGAGGACGAGGCGTTCCGCGTGATGGTCGACTTCATCGACGGGCTTCGAGTGTTCGCGGCTGCCCGCAACCCGGACTTCGCGATCAGCGCGAACCTGGCCTATCTCGGGAGCAACGTCGAGAGGTTCGGCATCCTGTGGGGCTGCTGCTGGGGCCCGCACGTCGACTTCGTCCTGATGGAGAACGACTACCGGATCGATCGCACCGAGCCGCATCTGCTGCTGCCGCGAGGCTCGTTCGCTCCTTGGTACCGGCTCGGGTCGTCCTTCAGGGGCGCTCCGACGTGGATCTGCCCGAGCATCACGGTGCCCCGGCAGCTCGCCGGCCAGCCGCGGACGATCTACTACCTGCTGATGTACCTCGAGGCGTACGCGCACGGCGGTCGCTGGGGCTACTACTGGTGGCCGGGGGTCGAGGTCGAGACGCGGATGGCGGCGACCGTGCCGGTGGAGCTCGAGGCGTACGGTCGCTTCATCCGCGAGCACCGAGATCTGTACGAGGAGCCTGCGGCCGCGAACGAGCTCGCGGTCCTCTACGCGGACGGACCGATCTCCGGTCGGCCCGGGAGCCACCTGCGGTACCTCGCGCTGGCACAGGCGCTCGAGGAGCGTGGTCACCAGTTCGACGTCGTGTACGGCGGCGACGGCCGCTTCAACGAGGACGACCTGGATCCCGGAGAGCTCACCCGCTTCCGCACGATCGCCCTGCCCGAGGCCCGCGGCCTCGGCGCAGCGCAGCGAGCCGCCCTCGAGGCATTCGTCCGCGCCGGCGGCGAGCTCGTCGCGTTCTCCGAAAGCCCGCTCGACCCGGCTCTCGTGCGGCGCGCCGACGGGGACGCGCTCGACGACTTCTGGCGGGATCATAGGGAAGAGGACGGCGATCGGATCGTGACCGACGTGGATGCTCCCTCGACGTCGAGGGTCGAGACGTCGGATCGGGGCGTACGGGTCATCCGGTACGCCAACGACGGCCGCCAGGTGCTCCACCTCTTGAACCACCGGTACGACGAGCCCACCGACACGGTGGCGGCGATCGACGACCTGGGACTGCGGATCCCCTGGCGGCACGCCGACGCGAGATGCACGATGCTGGTTCCCGGCGAGGAGCGCCGACTCGACACTGGGATCGGCGACGGCGTGCTCACGGTCCACGTGCCGGCGCTGTGGGCGTACGCGGTGCTGGTCCTCGAACCGTCCCCGAGCGCATGAGGCTCGGCGGCAGGCGCTTCGACCCGAGGGTCGCGGTACCGCTCACCGACGAAGGAGGAGGGATCGTGACGAACGATCAGAACCTGCTCCGTGTCGCGCGATCGGTCCGCACGTCCGACGTTGCGGACGCGCTCGACTCGATGGGACTCCAGGAGCGCCATCAGATGGACACCCGGATGCGTCCGCTGTTCCCGGGCATCCGCTTCGCGGGCCTCGCCCACCCGATGGCGTACGACGCGATCGACGAGCCGCTCGAGTCGATGAGCTACGAGGACTTCGCGACGCGACAGTACGCGCCCGGTCCCGATGGACTCTGGCGCGAGGCGGGTCCGTGGGGCGCCCCCGACGAGGTCCTCGTGATCGACGCCAAAGGGACCGCGGCAGGGATCCTCGGCTCGGCGAACACGCTGTTCGGTCGGGTGCGGGGCACGGTCGGCTTCGTGATCGACGGCACGTGCCGCGACTCCTACGAATGCACGATCCAGCGGACGCCGGTCTTCTGCACGGTGCGATCGCCTGCGCATCCGATGGGCCGGCTGCGAGCGGTCTCCGATGGCGAACCGATCGTGTGCGCCGGAGCACCGGTCCGGTCGGGCGACCTCGTGGTCGCCGACGACGACGGCGTGATCGTGGTGCAGCATGAGATCGCGTGGGAGGTCACCGATCGCGCGCGTCGGATCCAAGAGGCGGACCGGCCCGGGCGCCGGAGGAGCTACGAGGCGCTCGGCATCCCTCTCGACGAGACCGTCCAGTAAGGTCGCATCCGGATCGCCCCTTCGATCCTATGGACCCGCAGCCGCCGGAGCTCGTCGTCGATCCCGACCCGACGTGGCCGGACACGTTCGAGGGGATCAAGAGCAGGATCGAGCCGGCGCTCGCGGGCGTTGCGACGTCCGTGGAGCACATCGGCAGCACCGCCGTTCCCGGCCTCGCCGCGAAGCCGATCATCGACATCGACGTCGTCGTGCCGGACCACGACCACGTTCCCCGAGCGATCGAGCGGCTCGCGTCCCTCGGATACGCCCATCAGGGAGATCTTGGTGTCGCCGGGCGCGAGGCGTTCCGGCCCCCGCAGGAGGGCCCGTACCACCACCTGTACGTCGTCGTCGACGGCAGCGAGCCGCACCGGAACCACATGGACCTCAGGGACCACCTCCGTCGTCACCCCGAGGACGCGCGTCGGTACGCCGACATGAAGCGGGATCTGGCCTCCCTGTTGGCGACGGACCGCGAGGCCTACACGACTGGCAAGAGCGAGATCATCGAGGCGATGCTCACTCGAGCCCGTCTCTCGGAAGCGTGAGCGCTGGGACCTTCGGATCAGGGGTCCGGCAGCAGGTCCTCGAGCCAGTCGGGCACCTCCCGACCCGGCGATCGCACGAACGGGGGCTCCATCTCGCGCACCGTCGCGAGCTCCGATGCAGCGGCCTCGGGCGTTGTCGCCGCCGCGCGGAGCTCTGCCTCGATCATCATCGGCAGGAGCCGCACGTCGCCCGCCGTCGCGAGTCCCGTCACGGTCTGGCGCGAGAGCGCGAAGGCCACTGCCGCGTCGATCGCCGGCTGCTCGTCGAGCGGCTCGTACCACGTGACGTAGCGATGCTCCTCGTGCGGACGCCAGAGGTTGCGTGCCAGCGCCTTGATGAACATCAGGCCCGCGTCCTGCGCCCGGATCTCGTCCTCGAGGGCCTCGAGGTCGCGCCGGTAGTCGCCCTCGACCCACAGCCGGTAGTTGCAGGGCGTGAGCACGGTGTCGAACGGGTAGCGTCGGAGCGCCTCGAGGTGCACCGCGGGCGCCTGCATCCCGTGCCCGGTGATCCCGATCGCCCCGACGAGACCCTCGTCCTTCGCGCGGAGCGCGCCCTCCAGCGCGCCACCGGTTCCCGTCGCGGTGTCGAGATCGTCGAGATCGCAGACGGCGTGCAGCTGGATCAGGTCGAGCCGCTCGACCTGTAGCCGCTCGAGCGATCGCCGGATCGAGTCGTAGGCACCCGTCGCGGTTCGATCGCCGGTCTTGCTCGCGAGGAAGATCCGGTCGCGGATCCGCGGCATCCACCTCCCGAGCCGGAGTTCGGAGTCGCCGTACGCGGCGGCGGTGTCGAAGTGGTCGATCCCGGCCGCGAGCGCTTGCCGGATCGAGGCGTCGGCGACCTCCTGCGTGACCTCCCCGAGCGCTGCGCCTCCGTAGATCAGCACGCTGCTCATGTGGCCCAGCCGACCCAGCCTGCGTCGCTCCATCTCCTCCCCCTTTCCCTGGCCCCTTTCCCTGGCCCCTTTCCCTGGCCCCTTTCCCTGGCCCCTTTCCCTG
>JBOGVO010000004.1:0-13554 GCA_050692855.1 Actinomycetota bacterium | reverse complement strand
GCCTTGGCGAGCGCTATGCCGCCGCCGGTGAGCGCCGCGGCGACACCGAGCTCGCCGAGGCCCGGTCCGATCCAACCCGCGCCACGCGCGGCGACGAGCAACAGGCCGAGGTTCAGCAGGACGAGCTGGATCGGCGCCGCGAGCTCGAAGACCGCGAGTGACCGGCGCCGGTCCGTCGGATGTCCCGGGCGTGCCATCGGCAGCAGGTAGGACCAGGCGCCCAGGAGCACCTGGAGGAGCCAGCCTCCGACGAACGCCGTGAGGAACACCGGGCGGTACCGGTCGAAGCCGGCCGGGCCGTCGAGCAGTGCGACCGCGAGCCCGATCGAGCCGGCGACGAACCAGGCCACGGCCCCCATCATGTGGAACGCCGCCGTCGGGATGGCCCAGTTCCGAGCGCCGCGGATCAAGGTGGCGACGAGCACGACCATGCCGAGCGCGCCGGCCGCGTAGGCGAGGCCTCCCGCCGTGAGCACGGGCGTCACGGTGCCCCACCCGGCGAGCTGCAGGATCAGACCACCGACGAGCAACCCGAGCACGGTCCGGCCGGGCCAGCTCGGCATGCGCTGACGGAGCACGGTCGGCAGGAGCGTCACCAGGGTGCCGACGACGGTCAGGGACGCCCATCCGAGGACGTTGACGGTCATGTGTGCCCGCTTGGCGTGCAGGGAGAGCTCGGCGTCGATCACTCGGGAGCCCATCAAGGCGCCGAGGGTGGCCCCGACCAGGACGAAGGTGATCGCCGCCCCGTAGGCCGCGATCGGCATCGCATGGCGACGGTTCAGCGCCCGTCGCCACGACTGCCACAGCATGCGGGCGAGGATCGCCATGGCCGCGACGAAGGCGATGCCTCCCACGGCGGTGACCCACGGGGTCGCGGTCGGCATGCCGACCGCGATGAGGCCCGCCCCGGTCGTCACGAGCAGGAACTGGGCCGCGACGAGCGACGAGGGCGGCGCGGGCGTGGCCGTGAGCGCCAGCATGAAGTTCTGCATCGCGCCCGAGATCGCCGTCGAGATCGCGCCGGCGAGAGCCAGGTGCAGCGGGAGCCACAGACCGAGCCGCCACGAGACGGGCAGCAGGAGCGAGAACGCCGCGGCCGTGAGCCACGCCCTCGCCGTGGTCTGATAGAGGGCGGTCGTCGATCGCGGCTTCATGTGACCGCTACCGGGCCTCGGCGACCCATTCCTTCAGACGCGGGAGGTGCTCGGCATAGTGCTCCGGGCCGGCCTTGCGGATCCAGACCTCGGCGTCGGGTGTGTCGTCTTCGAGCGAGCCCCACGCGTACAGCATGCGGCTGCGGGCAGCCCTGGCCTGCGTGCGCACCGCCTCGAACGGCACGTCTTTCATCGCCTCGTAGAACACGATGTTCATGGAGTCGATGTCGATCTCCTCGGGACGGTACGTGCCGAATCGGATGCGCTCGAGGATCGCCCCGGCCTCGGCGAGCCACGATCCGATGTGGGCGAGGAGATCCTTCGCGGACCATCCCTCGGCGAAGTACCCGGGCGCCGTCACGCTGTCGGACGGCATCGCGTCCACGAGGTCGTGGAGCTCGGTGAACAGGCGATCCTCATCGGCCATCAACTCGCGCCTGGTCGCCGACGTGGACATGGACACAGTATCGCTGCAGTGAGCACGCCCGACGAGCCGGCCGGCCCTTGCCCGCGGAGCCGGGGCGGGGCTACTGTCGGCGTTTGAGCGAGTCCCATCGCATCGAGTACCTCGACTTCGAGATCGAGATCGGACCAGGGGGTGCCGGCGGGTACCCCGTCGCTGTGCTGCGGTCCCCGGCCGGGGAGCCGCGGGGGATGCTCCGGCTCCCCTTCGAAGGGCTCGAGCTCGAGAACAAGCTGCAATCGCTGAGGCTCGCGCTGCTGAGCTCGTCGACGACGGTCCGGCGCATGGCGTCGCCGGAGGACGCCACCGTCGAGCGGTTCGGCGGCGCGCTGTTCGACTCGCTGTTCGCCGGCGACGTGCGAAGCTGCCTCGACGTGAGCCGCCGCGACGCGTCCGCGACCGGCAAGGGGTTGCGCATCAAGCTGCGGATCAAGGCGCCCGAGGTGGCGACGCTTCCCTGGGAGTTCATGTACGACGGCCGCGCCGGGGAGTACCTCTCGCTCTCGAAGTACTCGCCGATCGTGCGCTACCTGGAGCTGGCGACCCCGGTGGTCCCCCTCGAGGTCGACCCACCGCTGCAGCTGCTCGCCATGGTCGCCTCGCCCGAGGATCTGCCGGCGCTGAACGTCGAGCGCGAGCGGCTGCGCGTGGAGACGGCGCTCTCGGACCTCGCCGGGTCGGGCGTGATCGAGGTCGAGTGGATCCTCGACGGCAGCTGGCGCACGCTGCAGCGCCGGCTCGACGAGGGAACCTGGCACCTGTTCCACTTCTCGGGCCACGGGCGCTTCGACGCGGCCCGTGACGAGGGCACCGTCGCCCTCGTCGACGAGCACGGCGGCTCCGCTCCGTTCAGTGCCACCCAGCTCGCGCGCATGCTCGCCGATCATCCGACGCTGCGGCTCGTGGTGCTCAACGCGTGCGAGGGCGCGACGGGAGGATCGCGCGACATCTTCTCGGGCACGGCGTCGATCCTGGTGCGTCGTGGCATCCCGGCGGTGCTCGCGATGCAGTACGAGATCGGGGACGCCGCGGCGGTGGAGTTCGCGCGCACGTTCTACGAGTCCGTCGCGCGCGGCATGCCGATCGACGCCGGCGTCGCCGAGTCGCGGAAGGCGATCAGCTTCGCCCGTGGCGACTCCCTCGAGTGGGGGACGCCGGTCCTCTACACGCGGGCGCCCGACGGCGTGCTCTTCCGGCTGGACACCGCGCGCCTGCCGGCGGCACCGACCCCGGTGGTCGAGCGGGAACCCATGGTCGAGCGGGAGCCTCAGGTCGAGCGGGAGCCTCCGATCGAGCCCGAACCACTACCGGAGCCCGAGCCGCCGATCGTGCCGGAGCCATGGCCTCCGATCGAACCCGAGCCCGTGCCTCAGCCCGAGCCGCCGATCGTGCCGGAACCGATCCCGGAGCCCGTTCGGTCGGGAGCGGCGCCTCCGATGACGCCGGTGCACGACGGGGCGGCGAGGGCGCCCGCAGGTTCCGCACGCCGACGCACTCGCCTCCCGTTGATCGCCGCGGTCGTCGCGATCCTGATCGCGGTGGCCGCAGCCGTCGCGTTCAGCGCGGCTCGAGGCGGCGACCCGGACGCCGACGGAGGAAGGGCGTCGGGAGGCGGGGCAGGGGCGTCGTCGGCCGAGACCCTCACGCTCGAGGACGCTGCCCTCGACGGCAGCTACGCGATGGAGATGACGCTGATCGACTACCGCAACGGCCCGCAGAGCCAGTCGCTGTGGGGAGCCGATCCGACGGAGCGGGAGATCGGCAGGGTCTGGCCTGCCGAGGACTGGCTGTTCTCGTCCACCTGCTACCCCGAGGCGTGCGACACCGAGGTGACAGTGGAGGGCCGAGGCAAGAAGGCGTGGGTGTTGACGAAAGAGGGACGCGCCTACGCCGACGTCGCGGAGGGCTTCGATTGCGACGGCACGGTGGTGACCCGAGCGCTGAACCTCACCGTGTCCGGCGCGGACACCGTCGGTGACGTCTACACGGCCACGAACGTCGAGGGCCGTCTCATCATCCAGATGCTGTGTCCCGGCAACAGCGAGCCGGAGCGGGCCACGTTCTCGCTCAGCGGCACCCTCAACGCGTAGCGGCGTCCTCGCGACGGAGGTGTCGGCCGGCCAGCAGCTGCGAGAGTCCGATGCCCGCGGCGGCGGCGAGGACGAGCGCGAAGGAGGGTGCCGACGGGCGCGCCGCCGCGAGCGCCAACCACGCGATCGATCCTCCGAACAGCCCGATCACGACGCGGTCCAGCGGGCGGAAGCCGTCGTGCCAGCTCGCCGCGACGACGGGTGCCGTCATCAGGAGCGTGACGAGCGCGGCGAGCAGCGGCAGGCGCAGGGGCTCCGCGACGTCGAGCGTGAGGTCGAACGTGGCGATCGCGCCGATGCCGGTGAGGAGCGCGCTCAACAGCGCCGTCTGGAACACGATCAACCGGGATCGCCCGGCCTGCAGGCGCTGCTCTGCCTGCTGCAGGCGGAGCGACGCCAACCCGGTGGCATGCTGGGCGCGCTCGCGGACGGCTTCGGCGTAGCCGATGTCGTGCTCGATCTGCTCCGAGAGACGGGTGGCGAGCGCGAGGTCTCTGTCGACCATCGTTGCCGAGGCCGAGGGTGCGGCCACGCTCGAGGTCACGAGCGTCAGGTTGTGCCTCGCGATGTCGATCGTCCGCCGGAGCTCCCGCAGGTAGGAGAGCTGGATCACGAGACCTGCGGAGTCGGCTTGCGCCTCGATCAGGCGTCGCTCGGCCGAGGCGAACGACGCCGTCGAGCCAGTGTCGATGCTCCGGTTCGCCGCCAGCACGTCGTCGAGGGCTCGTTCAACCCTGCCGGTCGCCACATCGAGGTCCGCCGCGCGCAGGGTGTGCACCCGCTCCTCGTACCGGAGCTTCGCGGCGTGGACCTGGTAGCGCGCCATGCGGGCCAGCTCCTGCTGACCGCCCCACCAGAACTGCCTCGAGAGCTCGTCCCGATCGCCGAGCGGACCGAGGACCGCGAGCACCCGCCGGCCTCCAGCTTCCTCACCGTCCCAGAGCACGAGGGTGCGTTGCGGCTCGCACGGTGCGTCCCAGACCTCCAGGCCGCAGGTGCGCATCGCCCCGATGACGGTGGAGCTCAGCGCATCGGCCGTGGCCGCCGGGGCGTCGTAGCTGCAGAGGAACGTGAACGTCTCGCCCAACAACGCGTCGGGCACGGGCACGTCACCGACGCATCCGCGCCACGTGCCGAGCAGCTCGCGCCAGCCCTCGAGATCCTTGGAGGCCGCCGGGTCCTCGAGCGCGATCGCCGCGCCGATCACGTCGTGGCGGCGGAACAGGAGCGCTTGGCGGCGCGCGTGCGCCTCGGGTGCACCCCTGGCCGCGAGGATCGTAAAGGCGTCGGAGCCGACGCCCGGCCATGTGAACGCGGTGCCGACGCCCGGCAACGGCGCCTCGCCCATCCCGAGGAGCTCGCACGCATCCCAGAGTGAGCGGAGGTAGTCCTCCGACGCCTGCCGGTCGTCGGCGCCGGACGTGAGTGGGGCGAACGCGTGAACGATGAAGCTGGGCTCGACGAACGCGAAGGACTCGTGCCCTGCGAACGCGCTCACGGCCTTGCCGTCCCGGGATCGCCGGCCGCCGGGGCGTGCACGAGCGAGTTCATCAGCTCGAGGACGGGCTCCGGCGCGGCCGTCGTCGTGCCGTGCGCCTCGTCGGGCGCCAGCCGGGCAAGGCGTCTGGGCGCCGCCCGGTCGAGCTCGGCGAGGTGGCGGTAGAACGAGACGCGGTCGTCCCTGACCACCGCGTCGCGAATGGCGATCAGCATCTGCTCGACCGTGCCCCAGCCTTCGTCGGAGAGCTGCCACCGGGGGACGACCTGCAGCGTGAGGCGGAGCTCGTCGCGCGCGTCGTCATCGATCCCCGGCATCGCGTCCTCACGGTCGGCGGGAGGAGACCTTCCTATTACGGCGTTCACCCGGCCGTCAACCGGCGCGTGGGAAGCGCCGGAGGTGCGGCAGGTGTGGGCCGGCGCTACCCGCGCGGCTTCAGCCGACCCGGGATCATCGACGGGGCTTCGAGCCGCGGCCCGTCGAACCCGAGCACCTCCCCGAACCGCCGGCGCGCCACCCAGTCCTCGCGCGCCTCGACGATCTCCTCCACGGAGTGCCCGACGAAGTTCCACCACATGAACAGCGGCTCGCCGAACGGCGTCCCGCCGAGCAGTATGATGCGAGCCGGCGCGGCCGTCCGCACCGCGAGTGAGCTGCGGCCGGTGCCGAGATAGAGCAGGGCCCCCGGCCGCACGGGCACGCCGTCGACCGTCGCCTCGCCGTCGAGCACGATCGCGCCGTGCTCGAAGTCGGGGCGGACCGGCAGGTCCTCGTCGGTGGGTCCGGAGACGTCGAGCTCGAGGGCCACCAGATCCGAGTACGTCCGAGCCTCGGATCGGCCCGCTGCGCCGTCGCCGACCAGCACCGTCACGAGCATCGTGTCGCTCTCGAGCGTGGGCAGGCCTTCGAGGTGCTCGAACGCCGGCACGACGGCGCGCGAGCCCGACGGCAGGGCGACCCACAGCTGCACTCCGTGCAGGACCGCTTGGTGATCGGGCGGCGATTCCTCGGAGTGCGCGATCCCCCGGCCGGCGGTCATCAGGTTGAGGCGCCCGGGGCGGATCGGCTGCCGGTTGCCCAGGCTGTCGCGGTGGAGGATCTCCCCGTCGACCAGCCAGGTCACGGTCTGCAGGCCGGTGTGCGGATGCGGCGGCACCCACATCCCTCGCCGCCCCCCGATGTCGAGCGGACCGAAATGGTCGACGAAGCACCACGCTCCGATCGTGGCCCGCCGGCGCGTGGGCAGCAGCCGGCGGACGGGCGTGCCCTCGCCGAGGTCGACCTCCCTGGCCTCCAGCAGCTCGTGCACGGGCCGGGCCTCGACCTCCTCGCACTCCTCGGACGCGGTGATCATGGGGGTCTGCTCGAGGTTGCTCATGCACTCACTCTAGGACGGCGCCGCGGGGGCGTCGCGGTCTCGCCGGTCGGCGATCCGTTAACCAGAACGAAACGTGGATGTCCCCGACCCGTCGGCCGGCTGCCCTATGAATGCCCGAAGCGACCACGAAGCGATCGAGGGGAGGGGTCATGGGGCAGATCGACTCGGGGGACACCGCCTGGATCCTTGCGTCGGCGGCGCTCGTGTTGTTCATGACGCCGGGGCTCGCGTTGTTCTACGGAGGACTCGTGCGCTCCAGGAACGTGCTGGGCACGATGATGCACTCGTTCGCGGCGATCGCCGTGGTGTCGGTGGTCTGGCTCGCCGTGGGCTACACGCTCGCCTTCGGCCCCGACGTCGGTTCGGTGGTCGGCGGGCTCGACTTCGCCGGGTTCCGGGGTGTCGGTGAGGCGCCGGCGGCGGTGGCGCCGACGATCCCGGCGTCGGCGTTCGCGATCTACCAGCTGATGTTCGCCATCATCACGCCCGCGCTGATCGCCGGCGCGTTCGCGGAACGCGTGCGCTTCGGCGGGTACGTGCTGTTCATCGGCGCCTGGTCGCTGCTCGTCTACTCCCCGCTCGCGCACTGGGTGTGGGGCGGCGGCTTCCTGGGCTCCGAGGGGATCGGGGCCCTCGACTTCGCAGGCGGCACGGTGGTGCACATCGCCGCCGGCGCCGCGGCATTGGCCGCCACCCTCTTCGTCGGCCGGCGGACGGGCTACCCGCGCGGCGCCTTCACCCCGCACAACGTGCCGATGGTGATGCTGGGGGCCGGCATCCTCTGGTTCGGATGGTTCGGGTTCAACGCGGGGAGCGCGCTCGCGGCCGGCGGCCTGGCCTCGTCCGCATTCGTCGCCACCCAGATGGGAGCGGCCGCCGGCCTGCTGGGCTGGGTGCTCCCGGAGTGGCGCCGACACGGAAAGGTCACGGCGGTGGGCGCCGTCACCGGCGCGGTGGCGGGCCTGGTCGCGATCACCCCCGCGGCCGGGTTCGTCGCGCCGATGCCCGCCCTGCTGATCGGCCTCCTCGCCGGGGGGGTCTGCTTCGTCGCCGTCGAGGCCAAGTCCCGGATCGGGTACGACGATTCCCTGGACGCCGTCGGGGTGCACCTCGTCGGTGGCCTCGTGGGCGCGCTGCTCACCGGTCTGTTCGCCAGTGTCGCGGTGAACCCGGCCGGGGTCGACGGAAGCCTCGCCCAGGTCGCCAAGCAGGCGGCCGCCGCGGGCGTGGCGCTCGTCTTCTCGTTCGTCGCGACGCTCGTGATCCTGAAGGTGGTCGACGTGCTCGTCGGGTTCCGGGTTCCGGTCGAGGGCGAGGAAGCGGGGCTCGACCTTGCCGAGCACGGCGAGAACGCCTATGCGTGGGGATCCAGGAGCCTGACGATGCGCGCGCCGTCCCAGCTCTCCGAGTCCGACCTCGACGCGTTGCGTGAGCGGCTCGTGCTGGAGGCGACGGCGCGGGTGGTCGAGAACGTGCGGGTCGCCGAGGCCGATGACGCCGGCTCGCGTGCGACGAGGCCTGTGATAGCGTCCGGGCGTGGCCCGGACCGGCGCCGACATCGAGCGTGAGAAGCGCATCGCGGCAGAGCGTTCGGCCCAGCTGGTGCAGGCCGGCATGCGGGTCGGGTTGGGCACCGGCTCCACGGTCGCGTTCCTGTTGCCGGCCATCGCCCAGCGAGATCTCAACCTCCGCTGCGTGACCACGTCGCCCGCGACCGAGCGCCAAGCTCGCGACCTGGGGCTTCGGGTCGAGCCGTTCGAGGGCACCGAGAGCCTGGATCGGCTCGACATCGCGATCGACGGCGCCGACCAGGTCGACGCGTCGGGGTGGCTGGTCAAGGGTGGCGGGGCCGCGCACACGCGCGAGAAGCGGGTCGCCGCCGCAGCCGACCGGTTCGTGGTCATCGTGGACTCGGGCAAGCTCGTCGATCGCGTCCGCGCGCCCGTGCCGGTGGAGCTGCTCGACTTCGGGCTGGCCGCCACGCTGCGCGATCTCGGAACCGTGACGCTGCGAGACGTGCCACGCAGCCCCGACGGCGGCGTGATCGCCGACTTCGAGGGCGACGTGGTGGATGCCGGCCAGCTCGCGGCGCGACTCGATGCGGCGCCCGGGTTGGTCGCCCACGGGCTCTTCCCCCCGTCGATGGTCAGCGAGGTCGTGATCGGGCGTGGCGAGGAGGCCGAGCTCCGTCGGGTGGCCGCCGGCCCGGCGGGCTGAGCTCAGCCGGTGGCCGCTCGGTCGCAGAGCACGAGCTGGGAGGCTGCGCGCACCCGGCCCGCCGGGATCGACCGGTCGCCGGCGCGCAGGCGAGCGAGCGCGTCCACCTTCGCCTCCCCGGTGACGAGCCAGAGGACCCCACCGGCACGGTCCAGCGCCGGATAGGTCAGCGTCATGCGTCGATGTCCCTGGTAGGGCTCGGTGAGGCCGACGTCGCGATCGGTGACCTCGAGCACCGGGTCGCCCGGCACCAGCGAGGCCGTGTGCCCGTCGGGGCCGAGGCCCAGGTGGATCAGATCGAAGCGTTCCGGCAGGGACGCCGCGTACCGGCCGGCGGCGGCCTCGAGGTCGGCATCCTCCACCGGCATCGCGTGGATCGTCGCGAGCCCGGGGGGCAGGCTCGCCATCAGGTGGGTCAGGTTGCGGTCGGCATCCTCGGCGGGCGCGACGCGCTCGTCCACCTGATAGATCGCGACCCGTTCCCAGGGAACATCGTGGGCCGCCAGCTCGGCGAACATCGCCCACGGCGTGCTGCCGCCGCTGACGGCGAACGTGTAGGGGGCCGCCGCCGCGACGCCGCTGATGCGGGCCGCTACCTCGTCCGCGGCTCGAGCGGCGACCGCACCCGCGTCGGCGAGCACCTCGACGTCGATCACGAGGGCTTCTCGTCGTGGCCGCCGAACTGCTTGCGCATCGCGGAGAGCACCTTGTTGGCGAACAGGTCCAGGTCGCGCGAGGCGAACCGGGAGTACAGCGCCGTGCTCAGCACCGGGGCGGGAACGCCTTCCTCGATCGCGGCGATCGCGGTCCACCGTCCTTCGCCGGAGTCCGACACGCGCCCGTCGAACCCGGCGAGGTCGGGCGACTCGTGCAGCGCGATCGCGGACAGGTCCAGCAGCCACGAGGCGATCACGCTTCCGCGGCGCCAGACCTCGGTGACCTCGGCGAGGTCGAGTTCGTACCGGTAGAACTCCGGGTGCTCGAGGGGGGCGGTCTCGGCGTCCTTCGTGCGCTCCACGGAGCCCGCGTCGGCGTTGGCGAGGACGTTGAGGCCCTCGGCGTACGCGGCCATCAGGCCGTATTCGATGCCGTTGTGGACCATCTTCACGAAGTGGCCGGCTCCGTTCGGCCCGCAGTGCAGGTACCCCCGCTCAGCCATCGTCGGCTCACCGTCGCGACCGGGCGTGCGGGGCGCGGCGTCGAGGCCCGGCGCGATCGTCGCGAAGATCGGCTCCAGGTGCGTGAACACCTCGTCCTCGGCGCCGATCATCAGGCAGAACCCGCGCTCAAGCCCCCACACGCCGCCGCTCGTGCCGCAGTCGACGTGGTGGATGCCTCGCTCCTCGAGCGCTGCGGCGTGGCGGAGGTCGTCGCGGTAGTAGGTGTTGCCGCCGTCGATCACCATGTCGCCCGGCTCCAGGCGCTCACCGAGCTCGTGGATCGTCCGGTCGGTGATCTCGCCCGCCGGCACCATGACCCACACGGCGCGAGGAGGCTCCAAGGCGGCAACGAACTCCTCCAGCGAGCCCGCTCCGGTGGCGCCCTCGCCTTCCAGCCCCTTCACGGCCTCGGGGTTCACGTCGTAGGCGACGCAGCGGTGGCCGTCGGCCATGAGCCTCCGCACGAGGTTGGCGCCCATCCGCCCGAGTCCCACCATGCCCAGCTGCATGGGTGTCGGTGTCGTCATCGTCGAGGCTCCCTTCGTCGTTCGCGGTCGTCGCGGATCGGCGCCGGCTCACGCGTCCTTCAGCCAGGGGGTCCGCCATCCGGGACGGCCCCGCACGAGCGCGCCGGCCTCCGCCGGTCCCATCGATCCCTTCGGGTACTTGATCACCGGCGGAGGCGAGTCCAGGAGGGGCTGCACGATGCGCCACGTCTCCTCGACGGAGTCCTGCCGGGTGAACAACCGGCTCTCGCCGTGCATCGCGTCGGAGAGCAGGCGCTCGTACGGCGATGGCATCTCGCCCTCCTGGGTGCTGAACAACAGCTCCAAGGAGACGGCGTCGACCGCGGCTCTGCCCGGCTTCTTCGCGTGCACCATCAACCTCGCACCCGGGTCGGGGTCGATGCGGATCACCAGCTCGTTCGGCCCGACGGCCGCTCCTTCGGGCATGTCGGCGAACAGGGGAGCCCGGTGGAAGATCACGCGGACCTCGGTGGCTCGGACCGGCATCGACTTGCCGGCCCGCAGGAAGAAGGGCACCCCAGCCCATCGCCAGTTCTCCACGCGCAGCTCCAGGGCGGCGAACGTCTCGGTCGTGGATCCGTCCGCGACGCCCGGCACGTCGAGGTAGCCCTCGTACTGGCCCCGCACGTACCGGGAGGGGTCGGCGTCGGGGATCGCCCGGAACAGCTCTTCCTTCTTGTCGCGCATCAGCTCGGTGTTCAGCCCGGACGGCGGCTCCATCGCGAGCAGCGCGAGCACCTGGAGCAGGTGGTTCTGCACGACGTCGCGGAGCGCCCCCACGGGGTCGTAGAAGTGACCGCGATCGTCGACCCCGAAGTCCTCGGCCATCGTGATCTGCACCGCCGCCACATAGTTACGGTTCCAGAGGGGCTCGAAGATCGCGTTCGCGAATCGCAGGAACAGGATGTCCAGCACGGGCTCCTTGCCCGAGAAATGATCGATGCGGTAGACCTGCGACTCGTCGACCAACGAGAGCAACTCCGCATTCAACTCCCGGGCCGAGGACAGATCGTGCCCGAACGGCTTCTCGATCACGATGCGGGCGGTCGAGGTGAGCCCGGCGTCGTGCAGGCCCCGCACGACCGGTCCGAAGAGCGAAGGGGGGATCTCGAGGTAGAACGTGGGATGTTCCACCCCGTGCAGGCGCGAGGCGAGCGCCTCGTAGGTCGCGGGGTCCGCATAGTCCCCCGCGACGTAGCCGAGCCGGGCGGCCAGCCGCTCGAAGGTCGCGTCGTCGATCGTCTCGCCGGCCTCCTCGATCGAGGCTCTCGCTCGAGCGCGCAGCTCGTCGTCCGTCAGGTCGTCGATCGCCACACCCACGATCGGACAGGCGAGCTGCTTCCGGCGCTCCAGCCGATACAGCGACACGAAGGTCATCTTCTTCGCGAGGTCGCCGGTGATGCCGAACACGACCAGCACGTCGGCCTGGGCTCCGGCTCCGCCTGGACCGCTCACCGTCGCCTCAGCCACGACTCTCCCTGGTGAACCCGACGAGCGCCCAGACGAACAACGCCCCGCCCAGGGGCAGCAGGATCAACCCGTAGATCAGGCTGGCGCCGAGGGTGATCGTGCCCAGGACCAGGAAGATCGGCCACACCGTCTCCGCCGGGAAGGGGCCCAGCACCTCGCCGGCCTGGGCGCCGGGGTCGGCGGCCGCGTCGTCCTCGGGCCGGCGATCGCGGAAGGCGCCGTGGCGGATCGCGAACGCCGCGACGATCGCCGGCATCAACGCGTAGGCGAGCAGGAGCACGGTGCCGACGGCTTCGTAGGTGAGGAACCAGTACACGACGCCGGCCACGACGGCGAAGGCACACAGCACGAGCAGGAAACGGGTCGCCACCCTCACGGCGAGAGCTCCGGATGGTTGCGGTCGAAGGCCGGGCGCACCGAACGGATCCTCGGCAACTCGTCGAAGTTGTGCTCGGGCGGCGGCGAGGAGGTCGCCCACTCGAGCGAGTAACCGCCCCAGGGATCGTCGCCGGCCGGCTGCCGCCGGCGGAGCGATCGCCAGACGTCCACGAGGAACACGGCGACGGCGACCGCCATGACGTAGGCCCCGATCGTGGACACGAGGTTCGGCGTGTCGTAGCCCAGGCCGCTCGAGTAGTCGACGTAGCGACGCGGCATGCCGCGTTGCCCCAGCACGAACTGCGGCCAGAAGGTCAGGTTGAACCCCACGAAGAGCAGCACGAAGACGGCGCGCCCGAGCTTCTCGGACAGCATCACGCCGGTCATCTTCGGGAACCAGAAGTAGATCGCGGCGAAGATGCCGAACACCGCCCCACCCAGCATCGTGTAGTGGAAGTGGGCCACGATGAAGTACGTGTCGTGGGCCTGGTAGTCGATGGCCGGGGAGCCGAGCATCACGCCGGTGACCCCGCCGATCAGGAAGTTCAGCATGAAGCCGATCGAGAACAACATGGGCACTCCGAGCCAGATCTTGCCCCCCCACATGGAGCCCACCCAGTTGAAGAACTTCACCCCCGTGGGCACCGCGATCAGCAGCGTCATCGCCGCGAAGAACGGGTTGTCGATGACGCCGGTCGTGAACATGTGGTGGGCCCACACGCCGGTCGACAGCATGCCGATCGTGAGCGTGGCCAACAGGAACCCGGTGTAGCCGAACAGCGGCTTGCGCGAGAACACCGGGATGATCTCGGTGATCACGCCGAAGAACGGCAGGATCAAGATGTAGACCTCGGGATGGCCCAGGAACCAGAACAGGTGCTGGTAGATCGTGGGATCGCCTCCCACGGCGGCGTCGTAGGCGAGCCCGCCGAGCCTGCGGCCGATGAGCAGCAGCGTGAGCCCGGCGGCGGCCGGCGGGAACCCGACGAGTCCCAGGATCACGACCACGACCATGTTCCAGGTGAACACGGGCAGGCGCCACATCGTCATGCCCGGGGCACGCATGAGGAACACGGTCGTCAGCACGTTCACGCCGTTCATGACGTTGGAGATCGCGACGAGCACGATGCCCAGGATCCACAGGTCGGGCCCCACCCCCGGGGAGAGACGCATCTCCGACAGCGGCGGGTAGGCGGTCCATCCCATCGCGGCGGCC
>JBOGVO010000003.1:0-5839 GCA_050692855.1 Actinomycetota bacterium | reverse complement strand
GTGCCGGTGTCGCCGCCGCCTTCATCGCCCGCGGCCGCGGCGCCGTCGCCGGTGGCCGACGCGACCGCCGTGAGCTCGGTGCGCTCGCCGATCGCCGGTTCCCAGGTCACCGTGGTGCCGTCGACGCGGCCGTTCGTCTCGATGACCTCGCCGGGGAAGGTGACGGCGATCTTGAGCTCAGCGGTGTCGAACGCCTCGGTGATCTGGTCCTCGAACGGATTGCCCTGCAGATCGGCGTCCTGGGTCCCCAGGTCGAGCACGCCGGAGACCTCGAACCGATCGCCGACGTGCTGGATCGAGAGGGAATCGGGGTCGGACCCCTCCTGGAGTCGCTCCAAAGGAACGCTGTCGAAGGTGATCCGAGTGCCGACGAACGTCTCGTCCTCGTACGGCTCCTGGGTCGCTCCTTCCACGTCGCTCGGCACGGTCGTATCGCCGAGGAGGTCGTCGACGGACTGACCCGTGAGCTCGAGCAGCTCCTTGTTCACCGCGAACACCATCTCCCCGTCGACGGTGTCGTCGGGCGAGACGGTGAGTGCCATGTCGAGCTTCAGACAGCCGGTCAGCACCAGGGTGAGCACGGCCACGGTCGCGAGGCCTCGGGCCCACGCGCGCACGGTTCGCATCGGACGAGACTACCCCGAGCCGGCACCCGACTCACGCATGTGCCTCATGCCACAGCCGGTCGCCCGGGTAGACTCGCCCCTCCATGGCATCCGAGACCCTCACGCTCGGCCACATCGAGCTGGTCGCGCTGCTCGACGGCGTCCGGGAGCTCGAGGGTCCGATCGAAGAGCACTTCCCCGCGGTGCCTGCCGAGGCGATGCTCGGGTCCCGGGAACGGTGGCCGGGCGTGCACGGACGCAACGGTGGCTGGCGCCTGCACGTTCGAGCCTGGCTGATCCGGCACCCGGGCGGTCTCGTGCTGGTCGACACGGGCGTTGGACGGCGGGGCGCGCCGGGCCCCGAGTGGTTCGGGGTCGAGGGTGCGCTGATCGAGGCCGTGCGCGACGTCGGAGCGACGCCCGAGGACATCGACACGGTCGTGCTCACCCACGTGCACGACGACCATCTCGGCGGCACCGTGTCGTTCGACCGCGGCGAGCCGGTGCCGGCGTTCCCCCGCGCCCGCTACCTGCTGCAGCGGGCCGACCGCGAGTGGCAGACGTCGCTCGCCCGGGACGACGAGGAGGACGCCACGATCGACGAGCTGCTGCTGCAACCGCTCGAGCGGTCCGGACAGCTCGAGCTGATCGACGGCGACCACGACGTCGCCGACGCCATCCACCTCCAGCTCGCGGCAGGTCATACGCCGGGCCACCAGATCGTGCGTTCGGGATCGGACGGCGCCAGGGCGATCATCACCGCCGATGCCTTCAATCACCCGCTCCAGGTGCCACACCCCGAGTGGATGTCCGTGACGGACGCGGATCCGGCCCAGGCGACGAGGACCCGCCGTGCGCTCATCGACGAGCTCCTCTCCCATCCCGTAACGACGGTCGCGCCCACCCATCTCGCCGAGGCCTTCGGCTGGGTGCGGGAGGGTCCCGACGGGCTCGCGACCTGGGTCGAACGCTAGGATCGGCGTCTCGGTTCACTTTTTTTTCGCCGTCCGTATCCCCTGCCCACCAGGAATCTTCACGGAATCGTCGCACATGAGCGAAACCGCTATGGCTCGACGCTCCCCGGATCGGCCGCTAGGGTCGGGCGAACCGCATGAGACGTGCGAAGTCCGCCCTGATCGTCTTCCTCCTCGCCGCCGTCATCCTGGTGGCGGCCCCCGTCTCCTCGGGGACGGCGAACGCCGCGACATCGAAAGAGTTGCGCCGCAAGCTCTTCTCCCTCACGAACTCCGCTCGACGGAGCAACCACATGCGGCCGCTCATGTTGAACTGGCGCCTCTCGAGGAGCGCGGTCGCCCACGCCAGACGCATGGCGAACCGCCATTCCGTGTACCACTCCGCGAACCTCTACAAGCTGGTTCGGCCCTTCCACCCGACCAGCTGGGGCGAGAACGTGGGCATGGCAGGCTCGGTGAGGCGCATCCACAGGCTGTACATGCGCAGTCCCGCCCACCGCAGCAACATCCTGCGGAACGCGTTCTCGCGCGTGGGGATCGGGGTGGTCCAACGGGGCTCGCGCGTCTGGACGACCGTCATCTTCTACGGCGGCTGACGCCTAGCCGATCAGCGAACGGATCTGCCTCAGGGCGACGGTGAGCTGCGCGAGCTCGCCCATCCCGTCGACCGAGAGGGTCCGCATGAACCGCTGCAGCCTCGCGTAGGCCTCGTCGCGCGTCTCCACGAACTTCTCGACCGCCTCATCGATCGGCAGGCCGCCGCATTCGGCGAGGACCGCCTCGGCGAGGCTCCGGCGCAAGGTGAACAGTTCGTCTTCCATGGATTGCAGCGCCCACCGCTGCCAAGTGCTCCCGCCCGGCATGTCCTCGACCTGGTGCTCGAGCCAGTCGAGATGGATCCGCTCGCCCAGCAGGAAGAACGCCCGAGCCACCTCGAGCACCGTCCGGCCGCTGGCGTGCGAGACCGCGATGATGTCGGGTCCGTGCACGAGCTCGGCCTGGAATGCGTGCCGACGAGCGATCTCGGCGGGCACCCCCTCGGCCTCGAGCCGCCTCACGGAGTGCTCGTGCTCCTCGCGCCAGGCCTCGGGGCCGATCTGGTCGATCACGCTCGAGAGCTCGCTGAACGAGTCGCGGGCGTCGTCGACGGTCTCGGCGAGACGGCGCCCGGTCGAGCGCACCAGGTACCACCGGGAGGTCGTCTCGACCAGCCAGTCCACCCCGCTCATGAGCTCGTTCTGGATGTCCGGATCGATCAGGCCGTCGAGCGCCTCGACGTCGGCCCACCGCTGCACCGCGCCGGTCACGTCGCGGGCGATGCGGAACGAGCGGACGACGTCGGTCTGGCTCGCGCCCGTCTCGGTGACCGTGCGGGAGACGAACGTCACGCCCTGGGAGTTCACCACGTCGTTGGCGAGGATCATGGCGATCAGCTCCCGTCGCAACGGATGCTCGTCGATCAGGCGACCGAACCGCTCTACGATCATGGGCGGGAAGTATCTCCGCAGATCCTGGGCCAGGTACGGGGAATCGGGCAGATCCGATCTCTCGAGCTCAGCGGAGATCGCGCGCTTCGCGTAGGCGAGCAGGACGGCGAGCTCAGGTCGGACGAGACCGTGCCCGGCGGGCCGCCGCTCCGCGACCTCCTCGCTCGAAGGCAGGAACTCGACCTCTCGGTCGAGCTCGCCGTCGGCGGCCTCGAGCTGCTGCATGAGGTCCTCGTAGGCCTCGATCCGCTGGGGACTCACCTCCGTCTCCTGGGAGAGGATCTGTGCCTGCTGATAGTTGTCGTACAGCACATGGGCCACGACGTCGTCGGCGCAGCCCTGCAGCAGCTCGTTCCGCTCGTCCATCGTGAGCTCGCCCCGTGCAACCGCGAGTCCGAGAAGGATCTTGATGTTCACTTCGTGGTCGGACGTGTCGACGCCGGCCGAGTTGTCGATGAAGTCGGTGTTGATGCGCCCGCCGCCGCGGGCGTACTCGATGCGTCCGCGCTGGGTGACGCCGAGGTTGCCGCCCTCACCGATGACGCGCGCCCGCACCTGGTCGCCGTTCACGCGCACCGGATCGTTGGCGCGGTCGCCGACCTCGGTGTGACCCTCGCGGGATTCCTTGACGTAGGTGCCGATGCCGCCGTTCCACAGCAGGTCGGCCGGAGCCTGCAGCGCGGATCGGATCACCTCGGCGGGCGTCATCTCCTCGGCGACGTCGTCGCCGATGCCCAGGGCTGCCCGAGCCTCGGGAGACAGCGTGACGCTCTTGGATGCACGATCGAGCACCGCGCCGCCTGCCGAGAGCAGCGACCGGTCGTAGTCGTTCCAGGTGGAGCCCGGGGTGGCGTACAGGCGCTGCCGCTCGGCGAACGACGCCCCCGGGTCGGGGTCGGGATCGATGAACACGTTCCGGTGATCGAACGCGCAGATGAGCTTGATCTGCCGCGTGTACAGCATGCCGTTGCCGAACACGTCGCCGGACATGTCGCCGATACCGACCACGGTGAACGGCTCGGTCATCACGTCGATGCCGATCTCCCGGAAATGGCGCTTGACCGATTCCCAAGCCCCCCGGGCCGTGATGCCCAGCGCCTTGTGATCGTAGCCCTGGGACCCTCCGCTTGCGAACGCGTCCCCGAGCCAGAACCCGTACTCCTCGCTCACCGCGTTCGCGGTGTCGCTGAAGGCTGCCGTGCCCTTGTCGGCCGCGACCACCAGGTAGGTGTCCTCAGCGTCGTGGATGCGCACGTTCGGGGGGTGCACCGCCCGGCCGTCCTCGAGGTTGTCGGTGACGTCGAGCATGCCGCGCATGAACGTGACGTACTGGGTGGACACCTCCGCGCGCAGCTCGCCGGGGTCGGAGGGCGTGCGGCGCAGGATGAAGCCGCCCTTCGAGCCGTCGGGCACGATCACGGCGTTCTTCACCTTCTGCGCCTTCATCAGGCCCAGGACCTCGGTGCGGTAGTCCTCCTTGCGGTCGGACCAGCGGATGCCGCCGCGTGCCACCATGCCCCCTCGCAGGTGGATCGCCTCCATGTGCGGCGAGTACACGAAGATCTCGAACAGCGGGAGAGGCTTGGGCATCTCCGGCACCCGCATCGAACGGAGCTTGAAGCTCAGCGACGACCGCTCGGACACGTACGCGTTCGTGCGCACGATCGCCTCGATCGTGCCCAGCAGGCTCCGCAGGATGTTGTCCTGGTCGAGCGAGGTCACCTCGCGCAGGTCGGCGTGGATCGACTGACGGATCTCGTCGATCTCCTCCTCGCTCGCGTCGCGCTCGGGATCGAACTTGGCCTCGAACATGCGCACCAATGCGGCCGAGATGTTCGCGTGCTCGGTCATCGCATCGTTGCGGTACTCCTCGGTGTAGCGCGACGAGACGCGCATGCGGTACCGGCGCAGCGCGCGCAGGATCTGCACCTGGCGCCAATCGAGATCGGTGAGCGTGACGAGCCGGTTCAGCGAGTCGGATTCCGCCTCGCCGCGCCAGACCGCGGCGATCGTCGCGGCCACGTTGGCCGACTCCGCGCCGAGGTCGAGCACGGTGCCTCGGGGGTCGAGCACGCCGAAGTCGTGGATGTAGACCTTCCCCTCGCCCTGGAGCTGGGTCGGGATCTCCTCGACCGCCCGAAGTCCCAGCGCCTCGAGGATCGGCATGAACGCCGACAGGTCGACCTTGCCCCCGGTCTTGTACAGCCGCACGCGGGTCAGGCGCTCGCCATCCGTCTCGTTGCCGATGCCGACCAGGTAGCCCTCGGGGTTCGTCTCGAGGGCCTCGAGGGCCAGCACATCGTCGACGATCAGGTCCCATTCCTCCGATGCCTTGTAGTAGCTGGGGAACCTCGGCGAGTACTTCTCGGCGAGGTTCGTCCCCCGCTCGGGGCCGACGCGGGCGATCAGGGCATCGAGCAGGTCGTCGTCCCAGCTGCGCGCGAGCCGTTCGACCTCTCGTTCGAGCTGCTCGTAAGGGACCTCGGGGATCTGGGTGCCCGGGTCCACGTGCACGGTGAAGAAGATGCGGGCCCACTGCGTCTCGCCGAGCGACAGGTGGTAGTCGACCGTGGAACCCTGGAACTCTTCGAGGAAGAACCGCTGCAGGCGCTTGCGAAGCGCCGCGTTGAAGCGGTCGCGTGGCAGGGCGACCACGACCGAGACGCTGCGCCCGTAGAGGTCACGGCGCACGAGCACGCGGATGCCGCCGTGCTTCTCGAGCTGCAGCAATCCGACCACGAGCCGCCGGAGCTCCTCGGAGGAGGCCTGGAAC
>JBOGVO010000002.1:0-5272 GCA_050692855.1 Actinomycetota bacterium | reverse complement strand
TCGGCTCCATGTTCGCGATCGCCGGCATCGCGGTCGTGTTCGGCAGCGGGGTCGAGGCGGGCGTGCCACTGGCGTCGATGATCGCGATGCTGGCCGGCGCCCTCGTCTGGGCCGAGAGCTTGATCGTCGTGCGGGCGTTCCCGCCGGCGCATCCGGCGGCGATGGGCGCGGTCGCGATGGTGACCGGCACGGTGGTCCTGCTCGCGCTGAGCGTGATGACCGGCGAGACGTGGGCCGTGCCGGTGGAACGCTCGACGTGGCTCGCGCAGGCCTATCTCGTGCTCCCCGGTGGCGTCGTGGTGCTCTGGTGCATCCTGCTGGTGCTGCGGCGGTGGCCGGCGAGCGCGGCCTCGTACCAGCTGGTGATGATCACGATCGTGACGGTGGTGCTCGCCGCTTGGCTGCTCGACGAGCGCCTCACGTGGACGTTCGCCCTCGGCGCGATGCTCGTGCTCGCCGGGGTGTACGTCGGGGCGCTGCGCGGGCGGGCGCCCCTCGGGAGCGCGGGGAGGTGACCAGACCGGATCAGATCGAGGCGATCTCGTCGATCCCGACATACCGGACGGGAACTTCAGGCACGAGCTCGCGCTCGAACGTTCGCTCCACGTCCGACGCGATGACATACGTCCGAGCGTCCGGATACGCCCTGTGGAACGCCTTGAGACCGCTGAGATCCTCGCGGCCGTCGGCCCGCCACTTGCACTCGATCGCGGTCGGCGGGCGGCCATGGCGCACGATCACGAAGTCGACCTCATGGTGCCGGGTCGACCGCCAGTAGCGGACCTCACCCGCTCGCGATCGTGCATGCACCTCGTTGAGCACGTAGTGCTCCCAGAGCTGACCGAGGTCGTCCGCTCGGAGCTCTCCCCATCCACGGAAGGTCTTCACGAAGCCGGTGTCGAACCCGTACACCTTCGGTGCATGCACGATCTCGGAGGCTCGCCGGGTCGAGAACGGCCGGATGACGTGCGCGACCTTGGTGATCTCCAGCACGCCGAGGTAGTTGGTGATCGTCGGGCGACTGACCTCGGCCGGCCCCGCGAACGCGGTGGCCTCGAAGATGCCCCCACTCCTCGACAGCACCAGCTCCACGAACCGCGTGAACGACGACCGACGCTCGACCCGGAAGAGCTCTTGGATGTCCTTGGCCCAATACGCATCGAGCCACTCCTGCATCTCCCGCTCGCCTGCTTCGTCGAGGAAGAACGACGGCAGGCCTCCTCGTCGGAGGCGATCGATCACGGTTCCCGAGGCCGAGAGACGGTCGGCCTCGATCATGGGGGTCAGCCAGACCTCCTCTTTGCGTCCCGTCAGCGAGTCACGGAACTTCGCCGTCGCCTGCAGGGTCGACGAGCCCGTCGCGAGCACATGCACGTCTGGGAAGTGATCGGCGGCGATCTTCAGCAGCTCGGACGGATCCGGGAGTCGGTGCACCTCGTCCAGTACGACCCGCTTCCCACGAACCGATCGTAGGAACGACTCCGGGTCTTGGAGGGAACGTCGCACGCTCGGGAGCTCGCAATCGAGATACTCGATATCGCGGAGCGATCGACACAACACCGTCTTCCCGACTCGACGCACCCCGACCAGCCACACCACGTTCCGCCGCGACCACGCCGCCTCGATCCGATCTCGCCAATACGGCCGGTGGAACATGCAGGCACGCTTTCATATCCTGGCATCATTTGCAAGGTCACTTGCAATCTACTACACGATGACGGCGGAGGATGCCGATGGGGGTGAGTACCGGGCGACGGAAGTAGGCAGTGACCTCCGTAGCTTCGCCTGCGACAGAACACGGAGGTCCCTGCCGAGTTTGCGGGAGCGACGACCTCGGTCCTCCCGCGTCGGTCCTCCCCCGCCGTCCGCTCAGAGCTCGATCTCGGGCGCGACTTCCTGGAGCCCTTCGATCGAGACCGCCAGGAACTCGTCCAGCGGCAGACCGAGGCTCGATTCCACGTCGGTCACCTCGTCGCGGCTCACTCCCGGCGCGAACGACCTCTCCTTCAGCTTCTTCTTGACGCTCGATACCTTCATGCCGGCCGATCGCTCCGGGCGGACGAGGGCCGACGCGACGAGCAGGCCGGCGACCGCGTCGGCGTGCACGACCGCCCTCGACATGCGGTCGGTGCGGTATCCCTCGTACGCGTGGGCGAGCACGCCCTTCACGACGCGTTCGTCCACCCCGGCCTCGCGGAGCCATTCGGCCGCGAGCAGGGCGTGCCGCGCCCCGTCGTCGCCGGTGTGGTCCTGGTCGAGGTCGTGGAACAGCCCGGTGAGTCCCCACAGGTCCTGGTCCTCGCCGAACCGGCGGGCGAGCGAGCGCATCACGCCCTCGACCGAGACCAGGTGGCGGTACGTGGTCTCCTTCAGGCACCGCTCGCGCGCGAACGCGTGGGCCGCCTCCCGGTCCATCAGCGCCTCGGCCATGGCCGAGATGATAGGCGGCCAGGTGCTGCACCATCCCCGAAACGAGCCCTCCCACCGATCGAGCCGCCTACCAGCTCGGGCGGAGCGGCATCCCCGAGCGGCCGCTCGCCGGGCGGACCGCGAGCACCTGGTGGATCTGCGTCCGTCCCGCCTCGAAGTTCAGCGCCGCGCCGGCCATGTAGAGCCGCCAGATGCGGGCGCGTGCGAGCCCGCCCTCGGCCACCGCCTGGTCCCACGAGCGCTCGAGGTTCGCCACCCACGAGCGGAGCGTCAGGGCATAGTGCTCGCGCAGGCCCTCGACGTGGCGGGCCTCGAAGCCCGAGCGCTGGGTCGCCGAGACGACCGAGCCGACCTCGTGCAGCTCACCGTCGGAGAACACGTACCGGTCGATGAAGCTCCGCCGCGCGAAGCGGGCACGTCAGACCCGACGATCCTTTCGAACACCCCGGCGAGCCTCACGGCACGATCGGGCATGGAATCAGATCGGAAGCGACAGCTGCCGGCGTCGCGCCAGGGCGCGGGGCGTGCAGTCGACGCGGAGGAAGCGCACGAAGCCCTGGTTGCTGAGCGCCATCGGCCCCCTCGCGTCGCGCACCGCCTCGATCGCCTCCTCGGGCGTGTAGCCGAGCTCCACGAGGGCACGCCCGATCAGGAGCCCGGACCGGTTCACACCGCTGAGGCAGTTCACCGCGACGTGCTTCCCCTCCCTGATGAGGGAGGCGATCCGCTCCCCCACCTCGTGGATCATCTCGGCATCGACGATGAACGGGACGTCGTCGAGCGGGTGGAAGCTGTATCGCGGATCGGGGTCGCCTTCCCACCGATCGCGCCCGCCGACGTCGATGAGGACGTCGAACATCGACAGCATGTCGGCGGGCGAGTGGCCCGCGCCGGCCTGGAAGAGCCCCGGGATCACCTCCGAGTACGGCTCCGCCGGGTAGTCGTACGGGGCGTAGCTCTCCGCCTCCATGTCCGTATGGTCGGCTTGGCCTCGGCGTCCGTCAACGGTCCCGGCGTCGCCCGACGTCACCCGCAGGGGTCGATGCGGTACTGCCGGCACTCGTCGACGGTGAGCCCTCGGGTCAGCTCCCGTTCGGCGATCCGGACCAGCTCGTCGAGGTCGAGCGCCCACACGCGTACGACGCCGTCGGGAGCTGCGGAGGCGAGCCGCTTCCCATCGGGGCTGAAGTCCAGACCGGAGACGAGGAACTCGTGGCCACGGAGCTCCAGCTGTCGGGCGCCGGTCTCCGCGTGGGTGTCGAAGAGGCGGATCGTCGCATCTTCCCCGGCGGACGCGAGCAGGTTGCCGTCCGGGTTGAACACGACGTTCATGACGGAGCCCGATCCCGCATCGAACGACCGCTCGCGGTCGCCGGTCGAGACGTCACGGATCTCGACCCTGCCGTCGAGGAACCCCATCGCAAGCCGCGCTCCGGATCCGTCGTAGTCGAGCGACGAGACGCCCGCGGCGTCGAGCTCCTGGGCGACCTCTCCGGCCCGCCAGTCCCAGATCGACACGTGGTTCTCGGTCGGCTGCTCGAGGTTGAGCGCCGAGGCGGCGATCGTCCGACCGTCCGGCGCGAAGGCGACGGCCTGGACGATCTGAGGATCCGGCTCCTGGCCGACGAGCGTGCCGCGCCCGTCGTCGTCGGCGTCGAGCACGTGCAGGTTCCCGTCGAACCCTCCGACGGCGAGGTACCGGCCGTCGGCGCTCCAATCGATCGAGGTGATGACGTCGCCCCGAACGTCGTAGTCGAAGACGAGCGACCTCGACTCGACGTTCCACACGGAGACGATCGGCGAGGCGTTGCGGACGATCGCGACCAGCTCGCCGTCGGGACTCGGCGCGACCAGCAACACGGGCTCCTCCGAGCCCTCTCCGGGGCCGAGCGTCGTCTCGGGCGCGGTCGCCCGCCGGAGGTTCCAGACCGCGACGGATCCGCGATCGTGCGATGCGACGAGACGCCCGTCCGGGAGATACCCGACGTCGACCGGCGCCAGGTAGTCCGTCGGGACGTTGACGACCTCGGCATCGCCTTCGAGCGACAGGTCCCAGATCTTGGCCGCGGCGATCCCCGCGTCGCCGGTGATGACGTGCTGCCCATCAGGCGAGAACGCCGCGTACAGGCCCGACTGGGTCTGCTGCGCGGCAAGGAGGTACGCCTGGCGGGCCTCGACCTCGACGGTCCCCCTGGTCGGGTGCACCTCGAGCTCCCACACCCGGGCCGTGCCGTCGCTCCCGCCGGAGACGATGCGCCGCGAGTCGGGCGACCAGTCCACGGTCGTCACGACGCCGGTGTGTCCGAGCAGCCGCTCCTCGAGCGTGCCGGTCGCCGCGTCCCAGATGCGCACCGACGAGTCGCCCGCCCCGGTGGCGATCCATCGCCCGTCGGGGCTCCACGAGACGGAGTTCACGGAGTACGTGTGTCTCGGGAGCTCGAGGACGAGATCCCCGGTGCGCACGTCGAACACCGACACGACGTCCACGTCCGCGCTCGCGACGGCCAACCGGCTGCCGTCCGGGCTCAGGGCCGTATCGAACGGAAACGTGTTCAGGCCGTGGAACGTGTGCACGACCGTGCCGGTCGCGGTCTCGGCCACTCGGGCCGTGCCGTCCTCCGGCCAGACGGCGGCGACGAGCCTGCCCTTCGCGTCGAAGGACTGCCCCACGGCGCCCGTCTCCCCTTGCACGCGCGCGATCTCGTCTCCCGTTTCGGGATCCCACATGACCAGGAGGCCGTCGTCGCCGGTCGTCGCGAGCATCGAGCCGTCGGGTGAGAACCGGACGTCGTTCACGTCGCTGTCCACGTGGCCGACCCACGACCGGACGGACTCGCCGGTC
>JBOGVO010000001.1:0-4388 GCA_050692855.1 Actinomycetota bacterium | reverse complement strand
GTCTCATGTGGCAAGGGGCGAGTTGCTTCGGGAGGACCGATGCGATTCAGTACACGCGGAGCGAAGGGGGTAGCCGATGTCGGGGAACCTTGATGTGAAGACCCTCGAGGAGATGGTGAACGCGGGGGACATCGATACGGTGCTGTGCATGTTCACCGACCTTCAGGGCCGGTTCATGGGCAAGCGCGTGATGCCCGACTTCTTCCTGCACGAGATCCTCGGTGAGGAGGGCCTGCACGCCTGCCTCTACCTGCTCGCGATCGACATGGAGATGGAACCGCTGCCCGGCTACGAGTACGCGAGCTGGGAGACCGGCTACGGGGACTTCCGCATGGTGCCCGACATGTCGACGCTCCGGTGGTGTCCGTGGCTCGAGCAGACCGTCATGGTGATCTGCGACGTGGCCGACGAGGACACGGGCGAGCCGGTCGAGGTCGCGCCGCGGCAGATCCTGAAACGGCAGATCGAACGCGCGACCGAGGCGGGGTACACGATCAAGACCGGCTCGGAGCTCGAGTTCTACCTGTTCAAGGACGGCTACGACGAGCTGGCCGAGCGCGGGTACCGCGACGCCCGGCCCACGTCGAGCTACATCATGGACTACCACATGCTCCAGACCACCAAGGACGAGTGGATCATCCGCCAGATCCGCAACGGCATCCGCGGAGCGGGCATCCCGGTGGAGTTCTCGAAGGGTGAGTTCGGCAAGGGCCAGCACGAGATCAACATCACCTACGCCGATGCGCTCACGACCGCCGACTACCACGTGTTCTACAAGCACGGGGTGAAGGAGATCTGCGCCGCCAACGGCGTGGCCGCCACGTTCATGGCGAAGTGGACGATGGAGGAGGCCGGCTCGTCGTGCCACATGCACTCCAGCGTGTGGAACGCGAAGGGCACGAAGTCGCTGATGTTCGACGAGAGAGCCGAGCACCACATCTCGAAGACCTACGGTCACTACATGGGCGGCCTGCTGGCGACGGCGCGCGAGATGGCGTGGATGTTCGCCCCGTTCGTGAACTCGTACAAGCGCTATCAGCTCGGGTCGTGGGCGCCGACGGCGATCGTGTGGAGCCGCGACAACCGTACCTGCGGGTTCCGCACCGTGGGCGAGCACACCGGGGCGCGCGTCGAGAGCCGTATCCCCGGAGCCGACGTGAACCCGTACCTGGGGTACGCCGCGACGATCGCGGGCGGGCTGCACGGACTCGAGAACGAGATCGAGCCCCCGGCCATGTTCGTCGGCAACGCCTACGAGGCGAAGCGCGTTCCACGGGTGCCGTCGAGCCTGCATGAGGCGATCGACGTCTTCCGCAAGAGCAAGGTCGCGAAGGATGCCTTCGGCGACTTCGTCTACGGGCATCTGTTGAACACCGCGGTCCAGGAACAGTCGATCTTCGACAACCTCTGCGTGACCGATTGGGAGCTGATGCGGTACTTCGAGCGCGGGTGAGCCACCGAGGGGCCCCGCCCCCGTACACTCCCGCGCATGCCGGCCGTCCTGCTGATCGGACACGACGAGAACGAGACGTTCGGGCTGGCCCCGATCGGGCTCGCCGACCGAAGCCTGGAGGTCCTCGAGCATCGAGCCTCCTCGAGCGCCCCGCTTCCGGCGCTCGACGAGGTGTCGGGCGTCGTCGTGTTCGGCGGGGAGATGAACGTCAACCAGACGGACCTCTTCCCGTTCCTCGCCGACGAGCGCGCGTACGTCCGCTCGGCGGTTGACGCGGGCGTCCCCTACCTGGGGATCTGCCTCGGTTCCCAGATGCTCGCGCGGGCGATGGGCCACAAGGTCTATCCCGCGGGAGTCCGGGAGCTGGGATTCAACGCGCTGCACCCCACCCCCGAGGCGAAGCACGACCCGGTGCTCTCGGTCTTCCGGGAGGGGGACATGGTCTTTCACTGGCACGAGGACACGTTCGAGCTGCCGGAGGGGGCGACGGTGCTCGGCACGGGGGACGTGGTGCACCTCCAGGCCTTCCGCATCGGCGACCGTGCATGGGGCACGCAGTTCCACTTCGAGGTCGATCGGGCCGAGCTCGAGCTTTGGCTCGAGGCGGCGGGCGAGGACGTGGTGCGCGCGTGGGGGAAGACCTCGGCGCAGGTCCTCGAGGAGTCCGACCGCTTCCATGCGAACCAGCAGGAGCGAGCGATCGAGCTCTTCGGCAGGTTCGGCGACGTGGTGCGATCGGCCTCGACGGCCCGCTCGAGCATCGGCTAGCCCGACCCGTCGGCGGCGATCACCGCATTGCCGTACCCTGGCTCTCGGCGCCGCCGGCTCGTTCGGCCCGCTCGTTCCGACGGCGTGGAAGGAGGCCGGTTGGTGGCGGACATCGAGAGTCATCGGACCCGCGTGCTCCCGCTCGAGCTCGGTCGAGGCTTCCCGGTCATCGCTCGCGGGGACGGCGTCTGGGTCGAGGATCTCGCCGGGCGTCGCTACCTGGACGCGATGAGCGGAGGCTCCATGGCCGCGACCCTCGGGCACGGGCGTCGCGATATCGCCGAGGCGGCCCGGGCCCAGGCCGAGGTCCTGCCCTACGTGCACACCGAGCGACTCACGAACCCCGCCCAGGAGCGGCTCGCGCGCGGATTGATCGAGGTGGCGCCCGAGGGATATGGCCGCGTCCGGTTCACCACCAGCGGGGCAGACGCCAACGAGATGGCCGTCCAGCTCGCCCGCAGCTATCACGTCGAGCGCGGCGAGCCCGAGCGATGGCAGGTGATCTCGCCGGCCCAGGCCTATCACGGCCCGACGATGGAGACGCTGGCGCTGACGGGGCGACCCGGGCTCCAGCGCCCCTTCGAGCCGTTCCTCCCCCGACACCTGCACATCCCGCCGAGCACCTGGCGCCGCGATCCGACGGGCGAGGCCGCCCTCGAGGCGCTGGATCTCGCGCTCGAGGAATCGGGCCCCGGCACCGTCTCCGCGTTCTTCTGCGAGCCCGTGAGCGCGGCCGCCCTTCCCGCCCACACGCCGCCCCAGCGGTTCTGGGAGGGCCTCGCCGAGCGGCGGGATCGTCACGGCTTCCTCGTGTGCTTCGACGAGGTCGTGACCGGGGTGGGTCGCACCGGTCGCTGGTTCGCGGGTGGCGGCACGGCGTGCACACCCGACATCATCGCGACGGCGAAGGGGCTCGGCGCCGGGTACACCGCGATCGGGGCGGTGCTCTGTCGCGATCACGTCTTCGAGGCCGTCGTCGCCGGCTCGAGGCGCTTTCCCCTCGGGCACACCTGGGACGGGGCGCCGCTGGCCTGCGCGGTGGGGCTCGCGGTCATGGAGGCGATGCGCACGGAGCGGCTGGTCGAGCGCGTCGGCGCCCGAGGGCCCGGCCTGCGCGACGAGCTGGCGAGCGCCCTCGACGACGTCCCGCTCGTGCGCGAGGTGCGTGGTCACGGCTACCTGCTCGGCATCGAGTACGTCGATCCGCGAGACCGGCGCTCGTTCCTCCCGCCCGAGCTGGGTGTGGCCGGCAGGATCGACCGCACCGCGTTCGAGCGAGGCCTCATCACCCTGTCCACGCAGCCGACGCGCGACGGCTACGCCGGGGATCAGACGCTGTTCGCTCCCCCGTTCACCTCGACCGACGACGAGCTCGCGGAGATGGTCGCGCGGTTCGCCGCGACCGTTCGACAGGTCGCCGAGACGGTGGACACGGACCTGTCCGACACCCATCCGCTGTCACCGGCCCCGACGGGAGGTCCTGCATGAGCTCGACGACCGATGCGCGAGCGGCGGGCCTGCGAGCGCTCATCCTCCAGCACGAGGAACCCACCCCCCCGGGCCTCGTCACCGAATGGCTCGATTCGCACGGGGCGATCGTCGACGTGCTCAGGATCGACATCGACGATCGAGTGGTCGATCCCACGGAGTACGACCTCGTCGTCTCCCTGGGCTCCGAGTTCGCGGCCTTCGACGACACGAAGCCGTTCGTGCCTCGCGAGGCCGCCCTCATGCGCCGGGCCGTCGACGCCGATGTCCCGATCCTCGGCCTGTGCTTCGGTGGGCAGCTCCTCGCCCGCGTGCTCGGCGCGGAGGTGTCCCGGTCGGACGAGTCGGAGATCGGCTGGTTGCCGGTCCGCAGCACCGACCCCGAGCTCGTGCCCGAGGGACCCTGGTTCCAATGGCATTTCGACACGTTCACCGCGCCGCCGGGCGCGACCGTGATCGCCGAGTCCGACCTCGGCACGCAGGCCTTCGTCGCCGGACGGAGCCTGGGTCTGCAGTTCCACCCCGAGGTGACGCCCGAGATCATGGACGAGTGGGTGCGCTCCTACCGCCACGAGCTCGACGCCGAGGGCGTTCCCCCGGACGACCTGCTCGAGGAGACGAGGCGGCGCGCACCGGGGAGCCGGAAGTCGTCGTGGCAGCTGCTGGAACGGTACCTGCG